>NZ_JBSFHV010000019.1:0-182081 GCF_053597235.1 Streptomyces sp. NPDC001493
CATCATCAGACAGGATCAACTCGGCCTTCGGCCGCCCAGTACGCGCCACAGACCAAGCCTATACATCTGAACAGAATTCCTGACTCAGAAGACTAGCGGGCAGGGCGTGGACGGAGTGAGTCGAACCGGCAGGTTCCCCGCGGCCGGCCATTGAGGGGAGACGATGACGGCCTGCACGAGTGCGACTACCTCCGGCAGCTTGTCCAGCGATGAGGTACGGGTCGCTCAGGCAGTTTCGCGGTGTTCGGGTTGCCTCGTGGGTTCGCCGGCGGCGTCGCACAGAGCGGCGAGGCCGATGGCGAGGGCGTTCTGGGCTTCGGGGCTCATACGATCCATGGCCTGGCGCAGGACCTGTTCCCGGCGGTGCCGGATGCCGTGGAGGTAGGCGTTTCCCGCTTCCGTGAGTTCCAGTTGCGTGGCGCGCCGGTCCTCGGTGTGGGGGGTGCGGCGGAGGAATCCGGCGGCTTGGAGGCGGTCGCACAGGCGGGTGACGGACGGTGCGGCAGAGGAAAGGCGGCGGCCGAGCGCGGTCAGGTTGATGCCGGGTTCGCGTTCGATGAGGTACATCACACGGGTTTGGGCGGCGGAGAGCGGAGCGGTACTGAGCGTGTCGCGGTGGCGCTCCCACGCTGCTTCCAGCAGCTCCAGCATGTCGCCGATTCCGGGCGCGGTTCGGGAGGCGTGCTGGTCGTGGGCCTCGCGCATGTGACACTCCCGAGTGGGCGCTTCGTACCCGTTCTGGCTGGTCGATGTGAGCAGTCGCATAGATGAAGATATGTGAAGGAAAGGAAGACCGGTACCGGTGGACAGACCCAGTGCGGTTGAGCGTGCTCTGCGCGAGGCCGCGCCCCACGAGATCTTCGACGTGCTCCGTTCCCTGATCGAGGATCGTTTCGGCGCCCGTACAGTGGAACTGTTGATGGCCGACTACGCCATGACCCGGCTGCAACCGGTCGGCGTGCTGCCGCACACGCTGCGGCCGCTGTCGGTGCACGAGAGCGCGCCGGGCCGCGCGTTCGGGGCCCAGGAGCCGCACTGCGTGCACGACGCCTCGGCTTCCACGGTAACGGTGCACCTGCCGGTCAGTGTCCGGGGGGACCGGCTCGGTGTGCTGAGCGTCACCCTGCCGGCCACCGGGGACACGGCGGAGGCGAACACGGTGAGGGAACTCCAGTTGTACGCGGACGCGCTGGCGCACGAAGTGGTCGTGGCGGAACGCGACACCGACGTGTTCCTCCAGGCCCGTCGGGCCGAGCGCCTGACGCTGGCCGCCGAGATGCAGTGGCAGCTGCTGCCCGGCCGCTCCTGCGCCCGCCCCGAGTACAGCCTCGGAGCGCAGCTGGAACCCGCGTACGCCATCTTCGGTGACAGTTTCGACTGGTCTGCCTCCGCCGACGATCTGTATCTGACCGTGAGCAACGGCATGGGCGAAGGGATCGACGCCGCGCTGCTGACCAACCTCGCCGTCAACGCCCTGCGCAACGCCCGCCGCGCCGGACTGGACCTGAGCGATCAGGCGTATCTCGCGGACCAGGCCGTCCACGGGCAGTACAGGGGCGCCAAGTACCTGGCGACGCTGCTGCTCCGGTTTCACCTGCCCACCGGTGAGGTGGAGATCATCGACGCGGGCTCGCCGCGGGTGTGGCGGCTTCGGGCGGGGGCGGTCGAGACGGTCGAGCTGGAGGCGCAGGATCCGCTGGGGATGTTCGAGGACACGGCCTACGTCCCCCAGCACCTTGCCGTCGAGCCCGGTGACCGCCTGTTCTTCATCAGCGACGGCGTCTACGACGCTCTGTCACCCGCCGGGGAAAAGTACAGCCTGCGCGCCCTGGCCAGGTCCATCACCAGCACACGGCTGCTCCCCGCCTCCCAGGTGCCCCGCGCGATGCTGCAGGAACTGCTCGGACACCGCGGCTCCGGCCCGGCTGCCGACGACTCGTTGGTGATGTGCCTGGATTGGCACGGACGCCCCACGGCGGAAGAGGAAGGCCTTCCTCCCGGCGGTTTTGTGTGATCACGGCGTGAAGGTTCCGGTTGCGTGGCGTGTACCCCGCGTGCAGCACACCGGCACGGGAACGCGGCACGTGGGGCAGGTTGCCATCGAGGACGCTTCTGGAGGATGCTTGCCGCACGGCAAATACTTTCGTCGAGCAGGGGAAGGTGGTGCGGTTCGCCCAGGGCGGGCCCTCTTACATGGCCTCAACCAGGGAAAATACCGCTACCCACACGAGTTGGTGGGGCCTCGCCCCCTACCCCGCCATCGTGGCGGACGCGGCTGGGACCGTTCTTGCTCTGAACAGCGCGGCCGCTCTCCTCCTGAACGGTGCGACGCCCGGGGCGAGTATGCAGGACGTGGCTCCGGGCTGGCTGGCCGACGCCCACCGGTGCGTGACGGCCTCACGCACCGGGACCGCCGTAAGGGCCGAGACGGACTCCGCCCGGCCCGCTCCGGTGTCGGGGCGGATCGGCGCCCAGACCTTCGAGGCACATGCCACGCCCACGCCGGAAGGGAGCGTGGTGTGGTGGCTGGTCGACGATACCGACCGTCGGCTCGCGGAAGAAGCACTCGTCACGGAGCGTGAACGCACTCGTTTCCTCTCGGAGGCGTCCAATGTCCTGCTGGCCTCGTTGAACGCCGACAAGTGCATGTCCGCGACCGCGCAGCTTGCCGCCGAGTACCTCGCGGACGTCGCCATCGTCGTCGCCCCCGCCAAGGGCGGCAAACTACCCGTCTCCCGAGCCCTCACCGGGCAGGAGGCCGACCGCGCTCTGCTCGTCGCCGACCCGTCCGATCTCCCCGGACTCGCGGAAGCGCTCCAGGGGTTCCCGCCCGTGCCGTCGCGCTGGATCGACCCCGCCACCCTGCCCGGATGGGCCCTCCCGGACGGCTTCACCGAGAAGATCGAGTCGGTCGTCGTGACCCCCCTGCCCGGACACGGGGTGCCGGCGGGAGCCCTGATCCTCCTCCGCCGCAGCGGTCGCGCGCAGTTCAACCGGGACGAAGAGGTCTTCGCCCGCCTGTTCGCGGCCCGGGCCGGTGCCGCGCTGTCCGCCGCACGCCTCTACAGCGAACAGAGCGCCATCACCCAGACCTTGATGCGTGACCTGCTGCCGCCGACCCTGCAACGCCTGGACGGGGTGGAGATCGCCGGCGGCTACCGCCCCGCAGGCGCCGCCGAACAGGTCGGGGGCGACTTCTACGACGTCCACCCCGGCAGCACCGCGGCGGACGCGTCGCTGGTGGTCCTCGGGGACGTGTGCGGCAAGGGACTGGAAGCCGCCGTCCTCACCGGCAAGATCCGCAACACCCTGCAAGCGCTGCTGCCCATGGCCGACGACCACGAACGAATGCTGCGACTCCTCAACGGCGCACTGCTGAACTCCCATCACACCCGCTTCGCCACACTCGTACTGGCCTCGGTGCACCGCGCGGAGAACCAGGTGAGACTGCGCCTCACCTCGGCCGGCCACCCCCACCCCCTCGTGGTCCGCGCCGACGGAAGCATCGAAGAGGTCCCCACCCGCGGTTCACTGATCGGGGTCCTCCCCACGATCGAGGCACTCACCGTGGAGGCCGTGCTGGAGCCGGGCGACACCTGCCTGCTCTACACCGACGGATTCACCGAAGCCCGCGGCGGTCCGCTGGGTGACGAACTGTTCGGAGACGAACGCCTGCGACGGGCCCTGTCCGAGTGTGCCGACATGCCGGCCGAAGCCGTCATCGAGCAGATCCAGATGCTCGCCTCCCAATGGCTGCGCAACGGCCGCCACGACGACATGGCGCTCATCGCCATCAGCGCACCCCGCACGCAGCATCTCAGCGCCGTGAACGGCCACACCCGAGGCAGGTACACCGCATGACCCCCACGACCGCCGTCGCCCAGGGCCTGCGGGACCAGTTGTGGGCGGCCATCACGACCCGCGACGAGTACCGCGCCGCCGACATCGTCTTCACGGCTCTCGACAACGGGCTGGACGCGGAGACCGCCCTGCTGGATCTCATCGCCCCGGTGCAGGCGAAGGTGGGCGCCGAATGGGCCGCCAACCGGCTCAGCGTCGCGCAGGAGCACGCTGCCAGCGCCATCACCGAACGGGTCATCGCCGCCCTCGCCCACCACCCCGCCCACCGCACCCCACCCGGCCTCGGGCACATCACCGTGTCCTGCGTGGAACAGGAATGGCACTCCCTGCCCGCCCGCCTCCTGGCCGAAGTCCTCACCCTGCGCGGTTGGCGGGTCGACTTCCTCGGTGCCCAGGTCCCCACCCCGCACCTCATCGCCCACCTCCACACCAGCGGCGCCGACGCGGTGGCCCTTTCCTCCTCCCTCCCCACCCGGCTGCCCGCCGCCCACGCGGCGATCACCGCCTGCCAGGCAATCGGTGTCCCCGTTCTCGCCGGCGGCGCGGCCTTCGGACACGACGGCCGATACGCCCGCCTCCTCGGCGCCGACGCCTGGGCCCCCGACGCACGCGCCGCGGCACGGCTGCTCGCCGACGGCATCCCCGCCCCCGCGGTGGGTCGCGGGCACCAGCAGATCGACGACCTGCCCCACCTGATCGACCAGGAGTACACGCTCGTCGGCCGCACCCAGCCGCAGCTCGTCAAGACGGTTCTCGCCCAGCTCGTGGACCGCTTCCCCGCCATGGCCGCCTACACCGTCCACCAGCGTGAGCGCACCGCCGAAGACCTCGCCCACATCGTCGAATTCCTCACCGTCGCCCTCTACACCGACGACGACGACCTGTTCACCACCTTCATCACGTGGACCGCGGGCATCCTCACCGCACGCCACGTCCCCGCCCACTCCCTGCACCCCGCCCTGGACATCCTGGCCACCGAACTCAAGGACTTCCCCCGGACCGCACGGCTGCTCGACCAGGCGCGCCTCGCTCTGGACCGTGCACCCGCCACCACAGCGCCGCACTCCGGAGCGACCACATGACGCCTCTGTCCCCCTCGTTCACCCTGACGGCCGAAACCGGCCACGGCAGCGCATGCCTCCACCTCGCCGGCGACCTGGACTACAACACCGGCGACACCCTGGTCGAGCGCGCCGGCCGGTTCCTCACCGAGCAGCCCGGGCTGCACGACCTGCGCCTCGACTGCGCGGAACTGACCTTCTGCGACTCCATCGGCGTCTCCTCCCTCCTGATGATCCACCGCCAGACCACCGCGCACTCCGTACGCCTCCACCTGGACAACCAGCCCCCGTTCCTCCGGCGCCTCCTCGACATCACCGGAATCCAAAAGCTCTTCGCCCAGCCACGCATCGCCCAACAAGCCGAATGAGCCCCGGCGTGTGTCTGAACCGACGGTGCAGAGCGTGCTCAGGGCGATCGGCTACGTCGGATGGGACGAAAACAACCTAGATCACCGGTAGTAGCGCTAGCTTGATCTTTAAGCAGTGGGTCCGAACGGCTTGTCGTACTTGGTCACTCGGATTGGTAACTGCCGTACACGCGGGCGGCCTTCGGCTGAGCATGTGATCCGACCAAGGAACACACAACGCTCAGCACGAAGGCCGTGAGGATGAGTCTGTCGCACGACACAGTCCTGGGGGACCCGTTTGCGGAACTGTCACGCTTCCGGGGTGCGTTCTACTCCTGCCTGACCAGGCGTGCGGACGCTCTGTTCGAACTCGCGGACGCGGTGTTGTGCGCCGACGGTCCGGTCCGGTCGCTGGTGGAACTCTCGCTGGTCGGCGAACACCGGCGCGGGCACGGCGGACTGTACGACGCCCTGTCCGCGGGCCGGGTCGAGGTGGGCCGGCTACGGCGAGCGCTCGCGGCGGTGGAACTCCCGCGGGCGCCGGACGGCCGCTTGGTCCTGGCCGCCGACCTGACCTGCTGGCTGCGGCCCAGCGCCCCCACCTCGCCGCAGCGCATCCTGTGCCACACCTACGGCCGGGGCAAGGACCAGCACATCCCGGTACCCGGCTGGCCCTACTCGGTGATCTGCGCACTCGAAACCGGCCGCACTTCCTGGACCGCACCGCTGGACGCAACTCGTCTGACGCCGGGCGACGACGCCGCCACCGTGACCGCCAGGCAGATGCGCGACCTCGTCGAACGACTCATGGACGCCGGACAGTGGAACGACGGCGACCCGGACATCCTGATCGTGGTGGACGCCGGATACGACGTCCCCCGCCTCGCCTTCCTGCTCAAGGATCTGCCGGTGCAGGTGCTGGGCCGGATGCGCTCGGACCGTGTCCTGCGCCGCACTGTCCCACCCCGCGATCCCGGCCTGCGGGGTAGGCCGCCCCGCCACGGCGGCGAGTTCGTCTTCGGCGACCTGGCCACCTGGGGCTCACCCCACGCAGCGTCAGTGACCGAGACCCGCCTCTACGGCACCGCGACCGCCCAAGCCTGGGACCGCTTGCACCCGAGACTGACCCACCGCTCGGCCTGGACCGCACAACTGGGCGCCCTCCCGGTGATCGAGGGCACCGTGATCCTGCTGCGGGTCGACCACCTGCCCAGCGGCGCGACACCCAAGCCCGTCTGGCTGTGGTGGTCGGGCACCGACGCCACCCTCGCTCAAGTCGATCTGCTCTGGCAGGCTTTCCTCCGGCGTTTCGACATCGAGCACACCTTCCGCCTGTTCAAGCAGACCCTGGGCTGGACCTGCCCGAAGATCCGTACTCCGGAAGCCGCGGACCGGTGGACCTGGCTGATCCTCACGGTCTTCACCCAGCTCCGGCTCGCCCGGCCCCTGGCCGCCGACCTGCGTCGGCCATGGGAGAAACCCAGCCCGCCCGAACGGCTCACTCCCGCCCGGGTCCGACGCGCTTTTCGGCACCTCCGCCCCAAAGCGGCCTGCCCGGCCGGAGCACCGAAACCCTCACACCCCGGCCCGGGACGACCACCCGGCATCAGGAACAAGCAGCCAACCACCCGCTACGACGTGCACACCGCGGGCAAACCAGACCCCACGAAACGACGAACCAAGAAAGCACCAAGCCCACGACCACGCCGCACTGGTTAAAGAACAAGCTAGCCCTTGAGCTTCGCCATGCGCGCTCCTTCGATCGTGCCAGCAGGCCGGCAGCCTGCTGGTCTGTTGCTCCCGGAAGGCTGCCAGATCAGAGGCCTCTTCACTCTCACTCCAGGCCGAGCCGTGGGGGCGGCGGCCTTCCGCGCCACACGATCGAGTGATCACCAGCCCGCTGGCCTACCTTCAGACCAGCGGGCGGGTAGCGAGCTCGGGCAGGCGGTACGGCCCGTCCCGAGCCGGGTCGGCTCGGGACGGGCCCGGGTGTTCAACCGCTCCAGGCCGCAGTGACCCTCCAGACGGACGGCGGGAGGGCCGTGAGCGCCCTCGTGGGCCGCTTGAGCAGCACCGGTCGCATCGGTCACCGGGGTGGGCCATGTCAGGAACCGGCCGGGCCTGTCGGACGGTCCGGTCAGGCGGCGGTCGGCTGGGGCCGGCGCAGTTCTGCCCGGCCGAAGAGGAGGGCGTAGCCGTCGGGGAGCCGGTGGAGGATCCGGGTGATGAGGTCGGGGCCGACGAGGGGGGTGATGACGGCGAGTACGGTGCCGGTGTCCCAGCGGGCGGTGGCCGGGGTGGCGCCGGTGCGGGTGGCCAGGTCCTTGACGAAGCCCCAGCCGGTGAGGGGATCGGTGTCGGGGATCTGGGCGGTCAGGGTGAGCGCGGCCTCGACGGGCAGGCACCGGGCGAGGTCGACGCGTTCGTCTCCGGTGAGCTGCCGGCCGAGGGCGGCCAGGACGTTGTCGACGGATTCCGCGGCGCGTTCGCGGGTGGGGTAAGCGCCTTCGTAGCGCACGCGTTCCAGCATCTGGTCGAACGTCATGGCCGTCTGGGGCCGGTTCGCTCGGGGCTGGTCGTACATGGCTGCGGTTGCCTTTCTGCGAAGGATGCCGCCGCGCGCGGGCGGCGGGCCGGTGGTGGTCAGGTGGGCTGGGGGTGTCCGAACAGGAGGTCGTAGCCGGGCGGGAGCTGGAGAAGGACCTCGCGGGTGAGGACGTCGCCCGCGGCGGCGGCCGCGGTGGACAGGACCGCGCCGATGTCCCACAGGGCGGTCTTCTCCGTGGCACCCTCGATCCAGGCTGCGGTCGCGCGGACGAACCGCTCGGGCGAGAGCGGCTCCGCCGCCTGCAGCGGGTTGAGGAGGATCAGGGCGTAGGTCTCGGGGAGCCGGGCGGCGAGCTGGGCGCGCACGGTGCCGACCAGGTGCGCGCCCAGCAGGGCAAGGACGACGCGTGCGACGCGATCGGCCTCTTCGGGGGTCTCGTACTCGCCGTGTTGCTGGACGTGGGCCAGAAAGGATTCCCTGCGCATCGACATCACGTCACCTCCGGGAACGGGGTGAAGGGGTCAACGGGGGTGCGGAGGGCGGGGCACCGGGGGGAATGGGATCTTCCCGCCCTCCGCTGCCGGGTTCTGCTGGAGGACTCAGCCGGAGATCTGCTTGCGGCCGGACTCCCCGCCGATGGTGACCTTGCGGGGCTTGGCTCGCTCGGCAATCGGGATCCGCAGGGTCAGGACACCCGCGTCGTAGTCGGCCTCGATCCGCTCGGTGTCCAGGGTGTCGGCCAGGACGATCTGGCGCGAGAACACGCCCAGCGGCCGCTCGGACAGCTCCACCTTCACCGAGTCGGCCTGCGCGACCGGGCGGCGCTCCGCCTTCACGGTCAGCATGTTCCGCTCGACGTCGATGTCGATCGCGTCGGTCGTGACCCCGGGAAGGTCGAAGGCGATGACGTACACGTCGCCCTCGCGGTAGGCGTCCATCGGCATGACCGATGGCTTCGACCACGTGCCCGACGTACCCGACAGCTGCTGGACGATCCGGTCCATCTCGCGGAACGGGTCGGTGCGCATCAACATCGCGAAACACCTCCAGTTGGTTCAGGCAGAAACTGCCAATGCGCTTCAACGTGCCACTGTTGTAACATGTCATCGAAACGATGACAAGCAGGAAGTCATCAGGAGGATGACAGGACGGAAGAGAGTCCCGTGAACCAAGCCACCCCACCCACCACGCCCGTTTCCCTCACCGCCGCCGCGGCGGCGCTGGAAGCCATCAACCAGTCCATGAAGGTCGCTCAACAGCCCCCCGCCCTCACGCCGACGAACGCGGCCCCGCCGTCCGACGCCGGCCCGCACCCTGCCCTGGCCGCACTGCTGATGCTGCGCGAGGTCCGCGAACAGCTCGCCGGCTGGGAAAGCGGGCTGATCGAGACCGCCCGCGGGCACGGCGCGAGCTGGGCCGACCTCGCCGGGCCCCTCGGCGTCGCCAGCCGCCAGGCCGCCGAACGCCGCTACCTGCGCCTGCGCCCCGGCACCCCTGGAAGCACCGGCGAGGAGCGGGTCCAGGCCACCCGCGACACCCGCGCCGCCGACCGCTCCGTCACCGCCTGGGCCCGTGACAACGCCGCCGGCCTCCGGCGCCTCGCCGCACAGATCACCGCCCTCACCGACCTGCCCACCGACGCCCAAGACGCGGTCGGCGAGCTGAACCTGGCCCTCGCCGACAACGACCCCGCCCGGCTCCTGGGCCCCCTGACCGCCACCCAGCCACATCTGCGGCCCGCAGCCGCAGACCTCGCCGACCGTATCGAGGACCTCACCCGGCACACCGAACAGCTCCGCCGCGACATCCACGACCAGCGCGGCACCTAGCTTGACTCTGTCGGGGATCTTGGAGAACTCCAGTGCGGAAGCATGGTCGACGGGCATGCTCGGGTAGTTCTGCCGACCGATGCAGCTGTCGAGGTGCCCGTTGTCCCTGCGCCCCCGTTCTGGTGAGCACGTTCCGCCTCTGTCCGCGCGGGTCGCGCGGGCGAGCAACCCAGGTGGCACGACGGCGATATGGGTGCGGGACCGGCTGGATGGGCAGTGGCGCGATGAGGACTTCGCGGACTGGTACCCCAGGGACGGACGTCCGGGGCTCTCGCCCGCTCAGCTGGCCGCTGTCTGTGTGCTGCGGTTCTTGCTCGGTCTGTCGGACAGGCAGGCCGCCGAGGCGGTCCGCTGCCGCATCGACTTCACATATGCGATGGCCATGGAGCTGGACGATCCGGGATTCCACCACAGCGTGCTGGCCGACTTCCGCGATCGTCTCGCTGAAGACTGCCGTGCCGACCGCCTTCTCGACCTTGCACTGGCCGGTCTCAAGGAGGCCGGACTGGTGCGCGAGCGCACCACGCAGGACGAGGCCTGGGGGCTCCGCTACGGTCGGCCCGTCCGCCTGGGGAAGAACCCCACCAAGCCCATGACCAGGATCCTTGCCACCGGAAACGACGCCGTCCGGGTCCTGGAACACCTCTACCGGCACAGAGCGGACCGCATGTCCGGTCCTCGTGTTCAGGCTCTGCGGCAGATCGTGTTGCAGAACTATCACCGTGACGCTGCTGGGCACCTTCGCTGGCGGACCGCCGAGAAGGAAGGCGGGGCGGGCCTGCCGCCGTCGTCGTGGGCGATCGTCTCGCCCTACGACACTTCGGCCCGCTACGCACGACACGGGCACATCATCAGCTGGAAGGGGTTCGCCGCTCATCTGACCGAGACCTGTGCTGCCAACGGCCCCAACGTGATCACGGATGTCGCCACCACCGCGGTCACCACCCACGACAGCCAGGTCCTGCCCGGCATCCACACCCGCCTGGCGCGTCGCGGGCTGCTGCCCGCCGAGCACTTGGTCGACGACGGCTACACGTCCCTGCCTCATGTGGAACAAGCTGCTCGTGAACACCAGGTCACCGTCTCCGGGCCGCTGAAGAGCAATCCCACGCACCAGCACTGCCGAGGCGAGGGTTTCGCCCGGGACGACTTCCATATCGACTTCGACCGTCAGCAGGTCACCTGTCCCCAAGGGCAGGTCAGCGCGGGCTGGCACGGCCCCTACCCGACCTCCTCACCCACCGCGGCCCCGCTGATCGTGGCACGGTTCACCAGAAACCAGTGCCGTCCCTGCCCGGCACGGACGCAATGCACCAGCACCGCCGACAGCGCCCGCACCGTTGGCTTTCCCCGCGCAAGCTCCGTGACCTGCAGCTCCGCATCCGCGCCGAGCAGCAGACGCCCGAGTGGAAGGCCCGCTACGCGGTTCGCTCCGGAGTGGAGGGCACGGTCAACCAGTTCGCCCACGGATACGGCATGCGGCGCTGCCGCTACCGAGGACAGGCAAAGGTCCACGTTCAGCACGTGTTGACGGCCATCGCCGTCAACATCGAGCGCCTCAGCGGGCTGTCACCGGCTGAGGAAGCCCCCACACCCCGCCGGCCGACTGCCTTCCAGAACTACCTCGACCAGCGCGACATCCCTCGCCCAAAGTTCTGGCGAACCCTGGGCAGTTGAATCCGTCGACACCAAGATCCCCAACAGAGTCAAGCTAGATGGCGGGCGCGCGCAGAAGGCGCTCACGGGTCGCCTCAGGCCGTTCCCGCCGCAGAACCGGTGCGGTCGAGCTGAGGGAAGCCGCGAAGGCGGCGACGAGATCGTGCGGGACGCTGGCGGCGAACGATGCCGCCCACAGCCAGCGCGCGCCGAGCACGGGTTCGGACCACGCTTGCCATCCGGCCGCCCCCGTGTCGTCGGCTTCGGCGACCAAGACGCGCGGGTCGGCGTCCTGGACGAGGTGCGAGACCTCGCCGAGGCTGATGTGCGAGGTGAACGTCGGGTCCGTCGCTGCCGCCTGGCGCTGGTCGATGTCGCGGAACCATCCGTGGGCGGAGACCGCGTCGAGAACGAGTTCGGCCGCGGCGAGCGGAGCGGCGGGCTGGTCGCTCGCGTCGAGCGCGACGAGAAAGTCGGCGACCGCCTCACCGGGGACGTCGCGGGTGAAATAGGCCGACCACTGGGCGAGTGGACTGACCGCCTCGGCCCGGGCGGAGACCTGCCAGGCGACCGGAAGCTCGCCAAGAGTGAAGGGCTCATCCGCCAGGGACCACTGAGCCCAGCGCAGGGTGTCGGGGCTGATGTGCAGGACGGTGCTCCGTAGAACTTGGCGGTCCTCCGGTGCCTCGTCCGGCTCGTGGCGTCCGCGGACGATCGTCAGACTCGTCCAGCCCAGGCCGGCGAGCGTGTCGGCGACCACGTCGTAGAGGCACCCGTCGTCACCTGCAAGGTGCCGGGGACCGACCCAGAACGCGGGCTGGCCACCGCTCGGAGTGGACGGGTTGAGCGGGACATCGGGGTACAGCGCGCCTCCAAGGGCTCGGTGGATCTAGTTGCCGGCGGCGCGGCGGCGGGTACGGCGTGGGGGTGCTTGGACGGGACCTTGCCACGTCAGAGCAACGGCGACCTCCGGCGGCAGGTGACCGAGCTGCGCGTCCTCGTCCCGCCCTTCGGCGAGGTAGACGACGGTCCGGCCGGTCTCGTCGACCGACTGCAGGACCAGCGCCAGACGGTGGGCCATCGGAAAGAACGGGTTGACGGCCTGGCGGACAGGAGCGTTCGGGTCGCAGGCGGACAACAGGTCGATGAGACCGCCGACGGTCAACTCCGGGGACCTCACGAACAAACCTCCTGGTGGTGGGGAATCGAGTTTCTGGGGATGGAGAACGAGTCACGGAGCGGACCGCCGCTCGGACGGCCGGCTCGCAGAACGGAGGCACAGCCTCTCGGTGTCCGCGTCGTCATAGACGGTGAGAGGTCTCCAGCACGCGGGCTACGGCGGCGGCGACGATGTCGGCCGGCGTGTCGGTGTCGAACGACACGTGGTAGCCGGGCACCGTGGCGGTCCCGGTGACGGCGATCTTCCATCCCTCGCCGTCCGTGCCGGGGCGGCCGAAGGGGAACCATCCGAGGTAGAACCGGCCGTCCTTGGACGAGACGTGCACATCAGCCCGGTCATCGACGACCAGGTGGAAGTCCTCGGCGGAGAACAGGTCCGTGACCAGGGTCGGCTGGCCGGGACCGAGCTGCCACTCCCGCAGCCGGAGCGCTTCGACGGTGGTGCGGAAACCAGGGCCCGACGGAGCTACGGTCACAGGCAATCACCTCTCTGACCTGGGGTTTCTTGCAAGGTCGTCTACGTTGACATGCCCTCGCGCACGTTGGCCAGTCTTTCCGCGATCTTTCCTGTCTGCCCCCGGCGAACTGTGTCCTTTGACATCCAATCGAGGCGATCGACAACGAACCCAGTCGTCCAGGGCGAGCGGAGTGAGTGCCATCGCGGACGGGTCAAGCCGCGGATGCGGGCCCGGGCGGGAGATGGACGGTCATGATCAGATTGCAGGTCTCGTCTCCCGCCCCGCGATAGGTGTGGGCGACGTCGCCTTCGAACGTGGCGGTCTGCCCGGCTACGACCGGGTGCTCCGTTCCGTCGACGACCAGGACCATGCGCCCTGCGATGACGCTGACAGTCTCGACGACGCCGGCCTGGTGGGGGTGGCTGGGATACTCCTCGCCCGGTTCCAGGCGCCAGCGCCACACCTCGACTGGAGCGGGCCCCGAGGTCGTCAGCATGAGCCGAGCCTCGCTGCCCTGTTCGCCCGCCCACAGCGGCATCACGGTGCTGACTGAGACCACACGGACGCGCCCTTCGGTCGGACCTTCCATCAGTGCGGACACCGAGACACCCAGCGTGTCGGCCAGCCGGACCAGGGTCGCGAAGTTCGGATTGCCCTGCGCCTTCTCCAGTCCGACCAGGGCTCCCTTGCTGACCTTCGCCCGGCGACCGAGCTCGTCCAGCGACAGGCCCGCGCGACTACGAGCCGAACGGACGTTGTGCGCGAGCGTGCGCAGGGCCGCATCTGTCTCGGTCACCTGGTCACCATCCCCATCGATTGGTCAATGGAATGAACCACCCGGTCGTTCGGTTGACAAAGAATGGTCGTTCCGATGTACGGTTTAGTCGTTCTGTTGCAATCGTAAGGGATCGTCTCGTGATAGCTCTACTGCTGGCCCTGGGCAGCTCACTGGCCTACGGGTGCGCTGACTTCCTCGGCGGCCTGGGCGCCCGACAGGCCCACGTGCTGCGCACTGTGATGATCGCCGCGCCGGCCAGCCTCGCAGTCGAGCTGCTGCTGTGGCCCGTGCTCGGCGCCTCGTTCAGCCCCGCCGCGCTCAGCTGGGGCGCCGCCTCCGGCGTGGCCTCAGCCGCCGCGTTCGCCCTGCTCTACCGCACCCTGGCAATCGGCCCGATGAACGTGCTCTCGCCCGTCACCGCCCTCGTGTCGGCCATGCTGCCGGTCGGCGTGGGCCTGCTCCAGGACGAGCACTTGGGTACCGCCGGCCTGATCGGGCTGCCGCTCGCTCTGGCTGCGGTGGTGATGGTCAGCGCAGGCCACGGCACCGTATCGGCCCGCCCGTCGCGTACCGCGCTGCTGCTGGCCCTCGGGGCCGGCGCCGCCATCGCCCTCCAGCTGATCTTCCTGCACCAGGCCCCGTCCGACAGCGGCGTGGCACCCCTGATCATCGGACGGGCGGTCTCCTCCGCCGTCACCCTCGCCGCGGCCGGCCTGACGTACCGCAAACTCGGGACGGAGAAGCCCGCATACGCGATCTCGGCCGCCGCCGGCGTGCTGGACTCGGTGGCGAACCTGCTCTTCCTGCTCGCCGCCCGCAGCGGGGACCTCGCCGTCGTCGCCGTGATCACCGCTCTCTACCCGGCCGGCACCGTCCTGCTCGCCCGCAGCGTCCTCGCCGAGCGCATCCACCGCGGACAGATCGTCGGCCTGGGCGCCGCCGCCGTCGCCGTCAGCCTCCTCGCCCTCACCTGAGACCTCCGGCACCACCGCCCCGCAAGGAGACCAGCATGTTCACCCAGCCCTGGGACTCCAGCCTGGACGAAGCCGAATGGCAGACCTGGATCGCCGAAGGCCACGACTTCGGCCTCCTCAGCGTCAACGGCCTGCCCGGACAGGCACCCGTCGCCGTCCCCACCCACTTCACCAGCGACCCCGGCCACCTCTTGGTCCACCTCGCCCGGCCCAACCCGGTCTGGACGGCGATCGACAACGACCCGAACGTCCTGTTCACCGTCTTCGGCGACTACGCCTTCATCCCCGGCCCCTGGCGAGCCCAGCCGGACACCCCACCCGCCGACGGCGTCCCCACCAGCTACTACACGGCCGTCCAGTTCACCTGCCGCGCCACGATCGTCGACGATCCCGAAGACAAGGCCGAGCTGCTGCGCCGCCAGATGGCCCACTTCCAGCCCGACGGCGACCACGCCCCCATCTCCGTCGGCCAGGCCCCGTACGGCCGGATGCTGCCCGGCATCCGCGGCCTGCGCCTGGAGGTCACCGACGTACGAGCCAAGTTCAAGTACGACGACCACAAGCCCGTCGAGCACCGCACCGCCGTCGCCGGCCGCCTCACCGAACGCGGCCAGGGCCTCGACGCTCCCACCGCCCACCAACAGCGCCGCCGCCTGGACCGCATCGGCCCCTGGAAGCCCTGACCACCCGCCCCATGCGCACGAAGGAACGGAAACCCCACCCCATGACCGTCTTCCGTATCGCCCCCGCCGTCGCAGACGCCTTCCCCGACACCCTCATCGCCGTGGTCACCGCCACCGGCCTGCGAGGCCACGAGCCCTGGCCCGACACCGCCGCTGCCCTGGAGTTGCTGGAGCAGCAACTCACCGACGGGGCCTGGCAGCCCGCCGACGAGACCGACCCGCGCATCGAGGCATGGCACACCGCCTACCGCTCCTTCGGTACCAACCCCCGCCGCATCCGCCCCAGCGTCGATGCTCTCGGCCGCCGCCTCGCCAAGAAGGGGACACTGCCGCGGATCAACCCGGCCGTCGACTCCTACAACGCCGTCTCCGTAAGCCACGGCCTGCCCGCCGGCGCCTTCGACCTCGACCACGTCACCGGCGATGTCACCATCCGCTACGCGGACGGCACCGAGACCTTCACCCCGCTCGGCGAACCCGACACCATCGAAAACCCCAAGCCCGGCGAGATCGTCTACGACGACACCACCAGCGTCCTGACCCGCCACTGGAACCACCGCGACGCCCACCGCACCCGCGTCACCGAGGACTCCGCCCGTGTCGCCTTTGTCCTCGAAACCCTCCAGGCCACCCGCGACAGCCACCTGCTCAAGTTCGCCGCCGAGGAGCTGCACGGCCTGCTGATGCTCCACGCCGAGCAAACGAGCGTGCGTTACCTCAGCCCGGAAAACCCGGAAGTCACAGTGTGAGCAGGCCGTCCACACACGACACGTCGACGTACGGAGCCGTGCTCACCATTCTGCCGATACCGACAGCAGACACCCCAGCGTGATCAGCCCTCCGACGTGACTTACTGTCAGAGAACCGAAACGACTGGGTTCGCTGTCAAACGCCTCGATTGGATGTCAAGGGACAAACTGGTCCGCGGCCATCCAACCGAGGTGCTTGAACAGCGGACCCAGACGTCGCTGACCCCCCCCCGACGGAGAAGACGGCGGGAACGGTCCGTACTCCCCCGGCCGTCGCCGTCCCGGCTGTAGGTGCGCGGCGCGCCACCGTCAGGTCTGTCCGAAGAGCGCGGAGGCCCCAGGCCGCCACTTCAGAACCTCAGAGGGGCAAGGTGGTGAGCCTGAGGGCTCAGAGGGCAGGGCCGGTGCGGCCAGGGAGCCGGGCGTGCAGCAGCTGCTTTCGCCTCTCACGGGCGAACGGTTTTTCGCGGGTCGGGTGGAGCTCCCGGGCGGGCGGCGTGACGGCGGAAACCCGGGAACTCCCCCTCGCGGCGCTGGCCTTCGTCGGGTGGCAGCGACGGTTAGCCGAAGTCTTACCGGCGCCGATCGCCCCTCCGGGGCGGCTCGCCGTTCGTCGCACCGGTTCAGTCGTGCGGCGGTGTGACTCGGGCCGACTCGGCGGCGGCGCGGGCGTCTTCGACGGTGGGGTGCAGCCGTAGCCCGGTGTGAGTGCCTTGGCGATGAGGTGATGATGCCCACGGTGTGCGGCGCCGGACCTTCCTCCCGGCAAGGCACCCAGCGCCGGGAGCGGTCCGCAGACATGCCAGAGTGATCCGCATGATCCCCGCACACGTCCCCGACGCGCCTCCGTTGACGTACGCCGACAGCTTCGACGTACCGGTCCTGTTCCGTAGCGGACCCGCGAAGAAGCCCCGGAGGCAGTGGCGGACCGCCAAGCACACGGCGTGGACCCGATCGGACGGGTTCCCCGCGTCCGACGGCTGGTACGCGCCGACCACTACCTGGCGGGAGATCATCAAGGCCGCAACCGAAGTCGGCCGCGACGTCACCCCACATCTGCAGAACCAGCCGCGCTACGCGCACGGGGAACTCGTCGCCCGGGTCTCCCCGCTGTACGCGTACCTCGGCGCGCACCCCGTGACGCCCCGCCACCCCGTGCACGGCGCAAAGGGCCGCCGCCTGACCTGGAACCCGGTCTACGCGCACGGCACCGAGCGCAGCGCGAAGGTCGCCGCCGGGTATCGGCTGGGCTTGACGATGACCGAGTGGGCCTGCCGCTCGCTGCTGGGTCTCGGCCAGACCGAGCACCTCGAACTCGGCGGCCCGATCCCCGCCCTGCTGACGACGTTCAAGAATCCGAAGGCGAAGTTGCCCGATTTGTGGGGTCGCCACGAGACGGAGCAGTTGTACTGGCTCATCGAGGCCAAGGGCGGTGACGTAGGTATCAAGAAGTTGCGCGAGGGGTGGGAACAGCTCGCGGCCGGCAGCAAGGCCCTCGGCGCGTACGCGCACCGCACCGTTCTGGTCGGAGCCTCCGTGAGGCCTGACGACGACCTGTTCCTCACGATCGACCACAACCTGCACCCCGGGCTGCCGCCGCTCGCCCCCGCCGGATCCGGTACCGCCAAGGCGGCGGGCCCGGGCAATCTGGAAGACCGCCTCGGCGACAACGACGACGCGCTCATCGGCGCCGCCCGCGCCCAGATGCTGACCTACCTGGCACTGCGCTCGGCTCCCGCCGCACAGCTGCGCACCGTACCCGTAGCCGCCGACCGATCCTCCCGCCGCCGACGCACTGGGCTGACCACCCCGCTGGAGGGCGACGACCTCACCCTCGCCATGCGGGCCGAAGCCCTCGGAGCAGCGGCCGGCACCAAACAGCGCACGTTGCGCACCCGGATTCGCGCCATGGGCCTCGACGATTTCCTCAGCTGTCGCATCCCCGGTACAGAGGTCCACCTCGGCATGTCTCGGAAGCTTTTCGCCGCCTGTGAGCGCCTCCACGAGGAGGACCTCGCCATCGCCCGGCGCACCCCGGGCCTGCGCGCCGAGGACCAAATGTTCGCCGATCCGGAACTCAGCGAAGAGGATCAGGAAGAACAACGCCTCACCCAGCGGCGTATCTTCCGCTACCAGCAGGAGGAAGCCCGCCCACGGCTGCGTCCCCTGCTCCGTGACGCCTACGAGCACGGAGCGGAGAGGGGCTGGACCAGCCTTCTGCGTCGTTCTGAAGAACCGGAACTCGACTTGCGGGGAGACGAGAGCCTCCTCGAAGCAGCGACACCGGAGACCTATGTGGCCGTCAGCCGGTACGACCTGCCCCCCGCGCGCCTCTAGGCCGTGTATCGAAAGTAGATCTTGGGCTGTGAATGATCACGGTTCATGGGGCGGGGAGATCTGACGGACGGGCAGTGGGCAGCGCTGGAGCCGTTGTTGCCGAATGGTGCCAGGGCGGGGCGTCCACCGGTCTGGTCTCGGCGGCGGCTGATCGACGGCATACGTTTCCGTGTCCGGACCGGTGTTCCGTGGCGGGACGTCCCGGCCGAGTACGGGCCGTGGGGCCGGGTTTACGACCTGTTTCGCCGGTGGCAGCGGGACGGCACCTGGCAGCGAATCCTTACCCGGCTCCAGTCCCTGGCTGACGCGAAGGGCGCGATCGTCTGGGAGCTGAGCGTCGATTCCACGGTATGCCGCGCCCATCAGCACGCGGCTGGGGCGCGAAGACAGGGTGATCTGCAGAAGGAACCGCCGGGCGGCGTCTTCACCGAGCCTGATGATCACGGTCTGGGGCGTTCGCGCGGCGGGTTCACCACCAAGCTGCACTTGGCCGTCGAGCAAGGGCAGAAGCCCATGTCGGTGGTGGTGACGGCAGGGCAGCGTGGGGACTCGCCGCAGTTCGAGGTCGTGCTGGAGAAGGTCCGGGTGCCCCGGGTCGGGCCGGGCCGGCCGCGCGTGAGACCGGTCCGCGTGAGGGCCGACAAGGCGTACGCCACCCGTAAGAACCGTGCCTACCTGCGCCGGCGCGGCATCAGATGCACCATCCCGGACAAGGCCGATCAGGCTCGCAATCGTCGCAAGCTTGGTTCGCGTGGCGGTCGGCCCCCGCGTTTCGATCCGGCCGACTACCGCGATCGTCACGCGGTCGAGTGCGGGATCAACCGCCTGAAGAGGCACCGCGCTGTCGCGACGCGGTACGACAAACTCTCGGTCCGTTATGAGGCGACCGTTCTCGTCGCTGCCATCCATGAGTGGCTGTGCCCCTCCGCCGCCCCCGCGGCATGGGCTCCAAGGCCACGCCACAGGCGGGGAGTTGTAGCGGAAGAGCAGGACCCGGTGATCCTCGCGCGAGTGTTCCCGGCGGCCGGCCGCCATGAACCTCGCTGCGCTGGTGGAGCTGGAGGGCTGGCTCAGTTCAGGCGGCCGGGAGGGCCCAGTCCTGCTGCTCCGCCCACTGCTCGAAGGTGGTCATGGTCAGGCCGTAATGGGCGGCGTGGTGGGGGCGAGCGGGGTAGCCGACGCGGTCGTTCCAGGTCTGACTGTCCGTCGTGGGGGCGCCAAGGCGCTGATCCTGCTCCTCGCGGGAGACGAAGACGGCGGTGATCTCGCGGTCGGCGGCCTTGGAGAGAGTCTCCGCGATTTCGGTGTGGGTCAGGGCGTCGCCCGCGAACTCGATCTCGGCTTCGTGGAACTTTCCGGGCTCGGCCACGGCGGCAGCGACCGCGGCTCCGAGGTCATCCGAGCAGATGAGCGCCATCACGGCCTGCGGGCTGGCAGCGGTTACCAGCTTGCCCTCAGGCAGGTCGGGGAACATGTAGTCCCGCTTGGGCGGAAGGAAGTTCTCCATGTAGAGGGCGGGCTTAAGAATGGTCCAGTGCTCCACGCCGGCCTGCCGGATCGTGTCCTCCGCGGCCTCCTTCTCGTCGCAATAGGCCGTTGTCACAGGGTGGATGTCCTCGATGTCCGGGTGCTCGTTGCGCCATCCGGTCGCGGACACGGAGGTGTGGATGATCTGGGTGACGCCGGCTCGCTTGGCCGCGGTGGCGACGTTGCGGGCCTGGCGCTGCTCGGCCCCGGGATCAGCGGGGTCGACGCCCGGCATCTGCACAGAGAAGATCACGTCCTGTCCGGCGCTGGCGGCCTCCAGGGACGCGAGGTCGTTCATGTCGCCGGTCGCGAGAGCGACGCCCTGCCCGGCGAGCGCCTGAGCGGGGGCAGAGGTGGGGTTGCGGACGAAACCGGTCACGGGATGCCCTGCGCGCAGAAGCGCCTGGACGGCAGCGCCGCCCTGCATCCCGGTCGCGCCGGTGACGAGAACTTTCGCCTTGTCGTTGTGCGTCATAGCGGGCCTTGCTCTCGATTGATCACGGATGGTCGGTAGGCGGGCACGAAACCCCACTACTAGAGACCGTACAGTATCGAGTCGCGAGTGTACCTAGTTCGTGATCTGCCTGAGCAGAGGCGACCGGCCAGCAACCCGGTCCGATCCGCAACTTCCCCGGGCAGGTCAGGAAGGCCCGGTGGGCAACGAAACAGATGGAGTACCGTCGTGCGTATGACCAGGTCAACCCGCCCCGCTGGACGCCAACGCCCCAGCGGCGCCTTCGGGCCCGTCCGCGACGAGACACGCAATGCCCGCATCATCGAAGCGGTCCTAGACCTGATCGTCGAGAACGGATACGCGGAGCTCACCATGGCCTCGGTGGCGGCGCGCGCGGAGGTGGCCAAGGCCACCGTCTACCGCCGCTGGGCCTCACGCGAAGATCTGGTCGCCGACGCCCTGGAAAGCCTCATGCTCCCCGCGGCCGTTCCGGCCGAGGTAACGGCCGCCGCCACACTGCGCGAGGACCTCATCGCCACGCTGACCCACAGTTCCGCATGCCTGCAACCCCGGGGCCGCCGCTTCTCCGCCGTGCTGGCCGCCGCCACCGGCTCTCACCCCCAAATCACCGACACCCTGCGCGAGCGCTACATCGCCGGGCAACGCGAAGGAATCGCCGCCTGCCTCCACCGCGCTCAAAAGCGCGGCGAGATCACGGCAGAGAAGGTTGAGCGTCTGCTTGCCCCGGACAGGCTGGAAATCGCCGCAGCCGTCGGAGTGATGGTCCTGCAAGAGGACCTGCTCGGTGCCGTTCTCGACATCGACGGGCTCGCCCGCCTGGTGGACCAGGTACTGCTGCCTCTCATCAGCGCCACCACTGCTCGGCCCCTGTAGGCCAAGATTCATTTTCGATACACGGCCTAGGCCTGCGGGTCCGCGAAAGCATTGTGGAGATCGCGGTCTGGGACACCGACCCCACCCTGCCCACACCCCGCACGCCGGCCCCGGACCGGATCGGCCAGCACGGACTCGAAATCGTCCGGGCCCTCGCCGCGTCCTTCGACGCCCGCCGTGAGCCCGGCGGCAAACGCGTCAGCGCCCGCATCAACCTCACCCACACCGCCTCCGAACCCGCGGCGTAAGCCAGCGTTCATGCCAACTGTTACACCGGGTGTTGGGCGCACGGAGAAGGGCGACTTACGAGTAGGCCGAGGGCGGTGTCGCTTTCGCGCAGTGGGCGGTTCGAGTGCAGCGGATGTCGCAGCGGCTTCGGCGTATACCTCGACTTTCCCGCGGGTGTGCCTGCCCGTGCGGGCGCGGGTCGCGAGACCGTACCAGCACAGGGTGCGCAGGACCGTGAGGCTCCACATGGTCATCAGGGGTGCGCAGGCGAAGACGAACAGTCTGTGCGCCACCGCTCATTGTCGGGGCGGATCGTCAGGTAGCGCAGGCTGTGGAGGTCGCCGAACGCGATCGCGATCAGCAGAAGAAGGGACAGCGGGGCCGCTCTGCTGAAGGGCTGCAGGACGATGAACCAGGTGAAGGCGGCGACGGTCGACAGGGTGACGAACCAGTTGCCCACCTGGTTCCAGAACGCATAGCCGCTGAGGGGCAGGTACCGGACGCGCCAGAAGGAGCGGATCGCGGAGCCGCGCATCCAGTGGATCTGCTGGCGGATGTGGTGGCTGAGGCTCTGGGGCATGGTGGCGCGGAGAGGGCTATGGCCTGGCGGAGCGCGTCAACGCGCGCAGAAGGGCAAGCCCGTCGTCAGAGGAATACCGCAACAACGCCGACGGTTGGGTGGGGCTGCTGGGGTGGTCCGGAGGATGAGCAGCCCTCGGCGCGGGACCGCCCGCGGGCCCGAGTAGCAGCGGGCCAGACCGACCACTCCGTCACCCCAGTCCACGATGCCGCAGCCCAGGGCGGATCTGCAGGCCACCAGATCCCCGGATGTCAGAGATCGTGTCGCGGACGCTGACCCACGATCGACCGGGGCAGTGGGGCCCGGCGGCGAACCACCGCCAAGAAGTGCTGCCCACGTCTGGGTCGGGTGCCAGAGGGAAGGGCGACCGGACGGCCGGGGAGGCCGCGTAGCGAGATGGGGTGAGGCACGCCCGCGGCGAGGCCGAGCCTGGTGCTGGAGAGCAGGCGCTCGTCGGCCCGGGCGCCACCCGGCTGTACCAGACGTGCGAGCCGGCGTGAACGGGCGTCGATCACCGAGGCGTGCGACCGTGGCCGGGGGGCAGGAGCGAGGAGCCGTAGGTCGAAAGCCGAGAGGCGCGTCGGTCGGCGGCTCCAGTGCGATCGCCGACGGAGAGGACGTCGTGATGGAGACCATCGCGGTGGAGGCGGGTGCGGCCCCGACGCGGCCGAGAAGGCTCGTGCGCTTTCCGGGTGTCTACGCCCCGCAGGCGGACAGCTACTTCCTCGCAGCCGCCCTGCACCGGGAGGGCATCGGCCCCGGCATGGACGTCCTGGATCTCTGTACCGGAACCGGCGCCTTGGCCCTGCGGGCGGCTCGGCTGGGGGCGCGGGTGACTGCGGTCGACATCAGCAGACGGGCTGTGGCCGCCGCGAGGGTGAACGCCTCGTTCGCCGGGCTGTCGCTCTCCGTGCACCGGGGCGATCTTCTCGGAGCTCTGCCCGGTCGCCGTTTCGACGCCGTGATCAGCAACCCGCCCTACGTGCCGGCGCCCGACCCCGCCCTTCCGCGGCGCGGGCCGGGCCGGGCCTGGGACGCGGGTCCGGACGGCCGGGCACTGGTGGACCGCATCTGCGACACGGCCCCCGACGCGCTCAGGGCGGGCGGGCTGCTGCTGATGGTGCACTCGGCGCTCAGCCGACCCGAGGAGAGCGTCCGCCGTCTGGAGCGGGCTGGTATGCGTGCGTCCGTCAGCGATCGGCTGTCCATTCCGTTCGGACCGGTGCTGCGAGGCCGTCTGAAGTGGCTCCGCGCCTGCGGGCTGCTGGCCGCGACCGCCGCCGCGGAGGAACTGGTGATCATCCGTGCGCGAAAGAAGTGAGGACGTGGCCGTGCCGGGGGAGCGCGAGGAAGCGCCGGGGGTCGGTGCCCGCCGCGCCCGCCTGGTGATCGTGGATCCCGAGGGCCCGGTCCTGATCGAGGGCCCCGTCACGCTGCGGACGGCCGACGGCCGAACCGTGACGTCGGAGCGGTTCACCGTGGCGGTCTGCACCTGCCGCCGCAGCCGCACCCACCCGTGGTGCGACACCAGCCACCGACGGCGCGAGCGGATCTCCGCGCCGCCCGACGAACCCCGGCCGGAGCCGGCCTCCCCCGAGCACCGACCCGAAGACCCCACCCCGAGGGAAGGCTCCGCATCGTGAAACTGGCCGCGACCGCCGACTCGACGCCCACCGGTCCGCCGCGCTCGGGCTCTTCGCCGCATTCGGAGGCCGGGCCTCCGCTGCCGCGTCCGCGAGGCGACCTGTCCGCCGGCGTCCTCGCGTACCTCACCGGCGACCGCACACGCCTGCCGTCGGACAACGAGGTCGGCCGGGCCGACCCGTTCGGCGACGACTTGCAGCTGCTGCTGTACGTCCTGTACGAGACCCACTACCGCGGGTTCGCCTCCGTTGACGAGGACCTGGAGTGGGATCCGGCGCTGCTGACGGTGAGGGCGGCTGCCGAGCGGCACTTTCTCGCCGCTGTACGGGCACGCACGACGGGCGGCGCCGACGTGGCGAAGGCCATCGAACCGCTGCTGATGGAACCGGTGGGCGACGACGGCACCAGTGTCAGCCACCACCTGCTGCGCGAAGCGAGCCTCCCCCGCCTGCGGGAGTACGCCGCCCTGCGCTCGCTCTACCACCTGAAGGAAGCCGATCCGCACCTGTGGGTGGTCCCGAGGCTCCGGGGGCGGCCGAAGGCGGCAATGGTCGCCATCGAGTACGACGAGTTCGGGGCCGGCCGGGCCGAGGACGTCCACGCGCGGCTCTTCGCAGACCTCATGGCCGACCTCGGTCTGGACACCGCGTACGGGACATACCTCGACGCAGCGCCGGCCGAGGCGCTCGCCACCGTCAACCTGATGTCTCTCTTCGGCCTGCACCGCTCGCTGCGCGGTGCGCTGGTCGGGCACTTCGCCACGGTGGAGATCACCTCGTCGCCCGGCTCGCGCAGGCTCGCCCAGGCACTTCGGCGGGCGGGCGCGGGCCCGGCGGCCCAGCGCTTCTACGACGAGCACGTGGAGGCCGACGCGGTCCACGAGCAGATCGTGCGCCACGAGGTGATCGACGGGCTGCTGGAAGACGAACCGCGGCTGGCCGCCGACATCGTCCTCGGCATCGAAGCCACCGGACTGCTCGAAGACCGGCTGGCTGCGCATCTTCTCGACGCCTGGCGCCAGGGTCGGACAGCGCTCCGCGCACCGCTGTAACCGACGGCCGCTACCGAGCCCGCCGCGGCCAGTTGAGGCGACGGCGAGCCCCGCCTCCGCCGCCGTATGCCCCGGAGGCGGCGCAGACAGCGCATTCTGCCCGCCTGTTCCGTTATTAGCGTTTTGCCCATATTTATTTGGCTAAGGAGATTCCATGAGCGAAATGAAGAACCCTCTGAAAGCCGCGGCCGAGAAGGCCGCGGACGCCCTACGGGGCACCGACGGCCCGCCCGGTGGTGTACCCGGGGCGCCGAGCGCGCTTCCGCCGTCCGTCGACGAGCCGACGTCCCCGCGTGAGCCGCTGCCGCCCAAGCCCGACCAGGCGGGGCCGGAGACGGTGAGCCCGACCGGGCAGCCGACGGGGGCGGACCATGCACGGAACGCGCAGAGCGGGGCGTACCTGACGACGGCCCAGGGCGCGCGGCTGCACGACACCGACCACTCGCTCAAGGCGGGCCCGCGCGGGCCCGTTCTCCTGCAGGACCACCACCTGCGGGAGAAGATCACGCACTTCGACCACGAGCGCATCCCCGAGCGGGTCGTCCATGCCCGGGGCGCGGCGGCGCACGGGGTGTTCCATGGTTACGGGACGGCGGCGCGGCTGTCGAGGGCGGCGTTCCTGGCCAAGGACGTGGAGACGCCGGTGTTCGTCCGGTTCTCGACCGTCCTCGGTTCCCGGGGCTCCGCCGACACGGTGCGCGACACCCGGGGGTTCGCCACGAAGTTCTATACCGAGGAGGGTGTTTTCGACCTGGTCGGCAACAACATCCCGGTGTTCTTCATCCAGGACGCCATCAAGTTCCCCGACGTGATCCACGCCGGGAAACCGCACCCGGACCGGGAGATCCCGCAGGCGCAGAGCGCCCACGACACGTTCTGGGACTTCGTCACCCTGCACACCGAGGCGACCCACCACACGCTGTGGAACATGTCGGACCGGGGCATTCCGCGCTCCTACCGGATGATGGAGGGCTTCGGCGTCCACACCTTCCGCCTCGTCGACGCCGAAGGCGCCTCGACCCTGGTGAAGTTCCACTGGAAGCCGAAGCTCGGCGTGCACTCCCTCGTCTGGGAGGAGGCACAGATCGCCGCCGGGGTCGATCCCGACTTCCACCGCCGCGACCTCGCCGACGCCATCGAGGCGGGCGCCTTCCCCCAGTGGGAACTGGGCGTGCAGACCTTCCCGGACAACGAGGAGCAGACGTTCGAGGGCATCGATCTGCTCGACCCGACGAAGATCGTGCCCGAGGAGCTCGCTCCCGTACAGCCGATCGGTCTGATGACGCTCAACGCCAACCCCTCGAACTACTTCGCCGAGACCGAGCAGGTCGCCTTCCACTTGGGCAACCTGGTTCCGGGCATCGACGTCACCAACGACCCGCTGCTCCAGGGCCGCCTCTTCTCCTACCTCGACACCCAGATCAGCCGACTGGGCGGCCCGAACTTCCCGCAACTGCCGATCAACCGCACCCACGCACCGGTCAACGACATGCTGCGCGACGGCATGCACCAGACCGCCGTGCACCGGGGCGTCGCACCGTACCGGCCCAACTCCCTGGACGGCGGCTGCCCCTTCACCGCCGGCGCGGACACCGGCGCGTTCATCGAGGTACCGGCCCCGGTGGCGGCGAGCACCAAGGTTCGCGAGGCCCCCACGTCCTTCGACGACCACTTCACCCAGGCCCGCCAGTTCTGGCTCAGCATGACGCCGGTGGAACGCGAACACATCGTCGCCGCGTACACCTTCGAACTCGGCAAGTGCTGGGAGCAGGCCGTCAAGGAGCGCGCGCTGACAGTCCTGGCCCGGATCGACACCCAGCTCTGCCAGGAGGTCGCCACCGGACTCGGCCTGCCCGCCCCCACCGCGGACGGGCCTCTGCCCGAGCCCGCGCCGAGCCCCGCCCTCTCCCAGGTGGGCGGTGTCTGGCCGCTGGACGGGCGGATCATCGGCATCGTCGCCGACGACGCTGCCGATCTCGCCGGCGTACGAACCGTCCGCGAAGCGGTGCTCGACGCGGGCATGGTCCCGCTCGTCATCGCCCCGGCAGGAGGCAAGCTCGACGCGGACGGCGACCCGGTCACCGTCCAGCGCACCTTCGCCACCGCCCGGTCCGTCGAGTTCGACGCCCTCCTGCTCGCAGGTACTCCCGGTCCCGGCGGCGACGCGGCCGGAGCACGGGACGCCAAGGCCGACAACACCGGCACCGCCGACGAGGTCGCCACCGACCCCCGCGTCCTCCTTCTGGTCAACGAGGCGTTCCGCCACGGCAAGGCGATCGGCGCCTGGAACGGCGGCGAAGGCGTCTTCCCGCTCGCGGGCATCGTCGCCGACGCTCCCGGCACCGTCACCGGCGACAGCGGCACAGCAGTGCTGGAACAGGTCACCACCCTCCTCGGCTCCCACCGCGCCTGGGAACGCTTCACCTCGCAGATCTGACCGCCGGTCGGCGTCCCGGCCGCCACCGCACCGCAGACGCGGAAACCCCGCTTCCAGTGTTGCCGCAGGGCTCACCCGGCCCTGCGGCAGCACGTCCCCACGACGCGCAGGCGAGAGGAGAGCGACGATGGCCACGAGCACGGCCCGCCCGGCGGAGGACACCCTGCCCATCAGCATCCGGCTGCCGGGCATCCTGCTGGGAGTGGGGCTCGGCGGATTCGTCGACGGCATCCTGCTACACCAGCTCCTGCAATGGCACCACATGCTTACCAGCACCAACGACGACCGCATCGGCGTCAAGTACTACTCGCTGCACACGGTCTCCGGACTGGAGATGAACACCGTCTGGGACGGCGTGTTCCACACGATCTGCTGGCTGGCCGTCCTCACCGGCCTCGCCGTCCTCTACGCCCGGGTCACCCACCACCGACGCAGGGTGTGGACCTCCCGGGTGCTGTGGGGATGGGGCCTCGCCGGATGGGGCCTCTTCAACCTCGTCGAAGGGCTGCTGGACCACCAGATCCTCGGCATCCACCACGTCCACGAAGGCCCCCACCGCATCTGGTGGGACCTGGGCTTCCTCGCCCTCGGCGCGGTGCTGCTCGCTGCCGGATACCTCCTGCGGCGCGGAGCCAGGCCATTCGACCTCGACGAACCGGCTTCACCAGGGGCGCCGGGCCGGTGACGGACCACACCCCTCACGCACACCCGGCAGGCGCCGGCGCATGGGAGTCATGGGTCCCCCTCGGCGTCGTCGGGATCCTCGCCTGCGGATACCTCCTCCTCGTCCAGCGGGCACGGGCACGCAACCCCGCTCGCGGATGGACACGGCGGCGGGCCGCCAGCTTCGTGGCGGGGTGCGCGCTCCTCGGCGCCGCGCTGAGCCCACCTGTGTCGACCTTCGCCCATGCCGACTTCCGAAGGCACATGACCCAGCACCTCCTGCTGGGCATGTACGCCCCCTCCTGCTGGTCCTCGGCGCACCGGTCACCCTGCTCCTGCGAACCCTGCCCGCCCGCCGCGCCCGGTCACTGACCAGGCTGCTCCACACCCGGTCCCTGCGCGCCGTCACCCACCCCCGCACGCGGCCGTATCCCAGCTGATGTACGGAGGCTTCCTCATCGACGTGCGCGCCCCCGTCGACCAGGTGCGGGGCGGCGCGGAGATCATGTACTACGGCGGCGACATCGGCGAGCTGCTGCTGGCCGGCGCACTGGTCGCGACCTGGCGTCCCGCCTGCCGCCTCCGGACCGTCGCCGCGCGCCCCGGGCCGGGGGTGGGCGACGCCCGATTTTCGGAACTCTGATTTCCGGAGGGAGGCCGGCGCCGTGACGACCCTGACCGGTCGGAAAGCTCCTCGGTGCCGACGGTCCGTGCCGACGACCGGCAAAGATGTCGAAGGAGATCCTTCCGTCGCGTCGGCGGACGTACGCCGATTCGTGAGCGCGTCAGACGGGACCAGGTGAGCAGGCCCTGCCGGCCCGGGCACAGGACGGTAGCGTCGCTTTTGGGTGGCTGCCCCTCGTGGACGTCGGCGACCGCCGCGACAAAGCCGCGTGCGACCCGTGTCGGTGCTCCGTTGCGATGGGACGGAGCACGTGAGGTCGCACGCTGCTGCTGTGCCGCTTGTTCACGCTGTGGGTGCGGAGCACGAAAGCGGTCGCCGGGCCCGCCCCTCGCCACTTTGCGATAGCCGGCCGGGTTCGTCCCTCGGCGGCGCTCATCTTCTCAGGCGGATATGAGCGTAGCGGCCGCCTCGCCGCAGGCGAGGCGGCCGCGGGCAGCCTCGAGAGCGGACTCGAGATCACGGGTACCGGTGGAGACGCACAGCGTGTACTCCACGTCTTCCAGTCGCCGACGCGCCAGCGCGTCCTCCGCGTCTGCGGACCGGAGCGATTCGTACCGCTCGATGAGACCCTTCAGAACCACCGGGTGAGCCATGAGCACAGCAATTCTCCTTCCGGGCCAGGGCCTCCATCCGCCCGGGCTGTCCTGTCGAGTACCCGCAGATGCTGTCCTCATCCATCTGTTCGCACACCACGGTCATCTCGCCCACAGCCCGGGGGCCGTGCGCTGCGATGCGGTCGACGCCCCTCACAACCGTTCCGTACGCGCTGATGGGCGGCCTCGATCCGAGCCGTCAACGGGGTGAGGGAACCCTGGGGATCGCAGGTAACCCGCAGAGCGGAAGGCGCCGGTGCCAGGTGCCCACCCCCGCCTCGCCGGCGTCCCCGCTGCGGGGGCCGAACGGTGCGCAGGTTCTCGTCCGCCATGGCGCAGCCCGCTTACGCCGAATGCGTCGCACCTGTGGTGGACCTGCCGGACCTCGGCGAGCGTGGAAACGGCGTCCGCAATGGCGCGGGCCTTTCTGGCTGAGGAGCGAGTATGTCTGAGCGCAACACCGTCCTGCGCAGCGTCCACGATCTGGGGATGGCGGCGTGGTTCGGCGGGTCTTTGATGGGCGCGGTCGGCCTGAACGGGGCGGCCCGGAGCCAGGGCTCCACGGCGGCGGAGACGGCCCGGATCGCGAGCGAGGGCTGGACCCGGTGGATGCCCGTGAACGCTGCGGCGATCGGCGCGCACCTGATCGGTGGCACGGGTCTGCTGGCCGCGAACGCCGCCCGCGTGCAGACCCAGCAAGGTGTCGCCGCTTCGACGCTGGCCAAGACGGTGCTGACCGGGGCGGCCCTGGCCGCGACCGCCTACTGCCGGGTGCTGGGCAAGAAGCTCGAACTGTCCGCCTCCGACGACCCGCGCGACCTGGAGAAGGCAGCGGCCCACCCCGTCGACCTGGACAAGGCCCGCAGCCACCTGACGCTGATGCAGTGGGCCGTACCGGCTCTGACCGGGGCGATCGTCGTGCTCAATGCCCTGCACGGAGAGCAGCAGCGTCCGCTCCAGCAGCAGGCCGGTATGGTGCGCAGGGCCACGTCCCAGCTGCAGGCTCAGCTGCCCCAGTTCCCCCACCACTGCTGACCAGCGATCCACATTTTCCGGACCGTAAAGACCCCACCTGAGAGACCGGCACCACCTTGCTGTGCGCATCGATCCGCAGGGCGGGCTATGCCTCGACCCAGCCGCTGAGGGTGTCGCAGGTGTAGCGCACTTCTTCCATGAGGCGGGTGGCCTCGACGACGAGTACGCCGTAGGGCCGGCCGGGGTCGGACAGCGGCAGGGTGCGCGCGTCGGCCTCGGCGACGACCTCGCGGCATCGGCGTTCCACCTCCCCGGCCATCCGAGTGAGCCCTGCGGTCTGCTGCGGCAGCGTCGCCTCGTCCAGTGTGCTCAGCGCGAGGGCCGTCTTCGACACCGCTTCCAGGAAGTCGGCGTACCGGGCCAGGAACGGCCGGTAGACGTATTCGTTCTCCTCGTCCTGCCACCGGTCGAGGGACCGGGTCATGGAGGCCAGTTGGTACAGGGTCCGCTCCAGCGCGCCGAGCACCGAGGCGTACCCGTGGAAGGTGAGGTGGCCGCGGTGGCGGCGCAGCAGTCGGCGCGGGTTGTAGCGGACGCTCTCCACTGCAGTGTCCAGTCCGGCCCTGGCCTGCTCGATGAGGCCGCCGGTGCGGGCGGCCCGATCGCGCCAGCGGGCGGTGGTGTCCGCGTCGAGGGCTCCGTCGCGCAAGGCGGGATATATGTCGGATGTGAGGTCGTGGAGCGTACCCGCTAGGACGCGGACGGCGTATTCGGCGCTCCGGTAGCGCAGCGGCGGAGCGATGGTGACGTTGACCGCGGTGCCGATGGCGCAGCCGATCAGGACCAGGAGAACGATCTGCCCGAGCTGGATCACGCGGGTGGAGTTGTCGGGCCCGGCGATGTAGGTGGAGAAGGCGAAGAGGGCCGCGGTGGCCACCTGGGGGCCTTGTGTTCCCAGGACGCGCAGGCGGCTGATTGAGAGGGCGATCACTGCCACCAGGACGAAGGTCAGCAGATCCGGGCCGGCGAGGAAGCCCAGCACGGCTTGGACCGCGACGCCCACCGCGACGGCCCCGACGTAGCGCAGCGACTGCACGACGGACTGGTACACGGTCACATACATGATCGTTACCGCGGCGAACGGCGCGAACGCCGGCGAGGCGGCGTCCATGAGGTCGTACGACACGACCCAGGAGAGGGTGGCGGCGAGGGTGCTCTTGCCGATCAGTAGCAGCGTGTGCCGCTCCGGGCCGTCCTCGTGCGCGGCCCTTTGCCACCAGTCGGCCGCCCGCGTGCCCCATTTCCGCGCTTTCGCGGTAGCCCCGTCAGTCGGCACACCGGGCACCGCGCTCCGCATGCCCGTCCCCGTAACTTTGCGGGTCGAACGCGCGCGGCGTGGTCGCTTCGCGTTCAAGAGCGGCGAGGCGTGAGAGTGAAGAGCCCGCCGGCCGGGTCCTGCAGTGTTCGTGAGAACCCCTTCGGCGTCCCGCTCGTGGCGGGCAGCCGAGGTCGGCGACCGCCTTCCCGCGCAGCCGCCGCCACGGCGGCCTCCACGTCGTCGACGCTGAAGTTCACCAGCCAACGTGGCCGCAGATGCGGCTCGGCCGATCCCGGTGTTCCGCCGCCCCGGAGGGTGAGGGCCACCGTCCCCTCCGCCTCCACCACGACGTGGTCGTCCTGGTAGGTGACCTCGATCCCGGGCTCCATCTCCCAACCCAGCACTCCGCCGTAGAACAGGGCAGCGTCGAAGACGTTACGGCCTTGCAGATCGATCCGAGAACGGATCCGAGACTCCACGGTCCACGCCGGAACAGTTCCTTCCCAGAACCCGAAGGTCGCTCCTTCCGGATCAGCGGCCAGACCGGCGCGTCCCTCGCGCAGTGCCACCGGGCCAACGGCGACGGTGGCACCTCGCTCTTGGACTCGGGCGGCGATCGTACCGGCGTCGCGAACCAGGAAGTAGGGGGTCCACTCGGATTCCGGAGCGAAGCCCGGCCTTCGCGTGCCCAGTACCGCGACCGGTGCGCCGTCGGCGAAAGCCACGAGAAACTGATCTCCCAGGGGGCTGGGCTGGAACTTCCAGCCCAGAACCGCCGCGTAGAACGCCCGGGTCGCAGGCAGATCCTCCACTGTCAGGCTGACCCAACACGGGCTACCCGGCACGGGCGACTGCCGGCCGGTGATCGCAGACATCAAAGCCCTCCTCGCTCCTATGTGCTCGTCCAGCCTCCCACCACCGCAGGCAAAGGCCGGGACCCGCTGTACATGGTCTCTCCTCGTCGAGGAAAGCCCCGCCGTTGACCGGACGCCGCCGGTCTCTCAGCTGTTCGGCCCCTCTCGGCTCGCACCGCTCGGGGACCCCCGCCAGATGGAGAGAGCGCGAGCTGGGTGCGTACCCGACGACCGGGTAGGCGACGACCGTCGGCGCAGGCAAACGCGCGCCCACCGGGCTCACCAGCTGCGAGGGAAGCGAACATGCCGCAGGATTCTCGTCCGGCTCGCGGAGGCCGAGAAGCGCGTCGTCGAAGACCGCTCGTCGACGCCAAGGCAGGAGCTGATCCGGCCGGGAGCCCCGGCCGCCCAACCGTACCGGTAGCGAGGCGACGCCCTCCGCAGGCACGAGGGCCCGTCCGAACAAGGAGAAACATGAACGACAGCAACCGCTCGCACGCCAAGAAGCCTTCCGACAGCGCATCCGACGAAGTCCTGCACGAGATCGAGGACGCCGAGACGGACGACGTGACCGGCGGCGAGCAGCGCAGCGGCAACGGAGACGGAGAGGCAGCTGACGCGCTGACCCCGAACGAGGACGCGCAGGAAGACGCGCAGAAATACTCCTGAATCCTCCGGCTCGACAACAGCGCACGCTCCTGGTCCAGAAGAAGCATGAGGAGCGCACGGAAAACCTGCACGTGAGGCGAAAGGCGGACAGAGATGCGAGCACTGATCTATCAGGGAAAGCGGGACGTCAGGGTCGAGACCGTTCCCGATCCGAAGATCGAGCAGCCCGACGACATCGTCGTGCGGGTCACCTCGACCGGAATCTGCGGCTCCGACCTCCACCTCTACGAGGTGCTCGGCCCCTACCTCGACCCCGGCGACATCCTCGGCCACGAGCCCATGGGCATCGTGGAGGAAGTGGGACCGGAGGTGACCGCCCACTCCCCCGGCGACCGCGTAGTGATTCCCTTCAACGTTTCGTGTGGTCACTGCTACATGTGCGAGCGGGGCCTGCACTCCCAGTGCGAAACCACCCAGGTGCGCTCCCGGGGCATGGGCGCCTCCCTCTTCGGATAAACCAAGCTCTACGGCCAGGTCCCCGGCGGGCAGGCTGAGTTGCTGCGCGTCCCCTTCGGCAACTTCCTGCCGATCCGGGTCCCGCAGGGGCCGCCGGACGACCGGTTCGTCTGCCTCTCCGATGTCCTGCCCACCGCCTGGCAAGGCGTCGAGTACGCGGCTATCCCACCCGGCGGCACGGTCACCGTCCTCGGGCTCGGCCCGATCGGGGCGATGGCTGCCCGCATCGCCCAGCACCGCGGGGCCGGCCTGGTCATCGGCGTGGACCTCGTCCCCGACCGGCTGGAGCGGGCGAGCGCCTACGGTGCCAAGTGCCTCGACCTGCGTCGCCACGGAAAGGACCTCGGCGACGCAATCCGCGAACTCACCGACGGTCGCGGCACCGACTCCGTCATCGACGCCGTCGGAATGGAAGCACACGGAGCCCCGGTCGCCAAGGCCGCCCAGTGGGCGGTCGGGCTGATGCCCGACGCCGTCGGCGAACGCCTCATGGACAAGGCGGGCATCGATCGGCTCTCCGCGCTCTACGCGGCGATCGACGCGGTACGCCGCGGCGGCACCGTTTCCCTGGCCGGCGTCTACGCCGGCTCCGCCGACCCGCTGCCCCTCATGACCATGTTCGACAAGCAGATCCAGCTCCGCATGGGACAGGCGAACGTCAAACGCTGGGTCGACGACATCCTCCCGCTCCTCACCGACGAGGACCCCCTGGGAGTCGACACCTTCGCCACCCACCACCTGCCCCTGGAACAGGGACCGCAGGCGTACGCCACCTTCCAGCAGAAGACCGACGGCATGATCAAAACGCTCCTGATCCCCTGAGGTCGTTCCTCTGCCCTCCGCCCCGGGCGCGGGAGGGCAGAGGCCGGTCAGCCTCCCGAACGCGCCGCTTGCACGCGCTCGGTGCGCTGTCACCATGGTGCTATGGGGAAGAGCGCTCTCATTGTGATCGACATGATCAACACCTACGATCACCCGGACGCGGATCTCCTGATCCCGTCCGTACGAGAAGCGGTGCCCTACGTCGTACATCTGCTGGAGCGTGCTCGCGCCGCGGGCGTCCCGGTCGTCTTCGTGAACGACAATTTCGGCCAGTGGCGCTCCCACCACGGGGAGCTGCTCGAAACAGCCCTGGCCGGGCCGCGATCGGAACTTGTCCGCCCCGTGCGGCCGGACGGAGACTCCCTCTTCGTGGTGAAGGCGAGGCACTCGATCTTCTACGAGACACCCCTGAGCTACCTGCTGAATCAGCTCGGGGTGGACCACGTCGTCCTCACGGGCCAGGTCACCGAACAGTGCGTGCTGTACTCCGCCCTCGACGCCCACATCCGCCACCTGCGGGTAACGATCCCGAAGGACGCCGTCGCCCACATCCACGAAGACCTCGCGACCGCCGCCCTCCTGATGATGGAACGCAACATGGGAGCGACGATCACGACAGCCGGAGCGGCACGGTTCTGAGGACCGCCTCAGGGGAGCGGTGTCCCGCCGGTGGCGTTCAGGATCTCGCCGGTGATGTACGAGGCGTTCGAAGAGGCGAGAAATACGTACGCCGGCGCCATCTCGGCGGGCTGTGCCGGCCTGCCGAACGGGCCCTGCTTCCCGAACTCCGTGGTGTCGGGCAGGGTCGCCGGGATGAGGGGGGTCCAGACGGGGCCGGGCGCCACGGCGTTGACACGGACACCGTCGGCCGCGACCATCTGGGCGAGCCCCTGGGTGAAGGTGACGATCGCACCTTTGGTCATCGCGTAGTCGAGCAGGTGCGGGCTGGGCTTGTACGCCTGCACGGATGTCGTGTTGATGATCGATCCGCCCGGCGGGATGTGCGGCAGAGCGGCTTTGCAGAGCCAGAACATCCCGTACAGATTGGTGCGGACGACCCGGTCGAACTGCTCGGTGGAGATCGCGGCGATCCCGTCGGGCTGGGACATCTGGTACGCCGCGTTGTTGACCAGGACGTCGATGCGGCCGAAGGCCGAGACGGCCCGCTCGACGAGAGCATCGCACTGTTCCTCGTCCCGGATGTCGCACACCACGGGTATCGCCGCCCGTCCCGCCTGCTCTACCAGGCGGACGGTCTCGCGCGCCTCGTCCTCTTCCTCGGCGAGGTGCGTCAGCAGGACGTCCGCGCCTTCCCTGGCGAACGCCAGGGCGACCGCGCGCCCGATGCCGGAATCGCCTCCCGTGACCACGGCCGCGCGATCGGTCAGGAGACCGGAACCCCGGTAGGAGTCCTCGCCATGGTCCGGCGGTGGATCCATGGGACCTGTCCAGCCCGGGTGTTGCTGCTCCTGCTGCGGAAAGTCGGGACGCGGATGGAGCCGGTTGGGGTCCTGCGGTCGATCGTCGCTCGTCATGATGCTCCTTCTGCTCTTCGGCGGACGGTTTCCGGGAGGTCGGAAAGCACCCGGCAAGGCGCGCCGTCGCCACGGCCGTGCTCCGGTCCTACTTCTCTGGTCGTGACCCAGCTCATCGGCGGCTGATGTCGCCCCCGGGGGCGCTGCGCGAGGTGCTGGTGCACATAGCCCGTTCCCCTGCGCATGTGTGCGAGGTCAACACTGAGATCGGACTCGGCCGTGCGCAGCAGAGCGACGATCCTCCGGCCGGATTGGTGACCAGCCGACTCACCTCCCCCGCTCCTCTTTTGTCCCACCTCCCGCGCCGTATCCGTCCCGAGCCATCTCTTGAACTCGTCGGCGCACATGTTGACGGCATCACCGAAGCGGTCGAGCACGCTCTGCCGACCCTCGTTACCGCAGGTGCTCACTAGCCGCCGCTGCCTCACTTGCGCAGTGATTCCGGGCGGTGCACCTCGACCTGCCCGTCTCGTCACTGCGGACCTCATGCTGAGGTGGTCGCCCCTCGGATGACTCCACGGTGCCGCCAGCCGCCTCGGCGCGCTGGTCGATCCCGCGCTTCACCGAGCCTTCCACGTCCTGCCCGTGACTCTTCCAGCTGACGTCGTCACCTTGGGAGAGCAGCTTCCTCCCTTCACCGTGGCCACGTGAGCGAACCCTTCTCCCGCGACACGACAGGCGACACGTGTTCGCATCGTCGCCACCTCCAGGATCGGCGCTTCCCACCGACCCCGCACTCCGGGCCCGAACCGGGTCGCACGCTTCTGCGAGGCTGTCTCAGTCCGCATCGATGTCGTGTACGGAGACGCGGATGGTGTCCAGCGTGCCGTCGGCCGCGTCGGGGATCAGCATCCCTGCGCGTGCCCCGCTGCGCAGGTAGTCGACCACGGCCTGGTCGAGTACCTCGCCAGGGAGGACTGCGGGGATCCCGGGCGGGTAGGGCGTGAGCATTTCGGCGCAGATCCGGCCGACCGCCCGTTCGGCGGGAACCTGCTCGACCTCCCCGAAGAACGCGTCGCGGGGAAGCGTCGCCTGGCGGAGCCGGAGTTCGCCCGGGCCCGGGAGACGGACGTCAGGGGCGGCCGGCAACTCGTCCGCGTGGTCGACGAGATCGCGACCGTCGAGGAGCCGTGCCGTCGTGGTGTCGTCATCGGCATGCGTCAGTTGGGCGTTGATCCGGCGGTGATCGGAGGTATGCAGGTTGATGCGGTGGTTCTGGCGCAGCCAGTCGGCAGCGGTGTAACCGTCGATAGGAAGGGCGCTCAGGTCGATGAAGATCTGCAGGGGGTCCATGTCGGCAGCTCGCTCGGGGCCACAGAAGTCGTCGCGTCCGTTGACGTGCAGGCCCGTGACGTCGTCGATGGCCGCGCGCACGCGGTGGGCCCGTGCGAGGGCCTCGTCCAGGAGTTCGCGGCCGTGCTCCACCATCTGGCGGCGCCATCCGTCGAGGGCGGCGTAGACGAGTACGGAGGGGCTGGTGGTGTCCAGCAGGTCGGCGCGGGCGACGAGGGTGTCCTTGGTGACGAGGTAGCCCTGAAGGTGGAAGACCGACCCCTGTTCCAGCCCGGAGCCCATCTTGTGGACCGACGTCACGCAGACGTCGGCGCCGGCGTCCATCGCCCAGGTGGGCAGGTCGGGGTGGAAGGGCAGATGTGCTCCCCACGCCTCGTCCACGATCAGCGGCCTTCCGCGCTGATGGCAGAGCCCGGCGATGGCTCCGATGTCGGCGCAGGTGCCGTAGGGCGTGGGGCTGGCGACCAGGGCCCCGCGCGCGTCGGGGTGTTCCTCGAACGCGGCCCGGAAGGCTTCGGGCGTGGGCGGGTGGGTGAGGTAGAGGCCGGTGTCCCACTGGGGATCGACCCAGACGGGACGAATGCCCGCGAGGATCAGGCCCGAGATCACCGACTTGTGGACGTCCCGGCCCACCAGCAGCTTCTGGTGCGGCCCCGCCACGGCGAGCATCGCGGCCTTAGCCGAGAGAGCTGCCGCACGTCGAGAAGAAGGTGTGCTCGGCGCCCACCGCGTCCGCCATCAACGCCTCGGCACGCTCCAAGACCTTGTGCGACATCGTCCGGTCGTCCAGACCGGACACCGCGAGCATGTCCGCCCGGAAGAGAGAGTCACCCAGAACCGCCCGGACCCTCGGATCGGCTCCCCTGCCTTGTTTGTGGCCGGGAGGTGTGAAGGGCAGCTGGTCCTGGGCCTGATAAGCGGTCAAAGCGTCAAGAACGGGTGCTTCGGAGTGGTCCATGGGGTGCGGCTTTCCGGTGCGGGAGGGACAAAACACGGGCACGTGGGCCGGGAGTCCTTCTCGAACCGAAAGGGTCCCACGACCCGCGCGCGGAGGTCAGGGCAATGCCGGTGAGGAGCCTCAGTGGTGGGGCGTGATGCTTCTTCCGCGGCATTGCCTGGTTCGACGGTGTAGGCGGATGCGGTGCGTTGACGCTGCCTGCCCCGCCGCCGGTTTTTTGCTGCGGCTTTCTCCTCGTCGCTCACTACGAACGCTTCCCAGCCATAGGAGCTTCTTTAGCCGAGAAAGTAAAAACAAAACACCTATAAGCCAACAGATCGGACAATGCTCCGTTTGCTCTACTTCGGTGGGCTCGTAGAGATAGCGGTGAGACGTCGTCAGCTCAGAGTTAGCGCGGTGCGGTCCTCTCACCAGGCGGATCGCGATGCGCTCCGACGCCCGCATCACGAAGTCCTTCACCGACTCGTCGACTCGCCGTTGTCAGGGCAGCAGGGCGCTCTACCGCGTCCTCGGCGTCACGCGGTGTCGGCGCGTCGCCCTCGGCGACCGTATGGCGCCGTGCCTCCAAGGCCGGAGTAGGCCTCAGCTTCAGTCCGCCGGCTCGGCGGCGGTATGGGTGAGGCTGACATGGGCACTGACCCGCTTGCCGCCGGCTTCGGGGCGGCAAGCGAAGTTGCCGGCAAGGGCGTTGACGATGTCCACCATGCCGACCTCGGGTGACCGATTTCGCCGAGGCCCGAAGGCCGGGGAGGTGGGCAGAGTGGGGGGTGTCCCAGACCGTGATCTCCACCATGCTCTTGTGGACGCACAGCTCGGGTCCGCTCGTCGAAGTGGACGCGGGGCGCCAACTGGAGCAGCCTCGTCGAGAAGGCTGGGACGGCGCAGAGTGCCAGCACTCTCGCAGCGGGCGCGGTTGCCTGGATCGGGGTAGGAGAACCGATCACAGAGCAGTCCCGGCGGATGGAGGAGCGCATGGCGAGGAGCCGGGCAGAGACAAGGTTCAGGCATCCGCGTCATGAGCGGCGGGGTGAAGCGCGGCTGCCTGCGGTCATGGCGACCCTGGCGGCGATCGTCCTCTACTTGGCTCTCCCGCAGCAGTTGCTGGTCGCCCCCCGGTTCGTACTGCCCGGTCTGGAACTGTTGCTTCTCGTTCCCCTGGTGGCGATCAACCCCCGGCGTCTGACCCGCCAGACCCGGACGTTCCGCGTGCTGTCCCTGACCCTCGTACTCATGATCGCGGCGAGCAACATGATCGCCCTCGGCATCCTCGTCCACGAACTGATCCACGCCGGAGTGAAGGACGGGCCCGCGCTGCTCACAGCGGCCCTGCAGGTGTGGCTGACGAACATCATCGTGTTCGGGCTGGCCTTCTGGGAACTGGACCGCGGTGGCCCCGTCACCCGGACCCAGGCGCCCCGGGACGAACTGCCCCTGGCGGACTTCCGGTTCTCCCAGGACGAGAACGACGACGCGATCCAGGAGGTCGCCGATGGCGCGAGCGGCACCTCGGACTGGGTACCCACTCTCGTGGACTACCTCTACATCTCCGTGACCAACTCCACCGCCTTCAGTCCCACCGACACCATGCCGCTCTCCAGCCGCGCCAAACTGCTGATGAGCGTCGAGAGCATCGCGGCACTCACCACGTCACTGCTCGTCATCGCACGCGCCGTCAGCGTCCTGCACTGACCACGCGGAACCCAGCACTTCGGGACTCCCGACGTCGGCCCGACAGGTCGGGCCCGCAGCGGGTGATGGGGGGCCGGTAGTGCTCATTGCTGGGGGCGGGGTTTTGCCTGGGTGGCGTGGCGGGCGGCCTTGTAGGTCTCGGGCAGGAAGCGGTGTTCGATGGCGGTGCGTTTGGTGGCGGTGTCGCCGCCGACGATCTCGGCGCGGCATTCCATCATGGCGATGAAGCCCTGGCGGGCCACCTGCTTGCGGCTGTTCTTCTTCGCGCCGGTGCCGAAGGCGGTGTTGTTCATGCCGGCGCGGGCGTGGAAGTCGCTGTCGGTGGCGCCGGGCATGAGGCAGGTGACGGTGAGATCGTGTTCTTTGAATTCTTCGCGCAGTCCGAGGGCGAACATGCGGGTAAAGGCGCGGGAGGGCCCGTACACGGTCTCGTACGGCGTGGGCAGTGTCGCGGACAGGGACGAGGTGATGAGGATCTTCCCGTCACCGTTGGCGGCCATCTGCCGGGCCACGTGCTTGGCGAGGTGTACCACGGAGGTGACGTTCAGGGAGATCAGGGAGAGTTCGTCGTCCAGATCGGTGTCGAGGAACGCGCCTCCGATACTGCGTCCGGCGTTGAGTACTGCTGCGGCCAGGGGGCGGCCGGTCCTCTCCACGGCCCGCCACACCGTCTCGACCCCACTCGCCTCGGCGAGGTCGGCCGGTACGGGGGTGACGTGGGCGCCGTCCCGGGTGAACTGTTCAGCCGCCTCGTCGATCTTCTCGCTGCGGCCCGTGGCGACGAGGTCGAACCCGTTGACCGCGCACAGGTGGGCGATCTCGTAGCCGATGCCGTTGGAGGCACCGGTGACCAGGGCCAATGGCCGGATGGAATGGGCGCTCACAGGCTGCTCCTGTCGTCGAAGTTGGGACTATGGGTGTCGTTGTCCGTACGAGGGGTTCCGGTCGCGGCGGGGTGTTGCGGTCGGTCATCAGCCGCCATGTCTAGCTGGAAAGGCGCCGTGGTGGGCGGGCAGGTGGGGCAGAGGATCGCTCATCCTTGCCGGGCGAGGACAACCGCTGGCCAGCTCGCCGACGAGCAGCTCTACGGCCATCTCGGCCGCGGTCCGCTCCCCGTCCATCACGGACGTGTCAGTGGCGTCGGTCGGTGCTCTCACCGCGGCGAGCTGGTCGAACTCTTTGCGGCGCGGGCCGGGCGCGCTGCGGTGGGCGCCGCGTCCGGGAGGCCGGGCGGCTCGGGGTGGGGCGCCGCAGCGCAGAGGCGGGGTGAGATCTACGTTGCCGACCATGACTGCATCCTCCTGCCCCGGCGAAGGCGTCGCGATCGCACTGGGCGGACCGCTGCGTCGCAGGAGGTCGCGTCACGGGTCGCGACGGAGGTGCCGGTGCCGCTGCGGGACAGGTCGTTGCCGGCCGTCGAGGTCCCGGCAGCGGCTGCTGGGGCTTGCTTGGATGTCGCCAGGAAGGACGACGGCGTCTCCTGACCACCACGGCCCGCTCCACTGCATCTTGGGCTTGGCCTGTAGTCGAGACTCGGCGAGGGCGGCCATGGCCACCAGCATGATCATCATGCTCGTGACGGTGTCCGCGGTGAGCTTTTGCCCAGGAACAGCACCACCAAGCGGCGGTACTGAGGTCGACCTCGAGGGCGAGGGCTGGAACCTGACCTGTCGCGGCACTCGTGCCTCGGGCCGAACGGTGCAGTCGCTGGAAGGTGGCCTTCGCCGCCGCGCTCCCGGCTCTCGCGTCGTGGCGCGGTCCGATATCACGGGGCGGCATTGACACTGGTCGCATGGATCTGGTCACGCTGGGAGTCGAAGAGGAGTACGTCTTGCTCGACGCGGTAACCGGGTTGCCGGCGCCGCTGAGTGAGCAGGTGCGGGCCACGGCCGGGCTGGAGCCGATGCTCGGCGAGGACGAGGTGCAGCCCGAACTGCTCGCGGCTCAAGTGGAGGTCGCCACTCCCGTGTGTGAGCGACTGGAGGAAGTCGGGGGCCACCTGCTGCGATTGCGCTTGGCCGTCGGTGCGGCCGCGGAGGCCAACGGGTGCCGGCTCGCGGCCTGCGGTACTCCGCCCGCCAACGGGTTCGCCTCGACCCCGGTGACCGAAAGAGCCCGCTACCGTGCCCTGTGGGCGCAGGCGCCCCAGCTGGTGGCTGAGCAGTTGATCAACGGCATGCACGTACACGCCTCCGTGCCCAGCCGGGAGGCCGGCGTGAGCGTCCTCAACCGTCTGCGGAGCTGGCTCCCCGTCCTGATCGCCATGTCCGCGAACTCACCATTGTGGGACGGTCGGGACACGGGGTTCGCCAGCTGGCGGACGGTGATGTTCGACCGCTGGCCCGTCAGCGGTCCGCCTCCGACGTTCATCGACGCCGCGGACGAAGCCAGGCGTGTCGAGACCCTGAAGCACAGTGGCATCATCCGTGACACCGGCCAGATCTACTGGCACGCACGGCTCTCAAGGCGCTACCCGACCGTCGAGGTACGGTGCTTCGATGTCCAGCTGCGGGCGGACGAGGCGACCATGTGCGCCGGCATCGTCCGCGCCCTGGTCACCACCGCCCTCCAGGAGGCCGAAGCGGGCATGCCCGAGCCGCACCTTCTCCCCGAGGTCCAGCGCGCCGCGACGTGGCAGGCGGCACGCCACGGCCTCAGCGGGCATCTGATCCTGGGTACCGGGGAGCGCGTCAGCGCCGGAGATGCCATTGCACGCCTCATGGAACACATCTCCCCCTCACTCGACACCACCGGCGACACCCGCCAACTCACCGCGCTGGTGCACCGACTCCTCCAGCAGGGCACGCCCGCTGACCGGCAACGGCACGCCCTCGGCGAGGGCGGCCTCCAGGGGGTCACCCAAATGATCACCGCGCAGACCACGGCCGACTGATGTCCCTGCGGGAGCCCGATCCCGCCAGCGCCCCGGGCTCGGCGGCGCAAAGCGCTATCGCTGTCCCCCCGCGGGCTCGCGCGAGCCAGTTCTGGTAGGGGGTGGCCCCAGGCGCGAGCCGTCGGGAGCGGTGACCGCGTCTCTCCGTACAGCGGCGCAGAGCCCGGCGGATTCGTCGGTGACCACGACACGGCCGTCATCGGGCTGGGGCCCGCAGGGTTAGGCGCCCGAGTTCGCCCAGCGGGAAGCCGCCGCGGCCGGACACATTCAAGGTGCCGCCCAGCAGCTTGCCCGTGGCGGCATCGGCGAGGGCGTCGTCGGCCGCGATCGGCTGGAGCCGCGTGCTCGGAAGGCGCACGATGTTGTCGTCCGTCGTCCAAGACATGATGTTGTCAACGAGTTCCACGAACTGCGTGGCCGGACGACGGGGAAGGGGACCGTGCCTGCCTTGAACCGTTCTTCCTGGACCACCTTGGCCTGGTACTACGGCACGTCGGCGACACGGTCGATGCCGACGATCGACAGAACGACGGCATACTCGACGCCCCCTGCAGCGGCCGGCAGGTTGTCCGTGGTAGCGCGGAAGAACGAGCTGGAGCTGGCGTCGAAGGCCGGAGGGCCTGTGGCATTGACCACCACGGCTGCCGACTCCACCGCCACGGGCACACCATCCCGGTGAGCAGGTCGCAACCGGGGGATCGGTCCTGGGCCGTGACCTCGTGTCCGTCGGCCTGCAGCCTCTTCACCAGCCGAGACCCCATTAATCCGGTACGCCGACCACGCAGATCATGATCCTTAGCAACCTTCCGATCACACGCTGACTGGACCGACACCCTCCGCACGAGCTCCACGTTCCGTCCGAAAGGACTGGACGCGCCTCCCAGCCGCCGCAACTTACTGGAATGGGTTCGGCACAGCGAGCCCGCGATACGGGGCCGGTTCACCAGCCGCGTCCCAGGGGGGGCGCTTCCTGTGGCGGCGCGCGACGCTGGCGTCACGCCCTGAGCCGCCCCCTCAAATCGGGGCAGACGGATGCGGGCACCCGGGTCCGCCCGGTGCACCGCCCGGAGCAGCGCCCTCGTTCGGCCTATTCGTGCTCTGCCCGGGCCGGCCCGAGTTCGGGAGCTGTCGGCCGACTTCGCTCGCCCACACGTCCACTCGGTCATCCGGGGGATGGCGGCGCTCCGATGCGTATGAGGGAGGGGAAAGCGGGGAGGCGGGTACTGCTACGGTTCCGTCCGCCCCCAGGTGGGGCTGCCCTCCGGCGGGCGGCGGGACGCCCTGGCTACTGGAGGTCCGCGCATGTCTGCTCCTGACGCGTCCGAAAGCACCGACCTGTTGGGGGTCTACCTCAACGACCACTACGCCGGGGCGACGGGCGGCGTGGAGCTGTTCCGGCGTGCCGCGAAGGCGCGCTCGGACGGGCGGGGGGCGGCGGTGCTGGCCGACCTGACCCGGCAGATCGAAGAGGACCGGGACGATCTGGGCAAGATCATGAACGAGCTGGGCATCTCCGTCAGCAGTTCCAAGGCGGCCCTGGGATGGGTCGCGGAAAAGGCGGGCCGCCTCAAGCCCAACGCGCATCTGCTCTCCCGCTCCCCGCTGAGCGACGTCCTGGAAGCGGAGTCGATGCTGCTGGGCGTCCTGGGCAAGGCAGCCTGCTGGCGCACCTTGCGCGCGTTGGCGGAGTCCGACCAGCGGCTTTCCGCAGGGAGGCTGGACACGCTGTTGGAACGCGCCGAGGCGCAGAGCGCCGCACTGGAGAAATTGCGTGCCGCGACTGCCGCACGAACGCTGGATTCGCGACGTGCCGAAACTCGGTGAACCGCCGCAGCCGGAGCCCGCAGTCGGCCCCTTGCCGCAGTCAGCGTGAAACGCAGGGTGGCACCACAGCCGCCCTGCTCGACGAAGGAGCGAACGCATGACGAACGAGCAGTCCAAGACGGCGTGGGGCGACAGGTCCGTGGAATCACCGGTCGCGCAGAGCGTGGGCTGGGACGAGGTGGATGTGCGCGCGGTGGACACCGTGCGTCTGTTGGCGGCCGACGCGGTGCAGCGGGTGGGCAACGGTCACCCGGGAACGGCGATGAGCCTGGCCCCGTTGGCGTACCTGCTGTTCCAGAACGTCATGCGGCACGATCCGGCCGATGACCAGTGGCTGGGCCGGGACCGGTTCGTGCTGTCCTGTGGCCATTCCAGTCTGACGCTGTACATTCAGCTCTACCTGGCCGGCTACGGACTGGAGCTGTCGGATCTGGAGGCGTACCGGACCTGGGGTTCGGCGACGCCGGGGCACCCGGAGTACCGGCACACCCGCGGAGTGGAAATCACCACCGGCCCTCTGGGGCAGGGCCTGGCCAGTGCGGTCGGCATGGCCATGGCCGCCCGCCGCGAACGCGGCATCCTCGACCCTGACGCGGCGCCGGGCACCAGCCCCTTCGACCACCACGTCTATGTGATCGCCTCCGATGGTGATCTGATGGAGGGCGTCGCCTCCGAGGCCGCGTCCCTGGCCGGGCATCAGGAACTCGGTGACCTGACGGTGTTCTACGACTCCAACCACATCTCGATCGAGGACGACACCGACGTCTCCTTCAGCGAGGACGTCCCCGCACGTTTCGCCGCGTACGGCTGGCATGTGCAGACCGTCGACTGGACACACAGCGGTAGCTACGTCGAGGACGTCGACGCGCTCCTGGCGGCGACTCGCGCGGCGCGGGAGGAGACCGGCCGCCCTTCCCTGATCATGCTGCGCACGCTGATCGGCTGGCCTGCCCCGAACAAGCAGAACTCCGGGAAGGCACACGGAGCCGCTCTGGGCGAGGACGAAGTCGCCGCCACCAAGCGGGTGCTGGGCTTCGACCCTGATGCGCACTTCACCGTCGAGAACGCGGTGCTGGCCCGTACCCGGGAAGCCGCCGACCGCGGTCGCGAAGCGCACGCGCGGTGGAACGAGACGTTCGCCGCCTGGCAGGAAAGCCACCCGGACCGGGCCGAACTGCTGGACCGTCTGCAAAGGCAGGAACTGCCCGGCGGGTGGAGCGACGTGCTGCCGTCCTTCCCGGCGGACAGTGAGAAGGGTATGGCCACCCGTGCCGCATCGGGCGCGGTCCTCAGCGCGCTGGCACCGGTGCTGCCGGAGCTGTGGGGCGGCTCGGCCGACCTGGCCGGCAGCAACAACACCACCATGGACGGCGAGCCGTCCTTCGTACCGGTCGACCGGCAGACCGCGAACTGGAAGGGCGGCCCGTACGGCCGGACCCTGCACTTCGGGATTCGCGAGCACGCCATGGGCTCGATCCTCAACGGCATCGCCCTGCAGAGCCTCACCCGGCCCTACGGCGGCACGTTCCTGACATTCTCCGACTACATGCGCCCCGCTGTCCGTCTGGCCGCGCTGATGAAACTGCCCGCCACCTACATCTGGACCCACGACTCCATCGGCCTGGGCGAGGACGGCCCCACCCACCAGCCCGTCGAGCACCTGGCGGCGCTACGGGCCATCCCCGGCCTCGATGTCGTCCGTCCCGCCGACGCCAACGAGACCACCGCCTGCTGGCGCACCATCCTGGAGCACGGTGACCGCCCCGCCGGGCTGATCCTGTCCCGGCAGAACCTGCCAGTCCTGGACCGCGACGGCGGCCGGTACGCCCCTGCGGGCGGAGCGGGCCGCGGCGGATACGTCCTGGCCGATGCGGCGGGCGACGCGACACCGGATGTCATCCTGATCGCAACCGGCTCCGAGGTCCACATCGCCTTGGACGCCCGCGACCTGCTCGCCGCGGACGGTCTCGCGGTGCGGGTGGTGTCCATGCCGTGCAGGGAGTGGTTCGTCGCCCAGCCTCAGGAGTACCAGGACCAGGTACTGCCCACGAACGTCCGGGCCCGGGTCAGCGTCGAAGCCGCCGTCGGGCAGGGATGGCGCGACCTGGTCGGCGACGCGGGGCGCATCGTCAGCCTGGAGCACTACGGCGCCTCCGCCGACTACCAGCGTCTCTACACCGAATTCGGCATCACCCCGGAAGCGGTCGCCGCAGCCGCCCGCGACAGTATCCGCGACACCCAGCGAGCACCCCGCCCCGGAGGACACCAGCACACCTCCGCCCCCACCAGCAGCGGCACCGGCGACCGCCCCTGACCAGCCGGCCGCTGCCCCTTCCACGAGCAGGGAGCGATCACGCCCAATCTGGCATCACCTCAGCGCTCGTCCCCCAGCAGGGTGCCAGAAAACGGCGATCACACCGATCCTCCCTGCGGACGCGCGGGCGGCGACGGCGAAACCGAGGACCGCCGGCCGGGCGGACACCTCCCCGCGGCGCCGGGGCAGTTGAACGCAAAGGAGCGGCGGGGCCCCACCCGGGGGCGGCTTCCCGTACTGGAGCCCCGATGGGCCCTTCGCCCCCATGCTCGTCGGCCTGCCGTAAGGCGCCTCTACGAGCGGGCGGCGCGCGGGTCGGTGTCAGGGCTTGAGGATGACCTTGGTCCATCCGGGATCGCGGTCGTCGAAGTGGCGGTAGGCGTCGGCTGCTTCGGCCAGGGGCAGTTCGTGCGAGACGAGGAAGGACGGCTTGGCCCGGTCGTGGTGGATGAGGTTTCCGAGGTGGCGGTTGTATGCCTTCACGTTGGCCTGGCCGGTGCCGATCCGTTGCCCCTTGAACCAGAACTGCCCGAATTCGAAGGGGAGTTTCCCCTGACGGGTCAGGTCGGTCGGGGCGCCGTCATCCTGGGGAAGGAAGACGCCGACGACGCCGATGGCGCCAGTCGCTTTCACCGAGGCGACAAGGTCGTTCATGGTGACTTCGGGGTGTTCTTCGCCCTGCGGGTCGTGGGCTTGGTAGCCGACGCATTCACAGCCCTTGTCGGCGCCGCCGTCGGTGAGGTCGAGGACCTGCTCGACATGGTCGCCGCGGGAGTCGTCGACGGCAGTGGCGCCGGCCTGCTCGGCCAGCCGCAGCCGGTCGCTCTGGCGGTCGACGAGCAGAATCTGGCTCGCCCCGCGCAAGCGGGCGGAGTACGCGGCCATCAGCCCCACCGGCCCGCCGCCGTAAACGACCACGGACTCGCCCGGCGAGACGCCGGCGAGTTCGGTGGCGTGGTAGCCCGTGGGGAAGATGTCCGCGAGCATGACGTAGTCGTTCTCCTTCTCCCCCGCGTCCTCCGGCAGGACGAGGCAGTTGAAGTCGGCCCAGGGCACCCGCAGATACTCGGCCTGGCCGCCGGCGTAGGTGCCCATGGCGGCGAAGCCGTAGGCCCCTCCGGGTGTGTCGGAATCGACGGAGAGGCAGAAGCCGGTGAAGCCTCGCTCGCAGTTCGCGCAGAATCCGCAGCCGACGTTGAACGGGAGGCAGACCCGGTCGCCGACTTTCACCCGGTCCACGCCGCCGCCGATCTCGACGACCTCGCCGAGGTTCTCGTGGCCGAGCGTCCGGCCGGTCTCCATCGTGGTGCGCCCCTCGTACATGTGAAGGTCGGACCCGCAGATGTTGGTGGAGGTGATCTTGACGACCACGTCGGTAGGACGTTCGATTTTGGCATCAGGGACGTCGACCACTGCAACATCCCTGGGACCCTGGTAGACCAGCGCTTTCACGCAGCTCACCGCCTTCCGGCAGGGGCACCCACCGGCCGGTGCAGCCCGCGGGCGCGCAAACGGATACCTCCGTCCACCATGCGCGCCGAACGCCGGTCACGCAGAACCGCCCGCCGTACCGCAGCCGAACACGGCCCGGCGGTAGCGTGCCGATCATGAACCTTCGCACCGCAATCGAACGCGCTCAACGCCTCCAGCAGCTGCACGCGGAGCGCAAACCGCTCGTGCTGCCCACCGTGTGGGACGTCTGGTCCGCGCGTACAGCCGTCGCCGCCGGTTTTCCCGCGCTGACCATCGGCAGTCACCCCCTCGCGGACTCCCAGGGCGCCGACGACCAGGAAGGCCAGACCTTCGAGGAAGTACTCGCCGCGGTCCGACCGATCATCGCGGCGGTCGACGTGCCCGTCTCCGTCGATCTGGAAGCAGGCTACGGGCAAGACCCCGCAGACCTCGTCGCCGGTCTCATCGAAGCCGGCGGAGTCGGCCTGAACGTCGAGGACACCGTCCACTCCGAGAGGGGCCGCGTACGCAGCACGCAGGAGCACGCGCGCTACATCGGCGGCCTGCGCGCAGCGGCCGACCACGCCGGCATCCCGGTCTGGATCAACGGGCGCACGGACCTCTTCCTGCACGCGGCCAACCCCGCCGACGTCCTCGATGAGGCCATCGAGCGACTGCGTGCCCTGGAGCAGGCCGGCGCCGACAGCGTCTACCCAGTACGCATTCAGGACGACGACGATCTGCTCGCCGCGGTGACCAGCGCTGTCGCCGTCCCGGTGAATTCCACGGCTCATCCCGTCAAGCACGATCTCGAGCGTTTCCGGCGCCTCGGTGTCGGCCGGATCACCTACGGTCCGCTGCTGCAGTTCGCGATGACCGACGCGATGAAGAGCATGCTCGGCCCGTGGGCGCCCTGACCGACGGACAACCCCGCCGTCGTGGGCGTCACCTGGAGACAGCGGCGCCCACGCCACGTACGGCCGCGCCCCGCCGGCCACGTCCTCGCTACTGGGCCGTCATCGGCGGCCGTGCGGTTCAGGACGGGCACGGCGGCGCGCTCTTGAGCTGCTGTGACGGAGCGGTGCCGACGGCGAATCCCTCTGGTGACGGTCGTCGCGGTGTGGGGCGGCGGTGCTCAGGCGTCAATGCTCATGCCGGTGCGGAGCTTGGCGACGATACGGCTGAGCAGGCGGGAGACCTGCATCTGGGAAACGCCGAGTTCGGCGCCGATCTGCGCCTGCGTCATTTCCGCGCCGAAGCGCATCTGGACGATGAGGCGCTCGCGGTCGTCGAGCTGCGTCAGGAGAGGAGCGAGAGCGTGCAGGTTCTCGACCATCTCCATCCCGGGATCGTGCTCACCGATCACGTCGGCGTAGCTGCGCTGTCCCTTGCCGCTGTCCCCGTCGTCGGCGGGCAGTTCGAGGGAGCCAGCGGTGTAGCCGCTGGCGGCGACCAGGCCTTCGATCACCTCGTCCTCTTCGAGCTTGAGGTGCGCGGCGAGTTCCTTGACAGTGGGGTCGCGGTCGAGTGCGGTGGCGAGGTGTTCCTTGGCCTTCGCGAGCTCGACGCGCAGTTCCTGGAGCCGGCGCGGGACGTGGACGGCCCAGGTGGTGTCGCGGAAGAACCGCTTGATCTCCCCGACGATGTAGGGGATGGCGAAGGTGGTGAACTCGACCTCGCGGGAGAGGTCGAAGCGGTCGATCGCCTTGATCAGGCCGATCGTGCCGACCTGGATGATGTCCTGCAGGTCACCGTCCCCGCGGTTGCGGTACCGCTGCGCCGCGAAACGGACCAGCGACAGGTTCATCTCGATCAGCGTGTTGCGCGCGTACTGGTACTCGCGGGTCCCCTCCTCCAGGGTCTGGAGACGGTCGAAGAACAGCTTCGACAGGGCCCTCGCGTCCTTCGGCGCAACCTTCCCGGCATCTTCGACCCACGGAAGGTCCTGCGCCCCGGCGTAAGTCCGCGCCCCGCTCGTAGCCTCAGGCTCGGTCATCATGTCGGACGGCGTGGTGGTGCTCACTGGCGAAACTGTCATGGATCTGCCTTCCTCGCGCGCTACCCCGTCCGCCTTCCCCTTGCCCCCGGTCCGGACGGTTAGGCACTGTCCGGCGGATCATGGGTAGTGCTCTACAGATGCCGGCTACCGGGCGTGGCATGATCGCGCCATGGAGCACTTCATACGTCCCAAGGGTTCACCACCTGTCAACGGATACAGTCACGCGGTCGCGTTCACCGGAGCGATGGTTGCCGTCTCGGGTCAGGTTCCTGTGGACGGCGACGGGAACCTGGTTGGTAAAGGGGACGCAGAGGCGCAGGTCCGGCAGGTTTACGCGAATCTGACTACTGCCTTGAAGGCAGCGGGCTCTGGCCTGGAACACATAGTTAAACTGACGGTTTACCTGACCGATCTGAACGATTTGGGCGCGTTCCGCAAAGTGCGCGACGAGCTTCAGGACGCAGAGAACCCGCCCGCGTGCTCCTTGGTGAGGGTTGCTGGGCTGGTTCACCCGGACTTCCGGGTCGAGGTGGACGCATTGGCCGCGACACCGAGCGCCGGGTATTGATGAGGCACTGTCCGGCAGATCATGGTCGGAGCCACAGGCGAATCGCCGCTGCGGTGACCGTGCCGTAAAAGACGTAGGCCCGCTTGTCGTAACGGGTGGCGACCGCCCGAGAGTTCTTGAGCCGGTTGATGGTCCGCTCGACTTCGTTGCGACGCCGGTAATGCTCCTGATCGAACCCGGCAGGCCGGCCGCCCGCGCTGCCTCTGCGCCGGCGGTTGGCCCGCTGATCCCTCGGCTCCGGGATCGTGTGCTTGATCTGACGTCGTCGCAGGTAGCGCCGGTTGCGGCGAGAACTGTAGGCCTTGTCGCCGCTGACGTGACCGGGCCGGGTCCGGGGTCGCCCGCCCAGCGGGCGGGGCACGCGGATCCGGTCCAAGACCTCGATCATCTGTGGTGCGTCGCCCCACTGGCCCGGCGTAACCAGAAAGGTTAAAGGGCGACAGCCGCCCTCACCGGCAAGGTGGATCTTGCAGGTCAGTCCGCCCCGGGACCGTCCGAGTCCTTCATCGGGTCGGTGGTGCCGGGGCGTAATCCTTTTTTCGGGACCCGCGGGCTGGCCTTGCGGGCGCCTGCCGCGTGCTGGTGGGCACGGCAGGACGTCGAGTCAACCCCGACCATCGACCAGTCGACGCGGCCGGCGAGATCGGCGTCAGCCTGGACCGCCTGCAGGATCCGGTCCCAGGTCCCGTCCGCCGACCAGCGGCGATGCCGCTCATAGACGGTCTTCCAGGACCCGTAGCGTTTTGGCAGATCACGCCACGGCACCCCGGTCCGGACCCGGAACAGAATCCCGCTCACCACCAAGCGGTGATTACTCCACCGGCCACCGCGACGACCCCGCGGCGGGAGATGCGGCTCCAGAAGTGACCACTCGTGATTCGTGAGATCCCCCCGACCCATACCCGACCAACGAGCGACCGATCGGAAGGTCACATGATCCGCCGGACACCACCTAGTCCTCCGCGGAGAACTGACCGCAGGCATACAGCGAACCGGACATGACGGATCACCAGGAGAGCCATGGATGCCAGAGATCGCCCCGGATGCCCCCGACGGCCACCGCAGCGGATCCGTGACGGGCCCACCCGGCGGCAACCACGCCGGGCACCTTAACCAGGCAAAGCCGTACTTCGTGAGGGTCGGCGCATGGCGGGGCGCAGCCGGAGCCTTCGACAAACGCTACCGACGACCCGCAGCCCGCGGAGCGCACGACCACCCTGCGGAGCCGACAGAGCCGCCGTCATCGAGGCGCTGCAGCGGGCTGCTTCCTTCCGGCCCACGACGGAAAACGCGGACGAGGAACAGCGGCGACAGGAGCTCCTGCTCAACGAGCAGTCAGCGGCTCTCCGGCGACAGCTGCGCTCCCTCGCGGAGGAACGCCAACTCCTGAGCGATCTGGAGACACAGGCTGCCGGCTACACCGGTGCCGTTGCCCGCGGCATGTCACGTCTGTCGGCGCTCAACCTCGTACCCGACAGCTTCCCCGGCGAACACAGCTGCCCTCTGTGCGGAAACGAGCTCGCCGAGCCCGATCCCACCGTCGCCGAAATGCACACCACCCTCGCGGACCTCCGAGGGCAGCTCGAAAGCGTCCGCACCGTCCAGCCCCGCCGCGAGCAGGCCCTGCGCGAGATCGAACAGGCGGCGACGCGCCTGCGCGAGCAGCTCCGCGGCATCGAAGGCGCCCTCAGCATCATCGCCGAACAGCGCAACCAGCACGCCGGACTCCTCGGCCAAGCCGAAGCACAGGCCTACACCCGCGGCAGGATCAGCGCCTACCTGGGGCAGATCGCCACCGTCTCTGACGGTGGACGCCTCCAGCGCCTGGAGTCGGACGTCGCCGTCTCCCAGCGGCTCGTCCAGGGCCTCGAAGAGCAGCTCGACACCGAGGCGATCGGCGACAAGCTCACCCACAGTCTCAGCTACCTGAGCGGCAAGATGACCAGCCACGCTCGAACACTGAGACTCGAACACGGGGACCGTTTGGTCCGCCTGGACGTCAAGAGGCTCACCGTCGTCGCCGACACTCTCCAGGGCATCACCGAACTGCTCCGCATCGGCAGCGGCAAGAACCACGTCGGCTACCACGTGGCCGCCCACCTCGCGCTCCACCAGTACTTCGTCGACAACAGGCGCCCCGTGCCCCGCTTCCTGATGCTCGACCAGCCGACTCAGCCCTACTACCCCTCCGACATGGCCAAACAGCACGGGCGACTGGAAGACCTCGCCCTGGACGAGGATCGAGTGACCGTTACGCGCCTTTTCGAACTGATGCACCAGGTCGTCCGGGAACTTTCCCCAAAATTCCAGATGATCGTGAGCGACCACGCAGACCTGCCCTACGACTGGTACCAGGCCTCCGTTCGCTACAACTGGCGCAACGGCGAAAAGCTCATCCCCACCACTTGGCTCGACGACCATCCCACCCCGTAGGCCGGTCGGCCTCGCGCTTGTCCTCTCCGAAGATCGTCCTCGGCGTCTGCGGTGGCCAGGGCGGCGGCCCGAGCCCGTTCCCAGGTGACGTCGACGGCGCACCCAAATCAGGCATTTGCGTGTTGTCTGGTGGTAACCGAGCATCTTCGCCCGGACGTTCATCCCTGCACCCGGCGTTCGCTTTACAAGTACTGCTGGACCCACCAGAAGCCGAGGCCGACGAGTCCAGCTCCAGTGGCGTAGGAAGCACCGCGCAGAGCGCTAGAAAGCAGAGCGTGACGTCGGCGAGCAAGCCAGCGTCCTGCCTCACGAACTCGTCGGCGGAGGGCGGGCGTGGTGCTGAGGTCGTTACTCCTGGGCATGGAGAGCTCCGTTTCTGTTCGGCGCCAAGCGAGAGCCACGAGGTCCAGAGGTGCGGGGGCTTCGTGGGTGCTGTTTCCGGACGTTTGTCTGTCTGGGACGTGTCCTGACGTTGCGTAATTTGATGTTCCACCTGCGGCAGCTGGACAGAGGTGGGTTGGATGTTGTTCTGCTGACAACGCCGGGTTGTTCGCAACATCCCCTGGGGAGGGTCAAGCGTGACTGGTGCGAAGCGGCCAGGTCGTCCGTGGGCCGCAGCCAAGGGCTCCTGCACCGAGATAAATGATCTTGTCGGCATTATCCGATCGTGGCTGGACGAAGCAGGTCTGAGCGTGCCGGAGTTACACGTCCGGCTCGTCTCAGACCACTTCCGCGACGGGGTGATTCCGCCACTGAGGAAGCTGCGGGACAAGCTCGCCGGCGACGGGCTGACATGGGACTTGGTCGAGGCGGTGGTGGACATGTGTTTTCACCACGAAACCCAATCAATGACATCCCGCCGCCTGGAACCTGCCCGGACTCTGTGGGAGGTGGCTCAGACGAGACCCACCCTGATCGCCCCCGATGGCGAACCGGTTGTGTCCGTCCACGAGGTGTTCCAGGCGCAGGAACGAGCACTCAACGCCCTGGAGGAACTGAACCAGGTACGCAAGGCCTACGAAACCAGTGAACGTGCCCGTAACCAGTCTTTGCAGGTTGCCACCGTCCTCTTCAACCTTCTGGGGCAGGCACAGGCCCAGATCTCAAGTCTCTCCCGTCGTCTGGACGCTCTGACCTCAGCCCCAGACCGACTCGTCAGCGAAAGCTCAGGAATCCTGCTTAACCAACTGGACCGCGCCACGACGCAGAGAGAAGAGCTGCAGCTTCATCTCGCTCGAGCAGAGGCCGAGCGAGCAAGCGCGCAGGCTATCGCAGACCTGGCGGCACGTCGGATCCTTGTTTTGGAGGCTGAGATCCAGGAACTGCGGACCACGGGCAGTCCAAGCCCTTCGTCCGAGTCGTCCACCAGTATGCAACTACCCAAGATCGATGGCCCGTCTGACGAAGACAGCACCCTCGACCGAGTAGACGAGGCGCTCCAGACCGCTCGTTTCGTACTCGATCGGGAGCGCGAGGCCGTGGAGGAGGTCGCGGACGAACTGGGGTGGCGTGGCTCGCTTGAGGGCCAAGAGCTGAGGCAAGAGAACACAACTTCTGGCTGGTCTGAAGCCGAGAGGTGGGCAGCTTCTGGCGGAGGGTTGTCCGGAACAACGACGGACAACCCTCCCAGCAGGAGCGACGTACCTGTGGGAACCGAGGTGGCCATCCGAAGGAACTCTGACCTCCATCGGTTTGTCGGGGCGGCGACGCGGCGCATCTCCCGCGGTATTGATCTGGACGAGATCGTGCTCGGCCTCTGCCGGGCCAGCGTGCCGACCTTCTGCGACGAGATCCTCATCTACCTGCGCGATCCGCTGCCGGTGGGCGACGAGCGGCCGGTCGAGCCGTTCGTGCTGCGGCTGCGCCGCAGCGACCGGCTCCGGCTGGCCGACGAGGACCCGTCCCCGCATAACCCTGTGGGAGCCCGATTGCCCGTGATTGCTTTAGAGACCGATCCACCGCCCATCGCAGAACTCTGCGAGGTCCGTACCGGCGGCGCGCTCGGCGAGGTGCTGCGCGGCGTGCGCCCGGTCTTCGGCGACAACGCGACGGCCCGGGCGGCCCTGCTCGAACTGCTGGGCACCGGCCGCCCCGCGCCCACCGGCCACCGCGCTATCCTCGCCCCGCTGCGCGGCCGGCGGCGGGTCATCGGCTCGGCTGTCTTCCTGCGCACCACCGGCCGCAACCCGTTCGAGGCGAACGACCTGCTGGCAGCGGCGCAGCTCGCCACTCACACCGCGCTCGGCATCGACAAGGCCGTCCTCTACGGCCGCGAGGCGTACATCGCGGACGAGCTCCAGCGCACCATGCTGCCGGACTCCCTTCCGCAGCCCACCGGGGTGCGGCTCGCCTCCCGCTACCTCCCCGCAGGCGAGACCGCCCGAATCGGCGGCGACTGGTACGACGCGATCCCGCTGCCCGGCAGCCGGGTCGCGCTCGTCGTCGGCGACGTCATGGGCCACTCGATGACCTCCACCGCGATCATGGGGCAACTGCGCACCACCGCGCAGACGCTCGCCGGCCTCGACCTGCCGCCCCAGGAGGTCCTGCACCATCTCGACGAGCAGGCGCAACGGCTCGGCGAGAACCGCATGGCGACCTGCCTTTACGCGGTGTACGACCCGGTAGCGCACCGCATCACCGTCGCCAGCGCCGGCCATCCGCCGCCCGTGCTGCTGCACCTCGGCGGCCGTGCGGAGGTGCTCGACGTGCCGCCCAACGCCCCGATCGGGGTGGGCGGGGTCGACTTCGAGGCGGTGGAGCTGGAGGCGCCCGCCGGGGGCACGCTGCTGCTGTACACGGACGGCCTGGTGGAGTCGCGGGTGCGGGACGTGTGGACCGGCATCGAGCAGCTGCGGGAGCGGCTCGCCACAACCGGACGGCTCACCGGTCCGGACCACTCGCCGCCGCTGGAGGCGCTCTGCGACGACGTGCTCGACATGCTCGGGCCCGGCGACCGGGACGACGACATCGCACTGCTGGCGGCCCGCTTCGACGGCATCGCGCCGAACGATGTCGCGTACTGGTCCCTGGACCCGCAGGACTCGGCGCCCGGCCGGGCCCGCAAGCTGGCCCGGGGTGCGCTGGAGCGCTGGGACGTGGACGCCGACATCTCGTACGAGGTGGAGCTGCTGGTCAGCGAGGTGGTCACCAACGCCGTCCGGTACGCCGAGCGGCCGGTGACGCTGCGGCTGCTGCGGACCCACGTCCTGCGCTGCGAGGTCGGCGACGACTCACCGCAGTTGCCCAGACAGCGCTATCCCCGAGAGATCGACGAGGAAGGATCCGGATTTGGCCTGTTACTGGTAAACCGGCTGGCTCGCCGGTGGGGAGCGACACGGCTGTCCTCGGGCAAGGTCGTCTGGTTCGAAATGGTTTCGTCGCCCGCAGAAGGATCTGGCATGCACACCTCCTGAGGCTGGTTTTTCGACCGTTTCGCTGCGGAGAGCCAGCTGCCTGGGAAACCACCTCGTCAAGATCGTGGTCCCGTCCCTGGCCCACCGCCGACCACGAACAACGCCCGCCCCACCCGGTATGGCAGCCATTGCTGCGAGTGAGACAGGCCATAGAACCGATAGGTGGATTGCAGGGCTTCGTATGTGGGCAGTTCTTGTGCTTTGACACGGAGTGGGGGCCGGTAGATGGCGCGCAGGAAGTCGTTGGCGGCGCAAGTATTGCAGGTGTACCAGCAGCGCCAGAAGGCCAAGGCTGCAGCAGCGAAGCGGGCTGAGGCGGAGGCGGCGCGTCAGGCTCGGGCAGCAGAGCGTGACGCGGCTGCGAGGGCCAAGGAGGACGCCCGAAGAGAGCGGGAGGCGGCGCAGTCGTGGTCCCGTGCCCAGAAGGAGAAGCAGGCGCAGCAGAGTGCGGATTCGCGCAGAGCTGAGCAGATCGTGCGGGATCTGGAGAAACGGGATGCGGCGCGGGCTAAGGAGTTGGAGCAGAAGCGGCTTGCCGAAGTACGTGAGAAGGCTGCAGCCGATCGGCGTGCGAAGCAGGAGGCCGTCGAGAGGATGCGGCAGGAAGCTACTGAACGGACAGCCGAGGTGGAGGAGCGGCTGAGAGTTCTCACCTCGGTTCTGCGTTCGCGGCCTGGTGGACTGCACCAGCTGCGGTTAGCGGCGGAGCGAGCCTTCGGCCAGGGTGAACTTGAGGGGTTCGCGGCCGGCGTGGAGGAGGCGCTCGGCTCCGTCGACTACGCGAAGGGGCTCGGCGGGGCAAGGCGGGTGGCGTTCGCCCCGGAATCGCGGGAGCTGGTGGTGGAGGCTGACCTGCCGGGCCAGGCTGTGGTTCCTTCCGTCACGCAGTACCGGTTCAGGGCGTCCGCTCCCCCATCAGTGGTCCCCCAACCGCGGAAGGAGGCCGAGTGCCGGAGTCTGTATCGGGATCTGGTGGCGCGGCTCGCGCTGCGGGCCATTGATGAGGCCTTCGCCGTGGCTCCGCCGGCGCTGGTGGACCAAGTCGCGTTCAACGGGAAGGTACGTGCTAAGGACCGGGCCACCGGGAAGGCAATCGAGCCGTGCCTGGTCAGCGTGCGGGTCAGCCGGGAGAGCTTCGCTGAGTTGGTCCTGGACGAGTCGGAACTCGATCCGGTCGCTAGCCTTCATCATCTCAACGCGATCGTCTCCCAGCACCCGTATGACCTTGAGCCGGTACGGCCCGTTGTCACCTTCGACCTGTCCCGCTACAAGATCGCCCCGGAGCGGGACGTTGTCGCTGGCCTCGACAGCCGACCTGACCTTGTCGCGATGGACCCGATTGACTTCGAGCACCTGATCCGGCGGCTGTTCGAGAAGATCGGACTGAAGTCTTGGGTGACGCAGGCGTCGCGGGACGACGGCATCGACGCGGTCGCAGTCAACGAGGAGCCGCTCATCGGTGGACTGTGCATCATCCAAGCCAAACGCACCAAGAACGTCGTATCCGCCGAAACAGTACGTTCGGTAGCGGGAGTTGTGAACGACAAGGGCGCATCGAAAGGCATCGTGGTCACCACCGCGTGGTTCGGCAAAGCCAGCTGGGACTTCGCTCCACGCAACCGGGTCGAGCTCATCGACGGACGTCATCTCAAGGCCCTGCTCCTGGAGCACCTCGACATTGATGCACTCATCGGTCTGCCTAAACTCCCGCCTAACTGGCAAACCCGAGACGTGCGCTAACGCGAGCAGGGGTGATCAGGGCCGACAACGGCTCGTCGCCTACAACTCACAGGAACTGGCCACGGAAGGCTGGTTCGGGTATGACCATGCGCGGGGAAACGGCCCCGCGGCCGCTGAGAGGAACTTCATGGGCGAGGCCCGAAAGTACACATCGGGGACGCATGCCGCGTTGATGTCGCTGTGCCGTGGCTTTTGCTACTGGCCAGGATGCGAAGAGCCAGTCACCAGGTTCGTCGACGGGGAGCACATCCTCAACCTGGAGATCGCGCATATCCGGGCGGTCAGCTCGGGCGGCAAGCGGTTCGATCCAGAGTTCTCGCTGGACGAGAAGAACGCATTCTCGAACCTCCTGCTGCTCTGCAAAGTCCATCACGTCCGGGTGGATGGCCACGGCAGCGAGCAGTACGCGGTGGAACTGCTGGAAACATGGAAACAGCAGCGGGAGAGCGAGGGGATGGCTCCGCTGCTGGAGCTGCGGGGGCTGACAGAAGAACGGCTGCGGGTTCTTGTGGCGGAATCGTTTGCCTCGTTCCAGGACGAGACACGCGAGGCGTTGGAGGAGCTCGCGCGGATCGCCCCTGAGGCTGCCGCGACGCTGCAGATCCTGGTGGAGGAGCTTCGCGACCCGCGGATTCACGGGTTCGGAATCGATCCCGATACGGTGTCATGGCTGCGGTCCGCTTCCGATGGCCTGGGACATCTACAAGACACCGCTCCCCTGCTGTCGAGGGTCGCCCGTGATCTGGGGCATCTGCAGGACAGCGCGTCCATGCTCCACTCGGCGGCAAACAGCTTGCGCGGGACGGCCGACGCCGCACGGACGTTGCAGGACGGAGCGAGTCAGCTCATGAATGCAGAAGGACTCATTATGCAGTTGAAACAGGCCGCCGCAGAGCTTCGAAGGGCCAAAGACGGGCGCTGACCTAAATCGTCGTGTGCGAGTGAAGCAGTCGGCACCGCCGTGCGGGCTCTCCAACCTCGGCCTGCTTCCGCATGGCTATGCTCTGTGTCCAGATTCGGAGATAAAAGCTGCCAGATGCATCCGCCGTGAGTCAACGAGCCCATACATAAATCCGGTTGGAACTCGAAGAACTCTGCTGGACCTGAAATTCTCCGAAACGCCCGGTGCAGCGCAACGCCAAAAAGAAAAGCTGGGGAAACAGACCGGTCTCATTCAACGGCGACGGCACCGTCGTGGCGCTGGGAGTGCTACCCACCCACAAGCCCAGCCCGCTCGCCGAACCCAACATGAGCGGGCCCGCAACAAGCCCCACTGCGCGCGGCACCCCGGTCAGCGCCGGACGAGGGAGGCTTCGCCTCTCACAGCTCGGCTCTCACTCAGCTCTCACAGACCAGGCGGACACCCTTGGACCACAAGGCCCTGACCTGGAACTACGGGACTCCACTGCACCAACTGGACCCCGCTGGACGGCCTTTACAACATGTGCCAGGTGGTGCCCAGGGAGGGTCCGATCACCAGGACCGGGGCGTCTTCCGGACCGTCGAAGCGGTATTGCAGGGTGTTCGTTGGTGTCTCGCTCACCCGCCCGACCCTCTCATCTCTCACGACTGTCCCTATCTCCGGGGGCACTACTGCACCGATCCGACCAGATGGAACCAGCTGTTGGGTGCGCCCGTGACTGCCTCAGCGGGCCGTCCGGCCAGGCCGTCTCCTTCGGGTCATCCCGCTGAGCAGATCAAGATGGCCGCGAAGTGGAGCCCGGTGGTACGGGGCGTCCTACCGCTGCCACTTGGCTCGGACCAGCGGATCACCCGGGCCGACGGGATCGTCGGAGCCGTCTGGCAGGCTGCGTCCGTGGAAGAGCTCCTAGGAACCCAGAAGCCGGTGCGCCAGATCCTCGCCCCAGCCGAGGCGATCGCCGTGCTGGAACGCGCCGTGCCCGGGCTGGTGGAACTCCGTCGGCAGGAACCGGCCGTATTCGACTGGCGGGCGATCGAGGAGAGCCTCGGAACGGCTCTGCCGCCCGACTTCAAGGCGCTCGCCGAGTGGTATCCGGCCTTCGAGCTGGACGACTTCCTGGGCGTCTTCACTCCTTGGCCCGGAGAGGAAGGCGATTGGGCCAAGGCGGCGGACGTGGAAAACAAGGGCTGGGACTCCGATTACCCCGCCGAGCTGCGACCCGTGGAGCTCGCCTCGACGAGCCTGATGTCCTGGGGAGAGTCGAAGGAGGGCGACCGGTTCTTCTGGAGTGTGCTCGGGGACGATCCCGGGCATTGGCCGGTCACCATCTGCTCCCGCAACGGCCCCTGGTGGCACTACGAGAGCGGAATGGTCCAGTTCCTGGCAGAACTCTGCGAAGGAACCCTTGAGCCCTGGGCACTTCCTCCGGTCAGGCCCGAGGTCACCGGCTGGGGCGTTGCGGGCGGCGGCTGGCGGCAAACGGTCTGAAGCGTCTCTTGCGGATTGACTCACGCGTCCTCACACCACGAACGGACGACTCACCTCCGCATCGACGGGGAGGACGTTCCACGAGTGGCCGCCTGCGGTCATTCGTACCTCTATCTGGATCGCGTGGAGGAGCCCGCGATGAGTGAGGGTGCGTCGTCCTGGGTTCCTGATCGCCCGGCTGCGAGGTGGGCGCGGTGCCATCCGTCCGTGAGCAACAGACCCACCTTCAGGCCAAGTTGACGAAATCGGCAGTTCGGGTGCGGTGTCGGCTCCGTAGAATGTGTGCCCTCGGAAATGCGGCTGATCATCGGGGGCGGGACCTTGGCCGGAAAACCGCAGTTGCTCTTCATACACGGCATCGGCCCGGTGCGGATCTCGGACGTGGAGTTACGGGAGTGGTCCACGACCCTCGCGAACGGGGTCAGGGCGGCGGGCCACGCGGACCTGGTGTCGGGGCTCACCCGGTCCTGGGTCGCGGAGACCCGCTTCGCCAACTACAGCGACCTCTTCCACCGGAAGGGCGCCCAAGGGGGCGCCGACGGGATCTCCGAGGAGGACCTGCCCCTGCTGCTGGACTTCCTGGACCAGATGACGCAGGAGCTGGCGCTCCAGGCCGAGTCGGCCCATGACCCCCGGTCCGCAGAGATCGTGGCGAGCGCCCGCGCGAAGATCCGGGCGGCCGCCGATCCGGGCACGGTGCAGGCTCAGGGGACGCTCGCGGTGGTTCGGCGCGCGGGCAACGCGTTGACGACCCTCCTCCAGCTTCCCGGCCTGCGGCAGGCGTCGCAGTGGACCAGCGGAGCCCAGCTGCTGCCGGTCCTCTCTCAGGTTGGCCGGTACCTGGGACGGAAGGAGCCGGACGGTGACGGGATCGCTCTCGACGTGCGCATCCGTGAACGCGTCCTCGCCGGTCTCGACCCGTCCCGGCCGCTAGTCGTGATCTCGCACTCCCTCGGGACGGTCGTCGCGTACGAGGCCTTGCACCAGTACACCGGCCCCGTGGCGCTGTGGGTCACCTTGGGCTCACCTCTGGCCATGGGCGCGTTGGTGCTTCAGCGGCTGACGCCTCGTCCGCCGCGGACTCCGCCCGGCGTGGAGCGCTGGCTCAACTTCTGGGACCGGGACGACATCGTCGTGGCACGCCCACGCCTGGAGCGCTGGATGGAAGCCAACGCTTCGGGCGTGGCACCGGAGACCGCGCCCGTCGACTCGAGCGGGCTCTGGACCCACACGGCGACGAAGTACCTCGCGCAGAAAAAGGTCGCGGGGCCCGTCGCCGAGACTCTGAAGAACCTCTGACAGGCCCCCGATGGCCCGTCACGCGATCGTGGTTGCCTCCCAATGCTCGACCATGCCCTTCCTCGAGAAGCTGGAGCCGGCCGCCAGAGACCTGCATGCCGTCCTGACCGACCCCGACCTGGGCGGGGCCGAGCCGGCCGACGGCTCGCTCCTGCTCGACCCTCCGTCGGCCGAGGTCGTCAGGCGGGCCGTCCACGCCGCCGCCGCCCGTGCGCGGCAGGACGGCGGGGTGCTGATCGTGGCACTGCTCGGTCACGGGTTCGTCTCCCCCGGGCTGCGCTTCATGGTCCGGGAATCCACGCAGACCTCCTCGGGATCAGCCGTGGACGTGCCGGGACTCCTCGGCGAAGCGGCCAACGACGCGGATGGGGTGATCGCCCTCATCGACACCTGTCACGCCGGCGCCGCCCCTCCTTCCCCCGACGTCCTGGCCGGCGGAGTCAGGGACGGGCGGGTGCGGCTCGCCGTCGTCATGGCCGCAGCCGCCGGCCAGGACGCCTACGGCATGAATCTCTCCCTGGCGCTGACCGACGTGCTCCGGCGCGGGCTGGACGACCGTGGTCCGTATCTGCTGGTCGACGACGACCTGATGAGCAGAGTCCGCGCGGAGGTGCTGAGACGCGACGTCGGCCAGACCATTGGCCGCTCGGTGTTCGATCAGCACGACTTCGCCGAGAGCCCGCTGTGGCTGTCCCGCAACAGAAGCGCTTCGTACGGGGCCGGCTCCGGGATCGGACCGGTGGCCGCCCAATTGCTGAACGAGGCCACGGAGGGATGGGCGGGCAGGCCCATCCGGTGGAGCCACGCCTCCTTGACCGCTCTCGTCTCCTCCGCAGGGGCCGACCGAACCCCGGCCCAGAAGGCGTGGGTCGAGGAGATCGAGGCCGGTCTGCGGGAATGCGGGAAGGCCGTCGGCATCCTGAAAAAGCACCTTCCGGACGCCATGCGCACGAACGTGCTGCGCACCGCGGCCAGGAGGGCTGGGTTCCCCGCAGACCTGGTGAGCGAGCCCAGCCTGCGCGACCTGGTCGAACACGCGGTTCTGGAAGGCAGCCCCTACGCGCAGTCCGCACACCGGCACTCCTCCCTCGGGAGGCTGATCGCCGCGCTGGTGGTCGAGGCGGACGTCGTGCCCCCGGTGGAACTCACCGAGTGGATCGCCGGCCACAGCGACGTCGTGTCCTACAAGGACGCCCACAAGGAGTTCCAGCAAGCCGACCAGTCCGCCCGGACCCGACTGGTGCTGGGTATCCCCTCCCTCCCCGGCAGACACCGCAGCAGCGGTGAAGGCGGTCCGGAGTGGCCGAGACGTCTGCACGCCTGGTTGCTCCAGGGCGGCGAGACGCTGGGATCGAACGAATTCGAGGCGCCCTCCCGCGGCGAAGCCGGACTGACCACGGTCATCAAGACGGCGATCAGATGGTCTCGCAGCCGCCTGCCCGCGGGCGAGCGCCTCCAGCACATCGACATCGCCGCCTGTGGCCGGGCACTGGCGCAGTGGCACCCGGAGGAAGCCAGGACCGGGTTGCAGAAGCTGGGCATCGCGCACCGGGTCACCCTGCGGTGGAACAGCTCGATCGTGCGGGACGAGTGGGCGGAGTGGGACGCCTTCGAGCTGAACAACCTCGCCGAGGAAGTGCTCGACGCGATCGAGGCGGGCCGTACGGAGCTCTCCTGGCTGAGCCTCGCCGACATGGCGGACCTGGACGATCTCGCGGACCGGCTGGCTTCGGAGCCGGGCCGTCCCTGGGCCCTGGAACAACGCCCCGACGGATGCGACGCGACACTGACCGCCCTCGCCGCGTACACCCCCATCCTGATCTGGCCCGGGAGCACCGCTGTCGCACCCGGGCGGTTCCGAGCCACCGTCGACGGCATGTGGAACAAGATCCAGAGCGAACAGGACTGGCACACGAGCCGGGCGAGCGAACCCGCCGACCGGGGGCCGGAAGGTCTGCGCCAGGTGCGAAGGGTCTGGCACGACCGCCAATGGCTCGCATTCTGCCGCCTGTTCGAGACACCCCTGAGCAGCCCCGAAGAGGAGACCTCATGACCTGGAGTCCTTACTACCGGGGCGACGGCGTCGCGCGCGAACCCGATCTCCCACCGCCTCCTCCGTGGCGCATACCTGGGCAGGGCGCCCCGGAAGGTGTCCCGTACCGGCCCGATCCCGGACTCGTCGACGCCATCAACGCGGCGCTCCTGTTGCACCGCCCGCTTCTGCTCACCGGGCCGGCCGGATCCGGCAAGTCCACACTGATCAAGCACGTGGCCCACGAGGTGGGCCTCGGGCGCGAACTGCACTGGCACATCACCTCGCGCAGCACACTGACCGAGGCGCTGTACCGCTATGACGCGCTGGGCCGCATCCACGCGCAGAACTTGCGCAACGCGGCGGCCCCAGCGCGCTCCCGGCCGGTGCGACGAGCGCGACGACAGAGCGGTGACGACATCGCACCGTTCCTGAGGCTCGGTCCTCTCGGCACCGCGTTCGCCGCGGTCGGCCGGCCGCGCGCCCTCCTGATCGACGAGATCGACAAGAGCGACCTCGACCTGCCCAGTGATCTCCTGGACATCCTGGAGCGCGGAAGGTTCGAGATTCCGGAACTGTCCCGCCACCACCGCAAGCGGGTGCCGGTGCGGCTGTACGACGACACCACGACCGTGGACGTCGTGGACGGAGTCGTCCCCTGCACGCTCTTCCCTCTGATCGTCATGACCAGCAACGGCGAACGGGACTTCCCCCCGCCCTTCCGCCGCCGCTGCATCCGCTACTCGATGCCCGTGATGACGCAGGAGAGCCTCACCGGGATCGTCGCCGCCCACCTGAGCGGTCCCGAGGGAGAAGGGGCACAGTTGACGACGGGCGTCCAGGAGCTGATCGCCGGTTTCGCCGAGCGGCTCGCGGGCGGCGAGCACCTGGCCGTCGACCAGCTCCTCAACGCCGTCCACCTCATCGGGCAGCCCATGCCCGAGCAGCAGAGAAGGGACCTGACCGAGCTGCTGCTCCAGGGACTGGGCCGTGACTGAGCCACCGGAGCTGTTCGGCCTGCTCGGCACGCTGGCGGCCCGGCTCGGGATGACGGCGGAGGAACTGGCGGACGCCGTGCTGCTCGCCGCGGCGGGTTTCACGGGAGACACCGCGGCATCCGAGTACCCGGCGCAGGACACCGACCCGCAGAACGCGCTTCCCGGAACCGGGCAGCCGGATCTCTCACCGAAAGCGGACCCATCGCGCAGCCGGCCGGCAACAGGCGGACACAGTGTCTCCGCCTACGGCCCGGCCACCGGGGAGACCCATCCCGGGGTACGCGTGACACTGGGACAGGCCGCGGCGCTTCCCCAGGCCCTCTCCATCGGCAGGGCCCTGCGTCCGCTGCGACGGCGCTGGCTGCACGGGCACCGGACAGAACTGAACGTCGACGCGACGGTCGAGGACTACGCGCGCACCGGTCTGCTCGTCCCCCACCTCGTGCCGATGCCGGAACGATGGTTGGACGTCACCGTCGTTCTGGACCGCAGCAGCAGCATGGGCGTCTGGAACCCCGCGGCGGACGGACTGAACAGGATCCTGCGCTCGCTCGGCGCGCTCCGCACGCTGAACACCTGGCACCTGACCTGGAACGGCACCGACCCGGTCCTCCGGGACCAACGCGGCGCGCTGGTCCCGGCAGGTCAGGCCGGACGCCGTGGAGGCCAGCCGGGACGACGGCTCATGGTCGTCCTCAGCGACTGCGCGGCACCGGGGTGGCGCGACAGGACGGTGTGGAAACAGATCTACCTCTGGAGCGGGACGACGAGCATCGCTCTCTTCAATCCGCTGCCGTCCCGTCTCTGGCACCGGACGGCCATGGACCTGCCGCTCACCGTCACGACTGCGCCGACGCCGGTGGCTCCCAGCGGGAGCTGGCGCTACGAACCGGCGCAGCCTCGTCGCCTGCGCCGGGAGACCAGCATCCGAGCCTGGCGTGCCGTCCCGGTTCTCGGAACCGACCCGGAGGATCTCCGGCGGTGGGCCCGTACGCTCATGCGCGGCGATCCGGAAGGCTGCACGGCCGTCCTGCTCCCGGACACCGGGCGCCCGCCCCAACGCCCTCGCCGTACCCCGGCCCGCGAGGCCGCCATCCCCACTCCCGACGCGGGTGCGAAGGCCGCGGCTTTTCTCCGGACCGCCCGGACGCCGGCGACCCGACTTGCCATCCATGCCGCCGCGCTCGACACCTTCACGCTCCCGATTCTCCACGCGCTGCGTGAACAGGCCGTTCCCGAGGCTCGCTTGGACGACTTCGCCGAGCTCATCACCGCGGACCTCTGCACCGTCCAGCGGAACCCGGAAGCGGACGATCTGTACACCTTCCGCCCCGAAGCCCTGGACCATCTCCGCCAGAAGCTGACCCGACAGACCGCGTGGCGTACCCACCAGGCCCTTACCCGACACATCGCGAGCCGCCCTTGGACCCCGGACGGCTTCGCCGCCGTCGTGCAGACCGCCGCGGGAACGCCTTTGCCGTCGGCATTGGTCCCCTTCGCGGAGGCGGCCGATTCCGTACTCCGGCAGCTGGGCGTCACCCTCGGCCCGGCCACCGCCCCAGGCCGTGCCGCGCACATTTCCGACAGTGCTCCGGTGCTCGATCCGGCGGGAACCCCCTCACCACCCGAGCCGGCCTCTGGCGCCGCCGCCCTGCGAGAGCGCCTCCGGGAGGTGTCGGACGCGCCGCCGCAGGACTGGCTGGTCAAGATCCGGCTCTTGGAGTCGCTCGCCGCCGACCACGTGCGGCTCCTCGGGGAGCGTCACCCCGATACCGCCTCGGCGCGAGCCAGTCTCGCCACGTCCTACTACGAGGCGGGCCGGGTGGAAGAGGCCGCTGTCATCCGGGAGAGGGTGCTGGCCGACTTCGAGGCGGCTCTCGGCGATCAGCATCCCGATACGCTCAGCGCGCGCGCCGATCTCGCCACGTCCTACTACGAGGCGGGCCGGGTCGACGAGGCCATCGCCATGGAGGTACGGGTGCTGGCCGGCCGGCAGAGAGTTCTCGGCGACCAGCACCCCGACACCATCACCGCGCGGGCGGACCTCGCCGCCTTCTACCACCGGGCGGGTCGCTACGAAGAGGCCGGCATCGTCCGCGAGGGGATTCCGGCCGACCGTGAGCAGATGTCCCAAGACGGCCCCATCGGCGCTCCGGAACCTGTCGGCAGGGTGGCCGGCGCCGCCCTGCCGGCTGCGGGTGCCGCGCTGACACCGTCGGAGCCCGGCACCGATCCCGACCCCGGGGCAGGCGAGTCCGCCGACCGCTCCGGCGCTGGTGTCCCGGGTCTGCGCAGCGGAAAAACCCGTCGCGGGGTGTCTCTCTACTTCTTCCTGAGCTACGCGCGAACCCCGGAGAATGGCGCTGGGACGGACCAGGACATGTGGGTCGAGCGACTCTTCCAAGATCTGTGCGGCCACGTGATGGCCATGACCGACTTGCCCGTCGGTACGTCACCCGGCTTCATGGACCGGCAGAGCCAGCCAGGCGAGAACTGGCCGGACCGGCTGAGCGAGATGCTGGCCGACTGCCGGGTTTTCGTCCCGCTGATCTCACCGCGCTACTTCACCAGCGAGATGTGCGGCAAGGAGTGGCACGCATTCGAGCAGCGGACCATCCATCACCGTGCACAGTCCAATCAGTCCGTGGAGGCCATCGTTCCAGCGCTCTGGGTGCCGACGCCACTCGGCCAACTTCCTCGCTCGGTGTCACGGTTGCAGTTCCGCCATCGAGATTTCGGAGAACGCTACGCCACTGACGGACTGTACGGACTGATCAAGCTCAGGCTCTTGGCCCAGGAGTACGAACGTGCGGTGTACGAGCTGGCCAAACGCATTGTGACCGTCGCCGAGACCGGGGGCTTGGAACCCAGCAGGGTGGTGCCGGACCTCCGCCTCCTTCCCAGTGCCTTCGGATCGCGGACCGAGTCGGAGGACGGCAGGGTCGTCAAGATCACCGTGGTCGCACCCGCTCTTCACGATCTGCCCCGGGGGCGCGTCCCGGACAGTTATGGAGCCAGTGCGGAGGACTGGAATCCCTACCACCCGGCCTCCGCGCGACCACTGGCGCACGTCGCCGAGGAGCTGGTGCGCTCACTCGGATACCAAGCCGTCACTGCCTCCTTCGACCTGGACTCCGGACCTGAGGGGAGGAGGCGATTCCCTGACGGCCCGGAGATTCTGCTCATCGACCGGTGGGCTCTTCAGGACGAGGATCGTCGGCGCAGGCTCGCCGCCTTCGACAGGGAGAGCCCGCCCTGGACGACGGTGGTCGGCCCCTGGAACCGGGACGACGCCCAGAGCCGGGCGTCCGAGGCGGAACTGACCGGATTGCTTGAGCGGACCATGCCCGTCACCTTGCGGCAGAGACGGCTGTTCGCGGGCGTGGCGACTCGGGAAATACCTACTCTGGAGGCCTTCGGACAGGTTCTTCCCCGGATGGTCGAGGCGGCCGCGCGGGAGCACCGGCTGCGTGCGACGCCCCACCCACCGGCGGTCTGACGGCCCGGCCCGTGATTCCGGCGCCGGTTCACCGTCCGAGGACGGTCACCTGCCTGGGGACCCCGCGCGCCGCCGAGTCGCCGGAGGCGTGCGCGGGTGGCCGGGCTCGCACCGACCAAAGCACCCTGCCAGCGGCCGGGGGCCTGGATCAGAGGCTGTCGGCGGGCAGGTGCCGCATCGCGTACGAGGCGACGTCCGTCACTGGTGCACCGCTCAGGCTGCTGACCTGGAGCAGGTCCTCAGCCGTGTACCGGGCGGTCGTGGCCAGCCCAGCCAGGGCCACTTCCTCCGTGGTGACCTGCCGTAGCTGGCACAGATCGCACACAAGGACCTCGGCTACCAGCCTCATGTCGAAAAGCAGCGCCGTGTTCGACTGTCCCTATAACCGGGGGCAGAGCTGGAGCAAGGCAGCCAATAAGCCCCTGTTCTTCCTCCCGGGAGTTGCCAACCAGCGACGAGAGGCGCCGAGTGCTGAAGGTCATTGGAGATCACTTCGGACTATCGCTACCGCGGCACGAGATCGAGAGCGGGCGACTTCCCGGCGTCGTCACTCGCACCTCGCCACCAACCTCTTGGTGATCACGAGTATTTGGAGAGGTCCGGTCACGCCCCCGAGGCATCCAGGTCCCCGGCAAAGTCGTTCTGTAGACGTGTGACATGGGCTTTTCAAGGCGAGCCCGGGGCCGAAAGCGAGCAACCGGTGGTCCGCCTCGCTGATCCACGACCCGGATGACATGATCACCGAGGCGTTCACCCAGGCAGGCGACCGCGCCCCGGGCCGGCATCGGCCCTGGCTCGTCCTCCGACGGCGTCCGCCACCAGCTCGACCTCATCGAGGCCGAGGCGCGGCGCCGCGACGTGACGATCCACATCCTGATCGACGCACCCCGGGCGTACGCGACCAGGTCGGTCCACCTCTGAGTGGGAACACGGAACATAGGCGGAGGCTCTATGGGTGACGTGCGAGGTGTTCCCTGGCGTGAAACAGCACGGGTCACCGCACTGTGCTGGGCGGTATGCGCAGTGGCCTACGCCATTCGCAACCTCCTCGATCGGTCGACGCCGCCCATTGCCGCTCCCGTCGTGATGCTCCTGGCGCGCTGGTTCTGGGACCGGCACCGGCACTGGGCCGCGGGCACTGCGGCAGCCTTCGCGGGCTCGGCCGTCGTGTTCGTCCTGACAGACCTCGCACGGCTGCATGGGGACCGAATCGCAGCGGATGCACTGACGACGGCAGCAGGAGCAACCGTGGCCCTGGCCGTTTTCACCGGGGCATCGCGGCTGACACCTCCAGCTACCTGATCAGGAGCGCGCCATCCACAACTCTTGACAGTTACTCCTGCCGTCGACTCGCGGCCCTGGACGCGGTCGCCGCAGCACGCGCGCGGCACGCCGGCCGGGTGGTCCGCGCCGCAGTCGGCGCTGAAGCAAAGGGGGGCGCCTGTTCGGGTCGGCGGACGCGTCCCGAAGTCCGTCAGCGGAGGACTGCTTCCGCCCCGGAACCGAGCCGGGCTCACCGACGTGACCCGCTCGACCGCCGTGGCTCAGCTGAGCTCTCCGCCGTGACGAGGCTTCGGAGCGCCCGGAGGTACGAAGCACGCGGTGACGGTCTTGCCGGACGTCTGTGGGTGGGTGGTCCAGCCGTCGGCGAGCGCGTCGACCAGTACCATCCCACGCCCTCCGGGCGTCGTGAGGTCTTCTGCCTTCTTGGTCGGGGGAAGGGGGTCGGAGTCGTGCACACTCACATGCAGGCAGTGGCTGTCCCACGTCAGGACAAGTTGAGCGTCGCTGTGTGCGTGCACGTGCGCGTTGGTCACGAGTTCGGAAACACTGAGCAGGATCGCGTCCACCGTCTCGGGCGCATCCCTGGTCCATTTCAGGGACTGAAGGCGCTCTCGTGTCCATTGACGGCCGGCTCGCACGCCATGCGACACCGGGAAAGTCTGAGCCCATCCCACCGCGCGCAGCGAGGTGTCGTTCGCCATTGCTCCTCCCTCGTCCGGTCTTCACTCCCCGTCTACCCACGCCTTGGGGTCATCACCGCCCGCATCTCCCCTCCTTCGCGCACACCGTGGGCACAGGCCCGACGCTCTCCGCCGTGCGCCTGGTGGGAAGCGGAGTCGGCCGGGTTCGACAAGCGGAAAAGTGCTGTGGCCCGGGTCTGCGCGTCGTCCTCCCGGCAGCCGCACCCAGAGCCCCCGGCTTCCCCGCCCCTCCTCCGCCGTGCAGTCGGCATCGGCGAGCCGATACGGAACTCGCCCCGGCGGGCCGGCCGGTGGGCAGCGCGAGCAGGGCTGGATCGAGTGCCTCTACACCCTCGCGCCGGAACTGGGCGATCCGGGCCGTCGCTTCTCGGTGCCGTCGGAGTTCCCGGTCCGCTCGTCGAAGCGGGCGCCGGGCGCCAACCGGAGCAGCCCCGTCGAGAAGGCCGGGACGATGCATCGGGGTGCACCGCCCAAACGCCGACGCTCTTGTGGCGGACACGGTTGCCTGGATCGGGGTAGGAGAACCCATCACACTGCAGTCACGTCGGTTTGAGGAGCGCATGGCGAAGAGCCGGGCAGAGACGAGGTTCAGGCATCCGCGCCATGAGCGGCGAGGGGAGGCGCGGCTGCCCGCCGTCGCGGCGACCCTCGTGTCGATCGTCCTCTACCTGGCTCTTCCGCAGTAGTTGCTGGTCGCACCGCGGTTCGTCCTGCCCGCCCTGGAACTGCTGCTTCTCGTGCCCCTGGTGGTCATCAACCTCCGACGCCTGACCCGCCAGACCCGGACGTTCCGTGTGCTCTCCCTGACCCTCGTGCTGGTGATCGCGGCGAGCAACATGACCGCGCTGGGCATCCTGGTCCACGAACTGATCCACGCCGGGGTGAAGGACGGGCCCGCGCTGCTCACGGCGGCCCTGCAGGTGTGGCTGACCAACATCATCGTGTTCGGGCTGGCCTTCTGGGAACTGGACCGTGGTGGCCCCGTCACGCGGACGCAGGCGCCCGGCACGAACTGCCCCTGGCGGACTTCCGGTTCTCCCAGGACGAGAACGACGACGCGGTCCAGGAGGTCGCCGACGGTGCGAGCGGCACCTCGGACCGGGTGCCCACCCTCGTGGACTACCTGTACATCTCCGTGACGAACTCCACCGCCTTCAGCCCCACCGACACCATGCCGCTCTCCAGCCGCGCCAAACTGCTCATGAGCGTCGAGAGCATCGCTGCGCTGACGACGTCTCTGCTCGTCATCGCCCGTGCCGTCGGCGTACTGACACCGCGCATCACGCGTCGCGTCTGGGCCTGGCTGCCGATCCGGCAGGTTCCCTTCGGCCGCAACGGCCGGAGGACGGCAGCTCACGGTACTCCGAGTTGACAGGAGTGAAGGCGGAGTGCGGTCCCTGTGGAGCGCGCCGAGCTGCCGAAGCTCACAGCTGACTGCCCGACGCCATCGTGAAGTGGGTGGATGGTGAAGCCAGGTGGACAGGGTCACCACTCCTGGTGCTACCTACACTTCGGGAGCACCGGCATGCCCAGCCGTATGCGGTCGCCGCACAGGCGGGCGGAGCTCCCGGGCGGGCGGCATGACGGCGGAAACCCGGGAGCTCCCCCTGACGGCGCCCAGCTACGTTCGATCAGAGCACCGTTGAGAGAGACCTTCCCGTCCCGGCCGGGCCTCCGCCTCGAACACGACGGACGCCCCGAAGCGCGCCGAACCTGTGTACCAATCTCGTGCCGATGCCCAGATGGCAGAGGCGACACGGGTGTCCACACTGGATGATCACCTCGTTCTGCACACCTGCTTGGCTTCTCAGTCGCACCTCGGGGGACCTCTTGTACCGCTTCATCCGCCGCACGGGCAGTGCTTTGGCTGCCGTCGCGCTGATCACCGGCATGGCATCCGCTTGTTCTGATTCGCCTCCGGCGTCCAGGGCCCCTCAGTCCGGAAACACGGCGAGCTCCACCGCGGCTCCCACAGTGAAGCCGTCCTCCCCGTCCGTCAGGGAGCAGTTGGACGAGGAAGCTCGCGACTTGCTCGACGTGCCGGATCGTCTGGAGTCGGATGAGGAGGGCTTGGTCTCGGCTGGTTCCCTCGCGGTGCCCGGGGAGAACGTGGACGAGACCATCGAGTCCGGCACGGCCCTGCGGGTGGAGGTGGCGTGCGCGGGGGAGGGCACGGTCACCTTCACGGTCGTCTCAGGCGCCGCCAAGGCAGTCGAGCGCGTCGACTGCACGCAGCCCATGACGAACAGGTTCAACTTCACCACCGCCGGGCCGAGCCTCGCGATCCAGGCGGACTCACGGCAGGAAGACAGGGTAGGCACCGCCTACACGGTGAGCCACATCTCCTGAACTGACCCGGCTGACGGCCCTGGTCGTCCTGGTCTCGGACGCGGAGCACGTCCCGCGGCACGCCGACCAGGTCGCGGCCCGGGCCGCGCACGTCATTCGGGTCCGCGTACTGGTCGTCGAGGGATCCCAAAGCCCAAGGGCCATGGGCGCGCCTCTGGTCGCGCACCTCGGGCACGGAGATGCTCCGCAACCTCTGACCGCGCTTGCCCCACGATCCGCGGCTGTTGGGCGAGCGGCAGGCCGTCCGGCCCAGCTTGACGCGCGACAGCTCCGCCGTCTCCTCGATCGCCGCCCGGGTCAGACCCAGCACCACAGCCGCGTCTCCCGAAGTGATCTGGTTGATCAGGGGAACGCGGTAGAGCTGGCGGTCGACGCGAGCCGTCGCGTAGGGCGCCACCGTCATGTCGGCGGCCACCAGCACGTCCTGGGCGATCACCGTGTTGCTGTTCGTGCCCCGCATACCGGTCGTGTGCCAGGTGTCCCGCACCGTCACCGCCGAACGGGGGACCAGGCAGAAGCGCCAGTCCGGACCGGCCTCAGTCATGCGCGGCCGCCCGTCCTCCATTCATGAGCGCCGAGGTCCGCGGGCCGTTCCCGGCGTCGGCAGATTTCCGAGGCGGCGTCAGGTGAACTGGAGCATTGCCTCGATCGGATGAGGGCCAGGTTCGGCCGACGCGGCGGAGAACTGCTCGGCGAGCTCAGCCGTACCTCTGGCGCGGGTGGCGGGAACACCCAAGCCTGTGGCGAGTGCGATGAAATCGATGTCGGGTCGGCTCAGGTCGAGCAGCGCCTGGGCGGCCGGCCCGACCTCGGCGGTGCAGCCCTTGTCCCCGCAGGATTCCCCGACCGCCTGACCCGGTGGACCGTCCACCGCGCCACCGACACCTCCGCCGCCCCGACGTCCAAGGTGAGGGCGTGACAGCCGAGTCGGGCGAATCCGGCACCAGCAGGGCGACGAGGCCGGCGGAGGACGAGGCGTCTAACCTGATCGCGTCTTGATCGCGCGATGAGCCATCCACAGAACAGTGCGGGATCCTGGCTCTTGAACGCGCAGGCCCCGCGAACCTTCCAGCAGGGAAACGGTCTTGAGCATACTGAACGTGGCGCTCGGAGTCTTGTGCCTGCTCCTCGCCTTCCTGGTCTCCGCGCGGTCCAAGGGATTCTCGGATCCGTTTGACTGGGCCGTGGTGGCCATCATGGTGATCGGAGGCTTTGCTCTGCCCAAGCTGTTGCACGACACGGCAGGATCCAGACTCCTGTGCAACGCGCTGTCGTTGGTGGCGCTCTTCTTCCTCGCGAGGCGACAACGCCGCGACTAGATGATGTCCGGCGGTTCATAACCGGATTCCACCTACTGCATCAGTTCGGAGTGGGGTGCTCCGGCGCTGCCGGACAGACGTAGAGCTGCAGGTCGTAGCCGCTGCCTATCTCGACGGCGGTCGGTTGCCTCGGAGCAGGGTTGGCACCGAGGGGCGCGACGCGGGCATCGCGGGGGACGACGCGACCGCGGTCGTGTACCTCGATGCCCTTTGCGCGGAAGAAGTCGATCACGGCCCGCCCCTCCGGCCCCGTGTGACTGGAGGACGGACCGATGCCTCCCCGGTCCTCGCCGACTCCGTTCGGGAGCCAGCTGCTGTCGGCGTCGCCCTCGAACGTGGCGATGGTCAGCAGGGCGTCCATCTCGCTGCCACAGACGGGGCAGAGCCGAGGTGTGGGGTCGGTGGCACCCCAGCGAGGCCAGCCGCCGGCCTTCCAGCCGGGTGCGCCGGCCAACTCACGGTCGTAGAACACCTCCGGGGACGACGCGTAGTCGTCGACGTCCCTGACGGCTGTCTGCCATTCGCTCCAGGCCCCGAGCTGCTCCCGGATTTCCTTGGTCAACTCCAGATGGTCGGGGTATTCGGTGACCTGCTCCGGGTTGAGCAGACACGGCTCGGGCAGGTAGCCGTAGGACCGCATCGCGGGCGGTTCGGGGGGCGTGGTGAGGATGTCGGTGACCGTGGCTGCCGAGCGCCAGAACAGCGCGGTCCTGGGCATGGCCTGGTGGTGATCGAAAGGGCACCACAGGACCTGGAGCAGGTCGGCTCCTTCAGGTGTGTGCAGATCGGGCACGTCCCGTCGGTACAACTGGGCGACGGGCAGCATCGCCATGGGACCCTCGAACGGGGCGAGCGCCGACTCCGGCGAATTGCCCTGAGGGCGACGGATCCGCTGAAGGGTCTCTCGTTCCTGTGCGGTCAAGCTCCTGTCGCGCGAGGCGGCACGGGGATCTGCCGTTCCCGCCGCACGTCCGCCGGAGACGGGGCCGGGCGGGTCGTGTGCCTCGCATGAGGTCCGTCGCAGTACGGCCACGGCTGGTCGGCGGGCCACAGCAGCGGTCCGCCGATGGAACTGTCCTGCGGTGACGGAGACCCGGGGCGGGGGTGCAACCGGGTTGCCGTACGTGCCAGTGGGCCCAGTTGAGGGAAGAGCGCGGTGACGTCGAACGGCCGCGGTGGAGTGGCAGCCGCGGGCGTACGGGGCGGCTTGCCGCCTCCGGTGCGGGGACCTTCGTCAGGTGTGGGTGGGCATGAGGCAGGTTCCGGCCGGCGCGGTGGCGAGGTGCGTTCCGGCCGCGTAGGGGTCGAACCGCTTGGCGTCCTTCACCTTGGCCGCCTCCTTGGAGAAGAGCGGATGGATGAAGCCGTCCCCCCGCGCGGGACAGGCGTCGTTGCCGATCACGTACGTGGAGGGCCCAGCACGAGCTTTCCTTCCCGCACCGTCGCGCTCAGCCTGCGCCGTACGACCACTCTGGCGACTTCCTCGCGGTAGGGGCGGACTTCCCAGCCGCCTTCCGTCTTCGTGACGGCGTAGACGAAGGTGTAGTCGGCGTGCACCAGAAGGTCCCGGCCGGGCGTGGCCTCGTACGTCATCGAGCCCTTGACCCTGGTGTACTCCAGGGCGACGACTTCAGCGGGATCGAAGCGGGTGAAGGTCTCCAACGGACTGCGGTCCCGCGCCGGGTGGGCGAGGGCGGCCTCCAGATCACCCGGGGCGGCTCCACCGGGCGCGAGAAACGCGAGAGCCCTCGCGGGGCGCTGGCCGCTCAGTACCTCCGGGGAGGCGTTGGCCTCCCACACGAAGTCGCGCACCGCGGACAGGTCCCCGGCCACCTCCTCCTCGCTGAGCCCGCCGACCGGGCGGGCCTCGGGCGACGGCACGCTGCTCGGCACAGGAGCGCGGTCCCAGGAATCCGCGGGAGAGCCTCGGAAAGGTATGGCCGTGGTGAGAGGCCACTCATCGGGCCACAGCGCCTCATCGAGGGCCCCCGCGGCGAACGGCTCGTTCGCGGGCCGCTCACCGCCCATGACGTCGGACAGCCAGAAGGCGAACCCACCGGCCAGGAGCACCCCCGCCCCCGCCCACAGCCCGATGGTGCGGCGCCGCCTCGCGCGGTCCTGCCGCAGCCGCTCCTCACGGTTCGGATCGTTCTGCTCGGCCCTCAGCCGGGCCGCGAAGTCGCCGGCGTCGATCGACATGCAAGTCCTCCCCCATACCGCCGCGTTGACGGCCCCGGGATGGATCTTGTCATGAACGGAGCCGGTCGACAGGCGCGGCGCATCCCCCGCGAGAGCTACCCGGACCGTCCCTGCGCGGGTGATTCGCGCAGGCCGGCGGTTTTCTAGCGTGTTCGTCAGACCGGTCGCCGTCGGAGCGACCGTCTCCCCACGGAGGTCACGATGAACACACCGTCCACCGCACAGCACGACGACGCAGGGTCCCGTCCGGACGAGAAGGGCGGCGGCAGGGGTGGCCGTCTCGGCCGGGCCGTCCGCTCTCCGCTCGGCTGGATGCTGACGGGCATGGCGGGTGTCGGCGTGGTCTCGGCGCTGACCGCGACCGGCCCCGGTCCGGTGCCGGCGCTGGGCGCGGTCGCCGCGGTCGCCTTGTACGGGGTGGTGATGCGCCGGGTCGCGGGACGCTCCGTACCCGAGGTCGCCCGGCTGGGCGCCGGACGCGAGGCGCTGCGCGGCGGCGCGCTCGGGCTGGGATTCGTCCTGGTCTCCACCCTCCTGATCGCGGCGTTCGGGGGCTACTCGTTCTCCTGGGCGGGCAACGGCCTCTTCTCCGTCACCCTGTCCGCGGCGATGGTGCAGACCGGCGCCGCGGTCACCGAGGAGCTGATGTTCCGCGGATTCGCCCTCCAGGCCCTGGAACAGCGGTGGGGCAGCCGGGCCGCCCTCGTGATCACCGGGCTGTTCTTCGGCGTCGCCCACCTCGGTGCTCCTGGAGCGAGCGTGTGGAGTTCGCTCGCCATCGCCGTGGAGGCGGGTGTGATGCTCGGGGCCGCGTTCCTGTGGCGGCGTAGCATCTGGTTCGTCGTGGGTCTGCACTTCGCCTGGAACACCGCCGAGCAGTTGCTCGGCATCCCGGTCTCCGGGCAGACTCCCCAGGGCCTGTTCACGGTCGCCACCCACGGATCCGCCCTGCTCAACGGCGGCGCATTCGGTCTGGAGACGTCGATCGTGCCCATCCTCATCAGCGTGCTGCTCACCGTCCCGATGCTCGTCCTCGCCGGCCGGAACGGCGGTCTGCGGCCCCGGCGTCCCGGCCGACGCTGAGAGGAACCGGCTCTTCGGGGACGACGGAAAAGAAGGAAGAGGAGAGAGGGCGACGCATGATATTTCGTCAGATGCCTTTGGGTGCGACTTCGTTGCGGCCCTTGCTCGCCCGATGGAAGGAGCAGGACGCCTTCCTCAAGGATGGTGTCCTCGCCCTGGCGCTCGCCCTGCTGGCCTTCGTACCGGCCCTCTCGGGCATCGGAGCGCAGATCGGTGATCTGCCCGAACGGCCGGCGAACGCGCTGAGTTTCGGGCTGATCCTGGCCCAGACCCTCCCCCTGGCGGCCCGCCGCCGCCTGCCCGCGAGCTGTCTTGCGGTCGTCGCCGTCGCCTGCGCCCTGCACCAGGCCCTGGGTTTCGCGACGACGTTCGCCAGCATGGGCCTGTATCTGGCGCTGTATTCGGCCGGAGCCCATCTGGTCCGCTTCCGCCGGGGCTCGGCGGCCGTGGCGAGCGCGGGGTACGCGGTGCTGACCGTCGGCCTGCACCGGCTCGGCTCCCCGGGGGAGGTGACGGACTATCTCGCGTTCTACCTGGTGCTGGCCGTGGTGTGGCTGGTGGGGAGCGGTGTACGCAGACGGCGCGCGGAGGAGGCGGAACGGCGGCGGCTGGCCGGCGAGATGGCCACGGCCGCCGAGCGGGCGCGGATCGCCCGGGAACTGCACGACGTGGTCACCCACCATGTGACGGCGATGGTGGTGCAGGCGGACGCGGCGCAGTTCCTGATCGCGTCGGCGCCGGAACGGGCCACGACGGGCATGGCCTCCGTCAGCGACACCGGACGCCGCGCCCTGACGGAACTGCGTTATCTGCTCGGCGTGTTGGAAGCGACGGGCGAGTCGGCGACCGCCGGGTCCGCGACCGTGACCGGGTCCGCGACCGTGACCGGGTCCGCGGCCACCGGGTCCGCGGCCGCGAGCCGCGAGGTCGGTGGCCCCGCCGGGGAGGGCTCCTGGTACGGGAACCGGGGCCCCGCCCTCGGCCGGGTGGAAGACCTCGTCGAGCAGGCCCGCAGGTCGGGGCAGCCGGTGGAGTTGAGCGAGCGGGGCGAGCGGCGGCCCCGGAACGTGGACGTGGAGCTGGCCGCGTACCGGGTGGTGCAGGAAGCACTCACCAACGCGATGAAGTACGCGGCAGGGCGGCCGACACGGGTCTTGGTCCGGCACGGCGAGGAGCGCGTCGAGATCGTGGTGACCACCGACGGCCCCGTACGCGCCGCCGCGCCGACCGCCGCGCCGGCCCCTCGCGAACCGGGGCCAGAGGGTGGACGAGGGCTGGCCGGGCTGCGGACCCGGGTGCGGATGCTCGACGGTGAGCTGGAGGCCGGACCCCTGCCGGGAGGCGGGTTCGAGGTCCGTGCCACGATTCCCTCCGAGCCCGAACCCGAGCCCGAACCCGAGCGCAAGCCTGATGCCGAGCCCAAACCCGAGCCCCGACCCGAGCCCGTCCGAGAGTGACCGGAGCAGCCCTGTGAGCGATGCGCCCCCGCCGATCCGCGTACTCGTCTGCGACGACCAGGAGTTGGTGCGGACCGGCTACGTCACCATCTTCTCGGCCCAGCCCGACATCGAGGTCGTCGGCGAGGCCGAGAACGGGCACGCGGCGGTGGAGGCAGCGCGGCGGCTGTGCCCCGACGTGGTCGTGATGGACATCCGGATGCCCCTGCTCGACGGCATCGAGGCGACCCGCCAACTCGCCGGACCCGACTCCGCATTCGGCTCCGGCGACGGCACCGGCTCCGGCGACGGCACCGGCACCGGATCAAGCTCCAACTCCGGCTCCGGCTCCGGCTCCGGCTCCGGGAAACCGCCGAAGGTGCTGGTCGTCACCACGTTCAACGTCGACGCCCATGTCTACGACGCTCTGCGCGCCGGCGCCAGCGGCTTCCTCCTCAAGGACGCGCCGCCCGCTGAACTGGTCAACGGGATCAGGACCGTTGCCCGGGGCGAGGCTCTGCTGGCCCCCGCCGTCACCCGGCACCTCATCGGCCACTACGCCGAGCACCTGCGCCCCGCCGACACCTCCCGGCCGGCCCGGCAGGACGTCGTACGCGCGCTGACGCCCCGCGAGCTGGAGGTGCTCCGGCAGATGGCCGGAGGGTTGTCCAACGCCGAGATAGCGGCGGCGCTGTACATCACCCCCGAGACGGTGAAGACCTACGTCTCGCGGATCCTGGCCAAGCTCGCCCTGCGCGACCGGGTCCAGGCGGTCGTCCTCGCCTACCGGGTCGGGCTGGCCTCCGGCACGCCCTGAACCGACGGGGGTCGGGCGACGTCCCGACAACGCGGCGAGGGTGCCGTAGCTGTCGTCGCACACCCGCCAGGAGCTGCGGGACAGCCTTTAGCCCTGTGGCCAGGGCAGCTTCGTCAGTTCCGGCCACAGCGCCGTCCACCGCTCGGCCTTGGCCTCGTACACCTGGCGGGGCGCGACCGTCATCGGGTTCGGGCGCAGTACCAGGTTGAACAGGTCGGCGAAGCCGTGGGTGCTGTGGACGCGGAGCAGTCCGTCCCTGTCCAGGTTCACGGCGACGCAGCAGCAGGTGGCGGCGAAGGAGCCGATCGCCTCGTCGAGGCTCGTGTACGGGGCGATCTCCTTGCCGAACTTCGGCCCGTACCAGAGATGTACGCGTGCCTGGTTGCGCGGCTCCAGCTCGATGCCCAGGTCCTCGCAGGCTTTCAGGCAGCGCCCGATCACCAGGTCTTCCGCCTCGTACGACAGATCGGTGTCGTCGTAGAAGAACAGGTCGTGGTCCCTGATGCCGTGGTTGAGGTCGGCGCGGCCGGAAACGGCGTTCCAGACCGTCTGGAACAGGGATCCCGCTGTCAGGTACCAGGGCGGGAGGTCGAGCGTCGCGAGACGCTCCAGCACGGCGGCGACGGACGGGTTCCGCAGGACCGTACGGGCAAAGGCGAGGGCCTGTTCCTCCGGTGCGGCGCCGGCGAGTCCTCGCAGGTCCGTCGCGTCGGCGGCCGTGCGCGCGAGGCTCTCACGGGTGATCTCGAAGTCCACGGCGGGGGCGGGCATGCTCCGGACCATGCCACACGGAGGTGGCGTCACGCATCGGTCTTCGGGCTGCCCGCCCCTGGGTCCGGGGGCGACTCAGGGCGTCCGGTGCCGTTCCGGCGCTTCGCCCGGTGTCGTGGGCTGCCGCAGTACGGCGACCTCCCGGGGCCGCAGGACGAGTACGTCCCCGGTCGGCGGTCCCACCAGCACCTCGCCGGTCACCCCGGGCAGCGGGACGGGTGCGTCGCCGTGGTTGACCAGGAAGAGGTAGCGGGCGGCGCTGTCGCGTCGTACGACCTGCTCGACCGTTCCCCGCGCCTGCTCGGGCAGTTCACCGGACACCCCGGCCGGGGCGAGCAGCCGGGGAAGCAGTGCGGCGAGGCCGTCGATGCCCAGGCGGGTGGAGACGTACGTCGCCGAACCCCTGTCCGCGGTGCGGCGGGTGACGGCCGGGCGGCCGGTGTACGTTCCGGTGCGGTAGCGGGCGAGGGTGTCCACGTCGGAGCCGGTGATGTCGATCCGGTCGGTCCACAGAGTGCCGGTCGTGGTGCGGCCCGCGCCGGGAGCGGGGTCGCCGTCCGCGCCGGGAGCGGGGTCGGCGTCCCGGCCGGGGGCGCCGTCCGGTTCATGGCCGCCGTCGAGGTCCACGTCGACCGTGTCCCCTTCGAGCAGCGGGCCGAACTCCTCGATGCGGATGCCGAGCAGGTCGCGCAGGGCCCCGGGGTGGCCGCCGAGCCAGATGTGGTCGTTCTCGTCGACGACGCCGGAGAAGTAGGTGGTGACGAGGTGGCCGCCGCCTTCGACGTAGCGGGTGAGCTCCTTGGCGAGTGCCTGCGGCACGACGTGCAGGACCGGTGCGATCACGACGTCGTACGGGGTGAGACCGGTGCGGTGCGCGGGTACGACGTCGGCGCGGACGCCGAGGCTCAGCAGCGCGGAGTACCAGTCGAGGGCCTCGCGGTGGTAGTCGAGGAGGGAGGTGGGGTGCGAGTCCTGCTCGCTGGCCCACCAGGAGTCCCAGTCGAAGAGGATGGCCACCCGGGCGGGTTCGCGCTCGCTGCCGGAGAGAGGCGCGAGCGCTTCCAGGGTGCGCCCCAACTCCACGACATCACGGAAGAGTTGGCTGTCGGATCCGGCGTGCGGAACCATCGCCGAGTGGTATTTCTCGGCGCCGGCCGCCGACTGGCGCCACTGGAAGAAGCAGACCGCGTCGGCGCCGTGGGCGACGTGCAGCAGTGCGTCGCGTGCCAGCTCGCCGGGCTTCTTCGGCAGATTGATGGGCTGCCAGTTGACGGCGCTGGTGGAGTGCTCCATGAGGAACCACGGCCGGTGGGCCGCGATACCGCTGGTCAGGTTGGCGCAGAAGGAGAGTTCGTCGCGGCTGCGGGGTCCGGTGGTGGCGTAGTGGTCGTTGGAGACAAAGTCGACCGCGTCGGCCCAGTCGGCGTAGTCCATGCCCTTGGTCCCGCTCATCACCATGAAGTTGCTGGTGACAGGGGTGTCGGGGGTGATCTCGCGCAGGATCTCGCGCTCGGCGAGCAGGTACTCCTTCAGGGCGTCCGAGGAGAACCGCTTGAAGTCGAGCTGCTGGGTCGGGTTGGGGTGCGAGGCCGCCAGGCGTGGCGGCAGGATCTGGTCCCAGTCGCTGTAGCGCTGGGACCAGAAGTGGGTGCCCCAGGCGTGGTTGAGGGTGTCGAGCGTGGCGTAGCGGCGGCGGAGCCAGTCGCGGAAGGCGCGGGCCGCGTCGTCGGAGTAGTCGTAGACGTTGTGGCAGCCCAGTTCGTTGCTGACGTGCCAGGCGACGAGGGCCGGGTGGTCCGCGTAGCGGGTCGCCATCTCCCGTACGAGGCGCAGTGCGTGGCTGCGGAAGACCGGCGAGGTGGGGCGCCAGTGCTGGCGCGCGCCGGGCCACACGGTCTCGCCGGTGGCGGTGACCGGGAGGATTTCGGGGTGCGCGGTAGTCAGCCACGGCGGCGGGGAAGCGGTGGCGGTGGCGAGGTCGACCCCGATGCCGCCGGCGTGCAGCAGGTCCATGACCTCGTCGAGCCAGCCGAAGTCCCAGCTTTCCTCGGTGGGTTGGAGTCTGGCCCAGGAGAAGATCGCCAGCGAGACGATGTTCACCCCGGCCTCGCGCATCAGCCGAACGTCCTCCTCCCACACCTCCCGCGGCCACTGCTCGGGGTTGTAGTCGGCGCCGTAGCCGAGCCGACTGCCGCCGTCGGGGCCTTTCGCGTACGGGAGACGGGAGATGCGGGGGGAGGTCATGCGCGTCCTTCCACAGGCCGGGGTTGAGAGGAGGTGACGTGGTCGGCCTCGGGTGCTACTTCTCGACGGTGAAGCCCTGTTCGCTGCCGTACTCCAGCGACTTGTCCTGCCACGACTTCAGCCCGTCCGACAGCTTGGTCGAGGAGATGTACGCCTTGCCGACGGTGTCGTTGAAGATCGAGTTGGCGTACACCTGGTACGGCAGGTAGTTCCAGCCGCTGGGCACGCTCTTCGCGGAGGCGGCGAAGATCTCGTTGGCCTTCTGACCGCCGAAGTACGGGAACGCGGTGTCCTGGAACTCCTTCGAGTCCAGGTCTGCGGTGGTCGCCGGGAACGCGCCGTTGGCGATGCGGGTCTGGACTCCCGCGCCGGAGTTGGCGTACTCCACGAAGGCGTAGGCGAGTTCCTTGTTCTCGCCCTGCGCGGGCAGGGCCAGCGAGCTGCCGCCGTTCTCGGCGCTGGCGTTCGCGCCCTTCTCCCACTGCGGCAGCGGGGCGACGCGCCAGTCACCGGCGGCGTCCTTGACGCCGGAGGCGAAGTTGGCGGGCATCCAGGCGCCGATCGGGAGGGTCGCGATGGTCCCGTCGCCCAGGCCCTTGTACCAGTCGTCGCTCCAGCCGGCGACGGGCGAGACGAGCTTCTCGTCGATCAGCTTCTGCCAGGTGCTGGTGTACTTGACGGCGCCCGCGTCGGTGAAGTCGATGCCGACCTTCGTGCCGTCGACCTTGTACGGGTGCGAACCGGCCTGCCAGAGAAGGCTGGTGGTCAGACCGGCGTCGCCGAGGTCGCTGGTGATGTACGCCTTCGGGTTCGCCTTGTGCAGGGTGCGGGCGGCCTCGACGTACTCGTCCCAGGTCGTCGGCACCGCGATCTTGTACTGGTCGAAGACCTTCTTGTTGTAGAAGAGCGCCATCGGCCCGGAGTCCATCGGCAGGCCCCAGACACCGCCGCCGGACGACACCGAGTTCCAGGGGCCGGGCGAGTACGAGCCGGCCAGCTTGTCGGCGCCGTACGCCTTGAGGTCGGCGACCTCCTTCGTCAGGGCGTACTGGCCGAGCGCGTAGTACTCCAGCTGGGCGACGTCGGGGACGCCCTTCTTCGCCGAGATGGCGTTCGACAGCGCCTTGTACTCGTCGTTGTTGGTGCCCGCGTTGACCAGCTTGATGTCGACCTTCGGGTACTTCTTCTCGAAGTCCTCGGCGACCTGCTTCAGGGTGGGCTCCCAGGCCCACACCGTGACGGTGCCGCCCTTCTGCAGCGCGGCCTGGATGTCGGACGAACCCACCTGCTTCTGGCCGGAGTCGTCGTCGGAGCCACCGCAGGCGGTCGCCCCCAGGGCCAGGGCGCAGACGAGACCGAGGCCGCGCAACAGGCGGCGGGAGTGCTGGGACATGGCGGTATTTCCACTTCCTCGTGGTTCGACATGACGTGCGGACGGTGAGAGGGGGGGCGGCACACGCGCGACGTGCGCGCGTGGGGTGCCCGGGGCTATTCCTTGACGCTTCCGGCGGCGAGTCCGGACTGCCAGTACTTCTGGAGCAGCAGGAAGGCGGCGATCAGCGGCACGATGGTGAGCAGCGAGCCGGTGACGACCAGGTTGAAGACGGCCTCGCCGCCGGCCGTGGCGGCCTGTTTGTTCCAGGCGTCCAGGCCGAGGGTCAGCGGGTACCAGTCGGGGTCCTTGAGCATGATCAGCGGCAGGAAGTAGTTGTTCCAGGTCGCGACCGTGGTGAACAGGAGCACGGTGACGGTGCCCGGGGCGAGGAGCGGCAGCGCGACCTGGAAGAAGGTGCGCAGCTCGCTCGCTCCGTCGATGCGCGCCGCCTCCATCAGTTCGGCGGGGACCGCCTCGGTGGCGAACACCCACATCAGGTAGAGGCCGAACGGCGAGATCAGCGAGGGGATGATCACCGCCCACGGGGTGTCCGTCAGGCCGATCTTGCTGAACAGCAGGAAGGTCGGGACGGCGAGCGCCGTGGTCGGCACGGCGACCGCGCCGATGACGACCGCGAACACGGCGCGCTTGCCCGGGAACCGGAACTTGGCGAGCGCGTAGCCGCCGAGTACCGCCAGGAAGGTGGCGCCGCCCGCGCCGACGACGACGTACAGGAGGGTGTTGAGGAGCCAGCGGCCGAAGGCCCCGTCCTGGTAGGTGAAGGTCTGGCTGAGGTTGTCCCACAGGGCGAAGTCCCCGTCGAACCAGAGGCCGAACGAACGGGCCAGTCCGGTCTGCGACTTGGTGGCGCTGATGACCAGCCAGACCAGCGGCAGCAGGCTGTAGACGAGGACCACGCCGGTGACCACGGTCAGCAGGACGCTGCGCCGGGGGCGGCCCGGGGTGTGGGCGCTGCGCTGTGCGCGCAAGCGGGGCGTGGCAACGCGCTTGGGAATCGCGGTGGTTCGGGAGGCCTCGGTCGCACTGTTCGTCGTCATCGCGTTCACGCTTCCTTGCGCATGCCGCGCAGTTGGACGACGTAGGCGACGACCATGGTGATCACGCCCATGACGATGGCGACCGTCGCCGAGTAGTTGTGCTGCTGGCCGGAGAAGGACAGCGAGTACGTGTAGTAGTTCGGGGTGTAGTCGGTGGTGATGGTGTTCGGCGCCAGCTTCTGCAGGATGGCGGGCTCGTTGAAGAGCTGGAAGCTGCCGATGACCGAGAAGATCGTCGCGATGACCAGGGCGCCCCGGATCGCGGGGAGTTTGATCGCGGCGACGACCCGCCACGGGCCGGCGCCGTCGATCTCGGCCGCCTCGTAGAGCGAGTGCGGGACCACACGCAGCGCCGAGTAGAAGATAAGCATGTTGTAGCCGACGAACTCCCAGGTGACGATGTTGCCGATCGAGGCGAGGACCAGTCCGGAGGAGAGCGGGTCGGGCAGGTGCAGGCCGAACGCGTCGTTGATGTCGCCGACCAGGCCGAACCTGGGGCCGTACAGGAAGCCCCACATGAGGGTGGCGACGACGGCGGGTACGGCGTACGGGAGGAAGACGGATATCCGGAAGAACTCCTTGCCGTACAGGCGGCCGCTGTCGACGGCGAGTGCGACGAAGAGCGCGATGCCGAGCATGATCGGCACCTGGACCACCAGGAACAGCCCGACGCGGGCGACCCCGTCCCAGAACTGCGGGTCCTGCAAGGCCTGTTGGTAGTTGTCGAGGCCGACGAACGTGGTGCCGCCGATCAACTGGGTACGGAACAGGCTCAGATACACCGAGTACCCGAGCGGCACCAGGAAAACCAGGGCGAAGACGAGCACGAAGGGGCCGATGAACCCCCATCCCGCCCATGAGCGGCGGGACCGCGTCACCGGCGGTCCTGCCGGTCGGACCCCTGTGGCCGCCGGCGGTTGCAGCGTCGTCATCTCGCGTCCCTCGCTCATGCTTCACCGGACCGGAAAGGACGTTCACGCACACGTTCCGGGCAGATGAACGGGCTCGCCCCAACAGCCCGACTGGCATTATGTTTACGTAAACATCCGGTGGCGGCATGTCTACACTGCCCCCAGATGGGCGGTCAAGAGCCGTACACGAAAGCGACATCCGATGAGGGAGACGGTGGACGAAGCAGGCGAACGCCCCCCTGGCACAGGCATGTTCCCGACCGGACCGGCTCCCGGGAACGGGGATCCGAAGCGCCGCAGAACCGTCTCGATGGCGGATGTGGCCCGGGTCGCGGGGGTGTCCTCCCAGACGGTCTCGCGCGTCTCCAACGGCTTCCCCGGTGTGAACGAGGAGACCCGACGGCAGGTCCTGGCAGCGATGAAGGACCTCGGTTACCGCCCCAACAGCGCGGCACGCGCGCTCAAACGCGGCGAGTTCCGCACCATCGGGGTCATCACCTTCACGCTCTCCACCACCGGCAACGTGCGGACCCTGGAGGCCATCGCGACCTCGGCCGCCCAGGAGGGGTACGCGGTCACGCTGCTGCCGGTCGCCGTCCCCACCCAGGACGAGGTGCGGGGCGCCTTCTCACGCCTCGGCGAACTCGCCATCGACGCGGCCATCGTCATCATGGAGGTCCACCTCCTCGACGAGGCGCGGCTCTCGCTGCCGCCGCACGTGAAGGTCGTCGTCGCGGACTCCGACGCCGGGGACCGCTACAGCGTCGTGGACACCGACCAGGCGGGCGGCACCCGCGACGCCGTCCACCACCTGCTGGGCCTGGGTCATCGCACCGTCTGGCACCTCGCGGGCCCCGAGGGCTCCTACGCCGCGCAGCGCCGGGCGGACGCCTGGCGCTCGGCGCTGGAGGAGGAGGGAAGGGTTCCGCCGCCCCTCGTACGGGGCGACTGGTCGGCGGAGTCGGGGTACCGGGCGGGGCTCCACATCGCCGGACAGACCGAGTGCACCGCCGTGTTCGCGGCCAACGACCAGATGGCGCTCGGCCTGCTGCGCGCCCTTCACGAGCGCGGGCGCAGGGTGCCCGAGGACGTCTCCGTCGTCGGTTTCGACGACATCTCCGAGGCCGGTTCCTTCCTGCCTCCGCTGACCACCGTCCACCAGGACTTCGCCGAGGTGGGCCGCCGCTGCGTCGAGGGCGTCCTGCACCAGATGCGGCAGAGCGGCCCCGGGCACGGTACGACGCTCGTACCGACGCGGCTCGTCCTGCGGGAGAGCACCGCTCCCCCGCCGGCGCAGAGGCCGCCCGGCATCGCCCCGGCCGTCCCCGGACACGCCTCGGCCGGTCGCGCGGCACCCCCTCGGGGGTGACCGCGGACCGGCCGGGGCGGACGCGGGAGCACCCCGCGGATCAGACAGGCACGAGGCTCAGGCGAAGACCGACAGCAGCAGCGCCATCAGCAGGCCGCAGACGCTCACGATGGTCTGGATGGCGGTGTGCGACTTCGTGGCCTGGCCCAAGGTCATCCCGAAGGACTCCTTCACCAGCCAGAAGCCCGCGTGGTTGACGTAGTTGAGGCCGATCGAGCCGGCGCCGATGGCCACCACGAGGAGCGAGGTGTGCAGGCTGCCGCCGTCCTGGGCGAGGGGCGCGAGGATGCCCGTCGCGGCGACGATGCCGACGGTGGCGGAGCCGGTGGAGAAGGAGAGCAGCAGGGCCATCAGCCAGCCCAGCACGATCACGTTGATGTGCATGCCGGACGCGGCGGACTCGACGGCCTGGCCGATTCCGGAGTCCTTCAGCACCTGGTTGAACGCCCCGCCGCCCGCGATGATCAGCAGGATGCCGGCGACGGCCTTCAGGCTGTCGGTGAGCGCGCTGCGGATGGCGTCCGAGGAGAGGCCGCTGCGGTAGCCGAGGGCGAACAGCGCGAAGAGGAAGCCGGCGAGCATGGCGATCACCGGCTCGCCCATGAAGGCCAGGACGTGGCGTACCTGGCTGGTCTCGTCGTACACGAGTTCCGCGAGGGTACGCAGCAGCATCAGGGCCACCGGTACGAGCACGGCCGCGAGGGCCCAGCCGGTGCGGACCTTGTTCTTCGGGGATTCGGCTCCCTGCGGGGCGTCCGCCACGGCCTTCGCCCGGGCGGCGGCCTGGGACGCGCCCTTGCCCTTCCCCTTGGCGTTGCCCTTGCCCTTGGCGCTGCCGTCGCCCTTCGCGGACGGCTCGGTGACGTCGTCCGCGGCGCCACCGGCGCCGGTGAACTTGGCGATCAGCTCGGCGTCGGGCCGTGCGTCGACGCGCGGGGCGATCCAGCGCCCGTATACGGGGCCGGCGATGATGATCGTCGGGATCGCGCAGATCAGGCCGACCGCGATGCTCAGGCCGAGGTTCGCGTGCAGCCCCTCCACCGCGACCAGCGGACCCGGGTGCGGGGCCACCATGCCGTGCAGGGTGGAGAGGGCGCCGATCACGGGCGCCGCCAGGAACACGTACGGGGATCCCTTGACCTTGTGCGTACGTTCCAGGCGCTGGGCCACGCTGAAGATCAGCGGGAGCAGCACGATGAGGCCGATCTCGAAGAACATCGGGATGCCGATGACGAAGGCCGCTCCCGTCACGTACCAGGGCAGCGAGCGGGCGCTCGCGCGGTCGACGATCATCCGCGCGATGCGGTCCGTGGCGCCGGAGGCCGACAGCAGCCGTCCCAGCATGGCGCCGAACGCGAGGGTGACGCCGACGTCACCGAGGATGCCGCCCGCGCCGTCCTCCAGGGACTCGGCGATCTTGTCGACGGGCTGCCCGGCCGCCAGGGCGACGCCGACCGAGACGGTCATCAGGGCGACGAAGGGGTGGAACCGGAGCCGCGAGTTGATCAGCGTGATCAGCAGGGCTATCGCCCCGGCCAGGATGATCAGCAGTGTCCACGTGTGGCCCGTCACAGTCGGCCTCCCGACCGGCGGTCGGCGCCCTTGCGGAGGCGTGCTGCGGCGAGTGTCGTCGTCATTGAAGAACTCCTGGTCTGCGGCTGGTTGTGTCCCGGCGGGAACGTATCGGCCGGACCCCACGCGTCTCCAGGTTGTGCGCGTAACCCGTGAAACCCCTGATCCGCGCGTTCTGCGCATTCTGTGCACGGCCCTCGCGGGGGTTACCGTCGGCGGATGAGAATCGTGGAACCGCCGGGCCGGAGGCCGTCCTCCCGGGAGCAGTCGCCCCGGCGGCGGTCCGGCCGCCGGCGGTTCACGCGGTGGTCCGGCGGGATGCGGCTGCGGACCCAGGTGCTGCTGCTGCAGTGCGCGGTGGTCGCGGTCACCCTCGCCACGGCGTTCGCCGCCTTCGCGTACTCCAACGAGCACCGGATCGACCGGGAGTACCAGTTGCGGGCGCTCGCGGTGGCCCGGACGGTCGCCTCCGAGCCGTCCGTCCGGCGCGCGGCCGCCGAGTTCTCCGCGGCCAACTCCCGCCCGGGAGGCGGCGCGGCGCACACCCCGCGCGAGGTGCTCGCCCGGGGGACCGTGCAGACGGTGGCCGAGGCGGCGCGGCTCAGGACCGGCTCGCTGTTCGTCGTCGTCACCGACGACCAGGGCATCAGGCTGGCCCACCCCGAACTCTCCCAGCTGGGCAGGAAGGTGAGCACCGACCCCTCCGACGCGCTCGCCGGACACGAGGAGCTGGCGCGCCACCGCGCCCATCTCGGCGACGAGGTGGTGGCGAAGGTTCCGGTGTACGCCCCCGGGTCGGACACCGAGGTCGTCGGCGAGGCGAACGCGGGGCTCGCCGCGTCGGACGTACGGGCTCAGTTCGTCCGGGTCCTGCTCGGCGGCCTCGGCTGGCTCGTGGGCGCCCTGGTGCTCGGCGTCGCCGCGTCCGCGCTGCTGGCGGGGCGGTGGAAGCGCCTGACCCTCGGGCTGGAACCCGAGGAACTGGCCGGGCTGGTCCAGGAGCAGGAAGCGGTGCTGCACGGCATCGGGGAGGGCGTCCTCGCCGTGGACACCGGGGGAAGGGTGACGGTCGTCAACGACGAGGCGCGCCGGCTCCTCGCGCCCGGTGCCGCCCCCGGCCTGCACCTCGACGAACTGGGGCTGACACCCCGGGTGGTCGAAGCGCTGCGCGCCCCCGCGCAGGGCCCGGTGATGGCGGCCGTCGGGGAACGGGTGCTGGTGCTGTCGTCGCGCACGGTGCGCCGGGACGGCCGTGACCTCGGCACCCTGCTGACCGTCAAGGACCGCACCGACGTGGAGTCCCTGACCCGCCAGCTCGACGCGGTGCAGGCCATGAGCTCGGCGCTGCGCGCGCAGCGCCACGAGTTCGCCAACCGGCTGCACGTCGTCTCGGCCCTGGCGCGGAGCGGGCACCTCGCCGAGACCACCGACTACATCGACACGATCCTCGGTACGGGCCCGCTCGGCGAGGCCCTGCCGGGACTGGACGCGGTCCGGGACTCGTATCTGTGCGCCTTCCTGTCGGCGAAGGCCGCCCAGGCCCGGGAGCGCGGGGTGACCCTGGTCGTCGGGGACGCCACCTGGGTCGAGGGCACCCTCGCCGCACCGGTCGACGTCACGACCGTCTTCGGCAACCTGGTCGACAACGCGATCGAGGCGGCCCAGCAGGGGCAGCGTCCCGGGGCGCGGGTGGAGGTGGAACTCATGACGGAGGGCACCACGCTGGCCATCACCGTCGCGGACACCGGCGACGGTGTCACGGTCGTCCCGGCCGAGGACGTGTTCCGCGAGGGCCTGTCCACGAAGAACCACGACCAGGTCGTCGGCGGGCGCGGCATCGGCCTGGCGCTCGCCCGTCAGATCGCCCGTACGAAGGGGGGCGACGTGTACCTCGCGGAGCCCGGCGGACCGCCCCTGCCCTCCCCGTCGGCCGAGGGCGCCGAAGGGACCGGCGCCGACCCGGTTTCCGGCGGCGCCGTCTTCGTGGCCCGGCTCCACGACGTCATGGAAGTAAACGGATGATCATGGAAGTGAGCCGATGACCGCCCAGACGCCCCCACCGCCCGCCCGGCCACCGCTCTCCGTCCTCGTCGTCGACGACGACTTCCGGGTCGCCGGCATCCACGCCTCGCTGGTGGCAGGGGTACGGGGCTTCACGGTGGCCGGGACCGCGCACACGGCGACGGAGGCCCTGGCGGCCGTCGCCGCCGCCACGGCCGCCGGAACACCCGTCGACCTGGCCCTCGTCGACGTCTATCTGCCCGACGGTTCCGGTGTCGACCTGCTGCGCGGCCTGGACTGCGACGCCTTCGTCCTCAGCGCGGCGACCGAGGGCCCGGTGGTCCGCCGCGCCCTGTCGGCGGGCGCGCTGGCCTATCTGATCAAGCCGTTCCCGCCGGAACTGCTGACGGAGAAGCTGCGGGGGTACGCCCGGTTCCGGCAGCTCACGGACGCCGGTTCCGTGGACCAGAGCACCGTGGAGAGCGTGTACGGCACGCTGCGGGAGCCCTCCGTCCGCCGCCCCGAGCGCCGTCCCACCGCGGGGACGCTGACGGGCGACGCGGTGCTGAAGACCGTACGGAACTCACCGGCGCCGCTGTCGGCGGCGGAGGTGGGCGAGCTGATCGGCGTCTCGCGCGCCACCGCGCAGCGCTACCTCGCCGCGCTCGTCACCTCGGGCCGTCTGAAGATGCATCTGCGCTACGGGACGACGGGGCGGCCGGAGCAGGAGTACCGGGTGCCGTAGCCGCCGCCACTTCCTGATCCCTGGAGCGTACGGAACACCCCCGGCGTCAGGGGGTGGCCGCGGAGACCACGTAGACGACCGGGGACGCCGGGTCGGTCATGTTGACGGTGATGTTCTGGGTGGGCCGGGGGTCCTTGTTCCGGTGGGTCGTCCCGGCCCAGGACGCACCGGACCAGAAGTTCCAGTCGGTGATCCGGATGTCCCGCTGGGAGATCGTGACCTTCCCGGTCTTCAGGGCCGTGCGGTCGGTCCCCATGCCGCTCAGGAAGCGGTCGAGACCGGCGGAGGTGGTCCGGAACTTCAGGTACATCCGGCTCGCCTTCCAGTTGTTGGTCTCGTAGTACTGCACGCCGGTCGCGTTCCCCGGCACGGGTACCTCGAAGATCCGCCGCTGCATCCGTGACGGCCAGCTCGCGCGGAGCCCCTGGGCGGCGGCCTCGGCCTCCTTGTCCTTGCCCGAGGCGCGGCTCTGGCCCGCCGAGACGAGCAGGTAGCCGGCCGGGATGCCGATCAGCAGCACGATGATCGTCGCGGTGATCAGCCGCCTGCGGAAGACCCGGCGCGGGTCGGGCGCGGCTTCGCCGTCCCCCGGTGCGCACTGGCGCGGCACCACGGGCTGCTCGGGGGCTTCGGCGATCACGGTTCCCTCGGGACTCGGGTGCTCGGCTGCGGTCATGGTCTTCGGATCCCTCGGAGCTTCGGTGCGCGGGCGGGTTTCGGTACGGGGCGGCCGGCGGCGACCGGACGGGGTGGCCCCGCCCGGCCGGCGCCCGGCGGTCAGTCGCCGGTCCGGGCGTTCCGCGTGCTGCGCAGGGTGCTCGCCGCCTGGTCGTAGATCTGCGCGTAGCGCTCGTACCGCTCGACCCGGCGGCGGTTGGCGCGGCGGAAGCGGCGGGCGACGAGGCGGGCGAGGTCGGCGGCGCCGACCATGCCGGCCTCGGGGCCCAGCTGGGCCCGGACGATCCGGGCCTCGGGGCGGTAGCCGCGGCCGGTGAGCTGGCGCTTGAAGGCGTCCCGGGCGGGGTTGATCAGCAGGTCGTCGGCGGCGCTGACGCCGCCGCCGATGACGAAGCAGGAGGGGTCGAGCGCGGCGGCGAGGTTGGCGATGCCGACGCCGAGCCACTGGCCGATGTCCTGGAAGAGCTCGATGCACATCGGGTCGCCCTCACGGGCGAGCTCGGTGATGAGCGGCCCGGTGATCTCCGGGATGTTGCCCTTGACGCGCTCCAGGATGTTGTACGCGACCGGGGAGTCGGCGGCGGCCAGCTCCTTGGCCTCGCGGACCAGCGCGTTGCCGGAGCTGTACTGCTCCCAGCAGCCGCGGTTGCCGCAGGGGCAGCGGTGGCCGCCGGGGACCACCTGCATGTGCCCGAACTCGCCGGCCACGCCGTATTTGCCCCGCTTGACCTGCCCGTCCTCCAGGATCGCGCCGCCGATGCCGGTGCCGAGGGTGATCATCACCAGGTGGTCCTCGCCCCGCCCGGCGCCGAACCGCCACTCCGCCCAGGCGGCGGTGTTGGCGTCGTTGTCGACCATGACGGGGACGACGAGACGGGAGGCGAGTGCGTCGCGCAGGGGCTCGTCGCGCCAGGCGAGGTGCGGGGCGAAGAGCACCCGGGAGCGGTCCGCGTCGACCCAGCCGGCCGCGCCGATGCCGACGGCGTGCACGTCGTGGCGGTCGGAGAGGTCCAGCACCAGCTCGACGATGGTGTCCTCGACGACCCGGGGGCTCTTGGACTTGTCGGGCGTCTCGGTGCGCAGCTGCTCCAGGATGTTGCCGTCCGCGTCGACGACGCCGGCCATGACCTTGGTGCCGCCGATGTCGATGCCGACGGTGGGGACGCGGGGCGCCGTGAGGTGGGAGCGCCGCTCCCTCGTACCGACGGTCTTGAGGACGGTGGCGCGGGCGGAGCCGCGGTGGGTGAAGTCGCGGTACGTGCTCATCGTCCCTGCGGTGTCTGGGGTGGCCGGCGGGTCAGTGCTGCCGGCGGCGGACGGCGCCCACCTCGATCGATTCTGCCACTGCCGTCCGCCCGGGGCCGCCTCGGCGGTTTCGGCCGTGGCCGGGCCGCCGCCCGGTCACTCGGTGTCGTCGTCCACCGGGTGGCCGCCGATCGAGGTCGGTGCGGGGGCGCGCTCCAGCTCGTGGCTGAGCTCGTCGAGCTCGCTGCCGCCCGCCATCTGCCGGGTCAGCTCGTCGAGGGTGACGTCGCCCTTGGTGTGGCTGCCGGCCATCGCGCCGCGCTTGAGCAGGACGAACCGGTCGCCGACGAGGTAGGCGTGGTGGGGGTTGTGCGTGATGAGGACCACTCCGAGTCCGGCGTCCCGGGCGGCGGCGACGTACTTCAGTACGACTCCGGACTGCTTGACGCCGAGCGCCGCCGTCGGCTCGTCCAGGACGAGGACCTTGGCGCCGAAGTGGACGGCGCGCGCGATGGCCACGCACTGCCGCTCGCCGCCGGAGAGGGTGCCGATCGGCTGGTCGACGTCGCGCAGGTCGATGCCCATGCGGTGCAGTTCGGCGCGGGTCGTCTCGCGCATCAGCCGGACGTCCAGGCGCTTGAACGGGCCGGAGCCGGTGGTCGGCTCCGAGCCGAGGAAGAAGTTGCGCCAGACCGGCATGAGCGGGACGACGGCGAGGTCCTGGTAGACGGTGGCGATGCCCCGGTCGAGGGCGTCGCGCGGGTTGACCAGGGTGGTCTCCTCGCCCTCGATCCGGAAGACGCCCTCGTCGTGCCGGTGCAGACCGGCGATGATCTTGATGAGGGTGGACTTGCCGGCGCCGTTGTCACCGAGCACGCAGGTGATCTCGCCGGCGTGGACCTCCAGCGAGACGTCGGTCAGCGCCTTGATGCTGCCGTAGTACTTGCTGACGTGGTCGAGCTGGACCAGCGCCTGGGGAGCCGTTGTCCGGGGGGCCGGGGCCGTCATGTCGTCGCCTCCGCGCGCTTGCGTACCCATGCGTTGAGCAGGGTGGCCAGGAGCAGCATCGCTCCGAGGAAGAACTTGAACCAGTCCGGGTTCCACTCGGCGTAGACGATGCCCTTGCTGGTCATGCCGAAGATGATGGCGCCGACGGCCGAGCCGATCGCGGAGCCGTAGCCGCCGGTGATCAGGCAGCCGCCGATGACGGCCGCGATGATGTAGATCAGCTCGTTGCCGACGCCCTCGCCGGACTGGACCACGTCGAAGCTGAAGAGCAGGTGCTGGCCGGAGACCCAGGCGGCGAAGGCCACTCCGAGGTAGAGGCCGATCTTGGTACGGATCACGGGGACGCCGACCGCGCGGGCCGCGCTCTCGTCGCCGCCGACCGCGAAGATCCAGTTGCCGAAGCGGGTGCGGATCAGGATCCAGGTGGCGACGGCGACCAGGACCAGCCACCAGAGGATCGTCACCTTCAGCTCGACGCCGCCGAGGGTGAGCTGCGAGGCGAAGACCGCGTGGGCGGAGTCGAAGCCCCACATGTCGCCGATGCCCTTGGTCGACACGGTGCCGCTGATGAGCTTGGTGAGGCCGAGGTTGAGGCCGGTCAGCATGAGGAAGGTGCCGAGCGTGATGATGAAGCTCGGCAGCTTCGTCCGGGTCAGCATGAACCCGTTGAACGCCCCGAACGCCAGGGTCACCAGGAGCGAGACGAAGACGCCGACCCAGACGTTGGCGGTCATCTGGTAGCTGAACATCGAGGAGACCAGCGCCGAGCTGGTCACCATGACACCGGCCGAGAGGTCGAACTCCCCGCCGATCATCAGCAGCGCGACCGGCGCGGCCATGATCCCGATGGTGGAGGCCGCGTAGAGCACGGTGCCGAAGCTGGACAGCTGGAGGAAGCTGTCGGCGACCACGGCGAAGAAGAGGAAGACGGCGAGGGCGCCGACGACCGAGCCCAGCTCGGGGCGGCCGAGGAGCCTGCGCAGCGGTGAGGTGCGCAGCAGCCGCTCGTCGGTGCTGCCGGAGGCCGGGGCGGGGGCCGTGGGCTGTCCGGTTCCCGTCATCGGGTGCCCCGGGCGGTGTACTCGGCGAGTTCGTCGGCGTCGGCGGCGGTGATGACCTGCGGGCCGGTGAGGACGGGCAGGCCGCCGCCGAGGACGTTGCGGTTGAAGCGGTAGAGCCAGAGCAGGTCGACGGCCTCGTAGCCCTGGAGGAAGGGCTGCTGGTCGACGGCGAAGCCGAGCGTCTTGGCCTTGAGTCCGGCGGCGACCTTGGCGTTCAGGTCGAAGGTGTCGATCTCGGCGTCGCTGCCGGCGGAGTTCTTGGCCTGTACGGCCGCGTCGGCGAAGGGGGCGCCGAGGGTGACGACGGCGTCGATGCTCTTGTCGGTCTGGAGCTTCGCCTCGATGGACGCCTGGACGTCGGGCATGTTGGTGCCGTCGACGTAGAGGTTGGTGGTCTTGCCCTCGAAGTTCTTCTTCACACCGGCGCAGCGCTGCTCGTGGCCGACGTTGCCCTGCTCGTGCAGGACGCAGAGGACGTTCTTGCGGTCGCGCGTGTTCAGCTCGTCGCCGACCGCCTCGCCGGCGATCGACTCGTCCTGGCCGATGTGGGTGATCGCGCCGTAGGCCTTGGACTCGGCGGAGCCGGAGTTCACGGTGATCACCGGGATGCCGGCCTTGGTGGCCTTGGCGACGACGTCCTTCATGGCCTCGGGCTTGGCGAGCGAGACGATGATCCCGTCGACCTTCTTGTCGATCGCGGCCTGGACGAGCTGTGCCTGCTGCTGCGCCTCGTCGTTGTGCGAGTACAGGAAGTTGATGTTGTCCTTGCCCGCCGCCTCCTTGGCGCCCTTCTGGACGATGTCCCAGAAGGTGTCGCCATCACCCGAGTGGGTGATCATGGCGAACGTCCAGCGGGGCGTGTTCACGGCCGAATGGCCCTCGGAGGCGGCCTGGGATGCTGCCGCGCGTTCCTCCGCCCGCCTGCCGCCGGTGCTGCTGCATCCCGCGAGGGAGGCCCCGAGCACCACTGCCAGCACGGCGCCCATCGCGCGTACCCCTGTCCGAACCCTTGCCACGAAGCCGTGCCCTTCTTGTGCCGCTCACTATGCCGTCTGGTGCGCCGCGGACGTGTGGAGTCCCGGCCCGGCTGCCCAAGTATCCCCGAGGTTCGACGGGCGGCACCCGGCAGGGCCCGGGCAAATGAATGTGTCGCGTGGGCGCACCGGTGAATTCCCAGGTCGCGGGGGGCTGCTGGGTCGGGCCGGGCCCTTTGCGCGTGCTTGACACGGTGACAGGGCGAACGCCACGGTGAGGCCATGCGTATCGGACTGGTCGGAACGGGACGTATCGGGACTTTCCATGCGGTGGCGCTCAGCCGTCATCCGGCGGTGGAGTCCCTGGTGGTGGCGGACGCCGATCCCGCGCGCGCGGCGGCGGCAGCGGCGCGTACGGGCGGGCGGGCGGTGGAGGTCGACGAGGTGTTCACCGGCGGGGTGGACGCGGTGGTGATCGCCTCGGCGACGGCCGCCCACGCCGGCCTGATCGGCCGTGCGGCGCGGGCGGGACTGCCCGCGTTCTGCGAGAAACCGGTCGCCCTGGACCTGCCGGGGACGCTCGCCGCGCTGGCGGAGGTGGAGGCGGCGGGGTCGGTGCTCCAGCTCGGCTTCATGCGCCGCTTCGACGCCGGGTACCGGGCCGCGCGCGAGGCGGTCCGCGAGGGCAGGCTCGGCCGGCTGCACACGGTGCGGGCCGTCACCTCCGACCCCGCCCCGCCGCCCGCCGCGTACCTCCCGCTCTCCGGCGGGCTCTTCCGCGACTGCCTCATCCACGACTTCGACATGGTGCGGTGGGTGACCGGCCGCGAGGTGACCGAGGTGTACGCCACCGGTTCGGACGCGGGACCGGCCGCCTTCCGCGAGGCGGGCGACGTGTCGACGGCCGCCGCTCTGCTGACCCTGGACGACCGGACCCTGGTGACGGCGACGGCCACCCGGTGCAACGGCGCCGGGTACGACGTACGGATGGAGCTGGCGGGCGACCTGGACCAGATCGCGGTGGGCCTGGACGAACGCACCCCCCTCACCTCGGTGGAACCGGGCGGCCCGGACGCGCCGCTGAAGGCCTGGCCCGGTTTCCTGGAGCGGTTCGCCCCGGCGTACGAGGCGGAGCTCGACGCCTTCCTCCGGCTCGCGGCGGGCCGGGCGCAGAACCCGTGCGACGCCCGGGAGGCCCTGACGGCGCTGCGGATCGCCGAGGCGTGCGAGCTCTCCAGGCGGGAGCGGCGCCCGGTGGCGCTCGCCGAGATCCCCGGCGGCTGACCCGGCCCCCGGGGCGACCGGCGGCTGACCCGGCCCCCGGGCGATGTCCGGCGGCCTACCAGGCGACCGGCAGGTGCTCGGGGCCCCGGATCAGCATCCCCGTACGCCAGACGAGCCGGTCCGGATCGGTGTCCAGCCGCAGGTCGGGGCAGCGCGCCAGCAGCGAGCCGATCGCCACCCTCGCCTCGACGCGGGCGAGCGGCGCGCCGAGGCAGTAGTGGATGCCGTGGCCGAAGGAGACGTGGCCGCGCGCGTCGCGGGTGATGTCGAAGCGTTCCGCGCCCTCGAAGCGGGCGGGGTCCCGGTTGGCGTCCGCCAGCGCGACGAGGACGAGCTCGCCGCCGCCCGGGATCACCTCACCGCCGACGTCGAGCGGCCCGGTGGTGAAGCGGAACGTGGGGGTCTCGACCGGGCTGTCGTAGCGCAGGATCTCCTCCACCGCGTTGCCGAGCAGCCCGGGGTCGGCGCGCAGGGCCGCCAACTGGTCGGGGTGGGCCAGGAGATGGAGCACTCCGTTGGTGATGAGGTTGACGGTGGTCTCGTGCCCGGCGACGAGCAACAGCCATGCCATGCCGGCCAGTTCGTCGCCGGAGAGCCGGTCCCCCTCTTCGTCGGCGGTGTGGATGAGCGCACTCATCAGGTCGTCGCCCGGCTGCTTGCGCTTGTCGTCCAGCATCACAGCGATGTACGCGTTCATCGAGGTGACGGCCGAGCGGCGCACCTCGGCGTCGATGGAGGAGAGGGCGGTGTTGGACCACTCGCGGAAACTCACCCGGTCCATGTCGGGTACGCCGAGCAGCTCGCAGATCACCGCCATGGGCAGCGGGAACGACAGCGCGTCGACGAGATCGGTGCGGCGACCGGGCTCCGCCAGCATCGCGTCGAGCAGATCGTCCGTCATGCGCTGTACACGCGGGACGAGTTGCTCCATCCGGCGCCGGGTGAACTCGCGGCTCACCAGCTTGCGGAGCCGGGTGTGGTCCGGGGCGTCGGAGCTGAGCATCGACGGTCCGGCCGTCATCTGGTGGAGGTTGAGGAGCGGCGAGGCGTTCCTCCACTCCTTGGACAGCCGCTGGTCGGCGAGGAGTTCGCGCCCGGCTTCGTACCCCACCACGAGCCAGGCGGGGGTTCCGCCGGGCAGGACCACCCGGTGGACCGGCCCCCGGGCGCGGAGCTCGGCGTAGTAGGGGTACGGGTCCCGGGTGAACGCCTCGCCGAGTGCGCCGAGATCCAGTATCGCGTCGGTGGTCACTGCGGTTCCCTTCGGAGGTCCGGGCGTCGGCCGGGTGCGGGCCGTGGCCGGCGGCGGGAGCGGCCCGGCCCCGTGCGAGTCCCTACCTCACCGCCGGGCGGTCCAACCCTCCGAATCTTGGAAGCGGTTGCACATGGCCGGTTCAGGCCTGTGCGCCACGCCGCCCCCAGGCCGTTCCGGCCAGGACCAGCACGGCGCCCACCGCCCCGAGGACCCCGAGGCGCTCGCCCCCGATCGCGATGCCGACGGCGGCGGCCCACAGCGGTTCGGTACCGAGCAGCAGGCTGACCCGGGACGGCGAGGTGCGCCGGACCGCCCACATCTGCACGAAGAACGCGAAGAGCGTGCAGAACGCGGCGAGGAACAGCAGTCCGGCCCACTCCCCGGCATCGAACCCGGCGGCCACCGTCCAGGGCGCGGAGCCGGTCCCGGGCATGGCGGCGAGCACGGCGAAGACGGCTACCGCGCCACCGAGTTGGACCGTGGTCAGGGAGAGCGAGTCAGCCGACTGGACGGCCTTGATCCGGGCCATCGCGAGGACGTGGACCGTACGGGCGAGGGCGGCGAGCAGCATCAGCAGGTCACCGCCGGACGGGCTGGTGAACCCTCCGCCCTGGGTCAGCAGCACCACGCCCAGGACGGAGAGCCCGGCGGCGAGGAGGAAGCGGCCGGTGGGCCGGGTACGGGTGACGGCCGACTCCGCGAGCGGGGTGAAGATCATGGTGAGGCTGATGATGAGCCCCGCGTTGGTGGCCGAGGTGTGCACGATTCCGTACGTCTCCAGCAGGAAGATCCCGCTGAGGATCAGCCCGAGCAGCCCGGCACCCCGCCACTGGGCCGCCGTCAGCGCCTTCAGCCCGCGCGCTCCGGCGACGACCAGCACGGGCAGCACGATCGCGAAGCGCAGCACGAGGACCGCGACGACGGTCCCCGGGGTGGTGATGCCCTTGGCGGCGAGGTAGCTCGACCCCCAGACGACGGCGACCGCCAGGACGGGCAGGTCGGTCGACCAGGCGGGGCGGGACGGGGCGGCGGCGGGCACGGCGACAGCGGACACCTGGAACTCCTGGTACTCCTGGGTTCTCCACGACGGGAAACAGCGTGGAGACTTCTGCGGCTCGCACACCGGCCGGCTCACGCTACCGGGCGCCGCACCCGCGCGGTACCGGCTTTCCCTCGCCATGGTCACCCGTTCGCCCCGCCCCCGTCCACCGCTCCCCGGCCCCGCACGGGTCCCCTCCGCCGCGATCTGCCCGGAGCCACGGGGCGTCCTACGCTGGCGGGACCGTACGGCTCACGGATTCAGGACCACCGATTCAGAATCACGGATCGCGGACATACGGACCGCTGACCTACGGACCGCGAACCCACGGACCGCGGACATACAAACCGCGAACCCACGGACCGCGGACATACGGATCACACACGTGCAGATCACGGAAAGGACGATCATGAGCACCGTCCCCCAGCTCCCCCTGCTGGACCACCGCACCCTCCCGGCGGTCGGTCTCGGCACGTACCCGCTGGACGACGAGGAGGCGGAGAAGGCGGTCGCCGGGGCGCTGGGCCTCGGCTACCGGCTCGTCGACTCGGCGAAGAACTACGGCAACGAGCGCGGCACCGGACGCGGCATCGCCCGCAGCGGGGTGCCGCGCGAGGAGATCACCGTCACCACCAAGGTGCCCGGCCGCCACCACGGCTACGAGGAGACGCTGGCCTCCTTCGAGGAGTCGCGGGCCGCGCTCGACGTGGAGTACGTGGACCTCTACCTCATCCACTGGCCGCTGCCGCGCGTGGACAGGTACGTGGACACCTGGAAGGCGATGATCAAGCTCCGCGAGGACGGTCTCGTCCGCTCCATCGGCGTCTCGAACTTCACCCCCGCGCAGCTCGACCGGCTGGAGCGGGAGACCGGGGTGGTGCCCGCGGTCAACCAGATCGAGCTGCATCCGCTGCTCCCCCAGGACGAGTTGAGGGAGGTGCACGCGGCGAAGGGCATCGTGACGGAGGCCTGGAGTCCGCTGGCGCGCGGCCGCGAGGTGCTGGAGGCGCCGGAGACCGTGGCGATCGCCCGCGAGCACGGGGTGACGCCCGGTCAGGTGGTGCTGCGGTGGCACACCCAGCTGGGGGTGGTGCCGATCCCCAAGTCGGCCGACCCGGGGCGGCAGCGGGAGAACCTGGACCTGTTCGGCTTCGAGCTGACGCCGGACCAGCTGGACCGGATCGGCTCGGGGGAACGGCACCGGTTCGGCGGCGACCCGGACGACCACGAGGAGTTCTGACCCGCCGGCCGCTTCCGGTACGGACTCCCGGCTCCGGACGCCGGGCCCGCGCCGCCGGTCACCCGTCACCGGTTGACCGGCGTGACCTCCGCCATCCGGGACCAGCCGTCGCCGGGGACCTCGACGTTGATGATCTCGGGGACCTCGGCGACCAGGGACGACATCGTCCTGATGGCGGCCTGGAAGTGGGCGGACTTCACATGCGCCTCGCCCGCCTCCGCCGACGCGAACGCTTCGAGCAGCACGAACTGGTTGGGGTTCTCCACGCTGTACGACCAGTCGAAGAAGAGGTTCCCCGGCTCGGAGCGGGTGGCGAGGGTGAACTCCTCCACCGCCGGAAGCCAGTTGTCGCGCTCGGCGACGAGGACGGTGAACTTGACGGCGATGAAGATCATGGCTGCTCCTGGTCGGGACGTACGGTGACGCGCCGCCGGGCGCCGGAGGCCCGGACGACACCGCGACCAGGGTGACATATCACCCCGTACCAAACCTTCCGGGCACACCGGGCCACCTCTCCGCACCCCCTCAGCTGCTCGGTCGGGCGGGCCCACGAACGTCGATGGCTCGTGGCACACTTCCTCGACGCACGGGGCGGATGGGCCCCGTGCCATGAGGGGGACGTACGTGAGCAGAGTGGGGTGGGCTGCCGCCGTTGCGGTGGCCGTGGTGCTGGGTGTCTCGGGTTGCGGCGACGACGGAGCCGACCCGAAGGAGGACGCGGTCCCCGCCACCGTCATGGCCGCGCCGGGGCCGGAGGACTCCGGGCCGGTCACCCGGGCGAAGATGCGCGTGGTGCTCGACACGATCACCGCCGGCGTGAATGCCCCGCCGAACCATCCGGACTGGGTCCGCATGAACGCGCATCCCCGGCCGGACACGATGGAGGAGTGCTCCGTGAGCTACCGGGCGTTCGAGAAGGTCAAGACCTTGGACGTGAAACGCACCGACGCCCTGGCGGCCGCACTGGTCGATCGCGGGTGGACCAAGTCCCCGAAGGAGCAGACGAAGACGGGGAAGGACGCACGGTCTACATGACCCAGTCGGTCTTCAGAAATCCCGGCTGGAGCCTGGTCCTCTCGTACTCGCTGTCCGACCTCAAGCTGACCGCCTTCGACGACGAATGCGTCGAAGGGGTCACGATCGACCCCTCCGTGAGCGCCCTCCTCCCCGCGGCCCAGTGAACGCGCCTGAGGCTCCGTCCCCGGACCGCCCGCCGTCTCCGTCACACGTGGCCCTTGCCCCCCAGCTCCTGCCGCCGTCGGGGTGCCGGCTGACGCGGAGGTGGGTGAAGCGCTGTTCGGCGGAGACCGTGAAGCCATTGGCGGCGTGGCCGGCGATCTCCGTACGGGGCACGGGCAGCCGTCAGGATCGGCGGTCATGAGTCAGAGCGGTTCGCAGGCGGCAGCGTTCTTCCGGGACGTCCACCGGAGCGGCGTGGTCTGGCTCGTCCGGAATGGCGAAGGAAGCCCGACCCACCTCTCCGGGGACGGCACGCGAAGTCTTCCCTTCTGGTCGACCTCGCCGCGTGCCGGGAGGGCAGCGAAGATCTGGGGATCCGGGCTCCGCGTCGAGTCCATGCCCTTGGACACCTGGTGCGATCGTGTACTGCCCGATGCAGCCCGGGACGGGCTCCTGATTGGCATCAACTGGAGCGGACCACGTCTCGTGGGCTGGAGCTTCACGCCGGCGGAGATCCTCGACCGGCTGGCGGAGGCGGGATCGATGCAAGGGGACCAACACGCCCTTCACGAAACGCCCTTGGGCCCCGGCGGCGGAGGGCGTGATCCACTTTCATGACTGACCGTGCGATTTCGCGCGCCTGGCTCGATTCGTGGATGAGCAGGGTTCCAGCGGCGCTGAAGGCAATGACCGACGCGTTCGAGCGCCGGCACGGGCGTGTCGTCCGGGGCGGTGCATCGCAAGGCGCCGAAACGTGCCATGCCGGGCGTCGCGACCCCGGCCATGATCCGCCGGACACCGCCTGAGCGCGGGCGCCTGCGCATCGTCACGTCGCCCGGGCGTTGGGCGTCGTCCGGATATCCCTTGCCCAGCGGTCCGCCTGCCTGGTGGAATCCCACCCGGACCAAGGGGTTTCGACGGCAGGAGCGGATTTGGCGGTGTTCGGGTGTGCGGGCTGCGGCGCGATCCTGACAGCGGCGGTGTCGGAGGTGGCGTTGCCGGTCCACCTGACCGACGCCCACTGGGAGGAGCTGCATCCGCCCCTCCTGGAGGCGGGGTGCTACGCCGTCGACCCGGAACCGTACGGGCCACCGTGGCGGCAATGGGGCGAGATCGGGGCGCATGAGGCTGCGGAGCGGGGGTACTTCGCCCCGTTCGACGCCCTGTCCGACGGGCCGTCGGGCACCGTCCTTCTCGCACCCGGTGACATGCGGGGCACCAGGCTGATACTGGAGCGGGCCGCGGGCTACTGCATGGGGATCGACGGGAGGGACGGGCCGAACCTCGCCTGCTCGGGTTGCGGTCTGCCGGTCGGCACGAGGATGGACGACTGCGGGTGCTGGCAGCTCGTCCGGCTCCTTCCGCAGGCTGTGGTGCGGCTGCCCGGCCCGCCGGAGCGGCCGGTCATGAACTGGACGGAGCTACTGGCGAGCGGCGCGCTGTGGCACCGGCTGAGCGAGTACCGGTACATCCCGGCGGGCGTGGCTCTCGCCCATGTGGTGGTGGCCGCCGGTGGTGCGCCGGTCGAGGCGGCGCCCGGCCCGGTCGCCGCGCTCCTCGGCCCGGCGGTCGGGGTACTGCTGCCCGCCGGGAAGCGCGCGAAAAGGCTGGACTTGGCGGGACCGGGGTACGGCGAACCGGCCGCCGACCTGGTGCTGGTGCCCGTCCATCCGCAGACCGGAGACATGTGGCCACCGCGTAGTGGGGCGGTGCCGGTGCCCGTGGACGCCGCGCTCTGGGCCGAACTCGCCTTTCCACCCCACCGGACCCGGCTGCCGGCGGTCGGCGGGCTGCCGGCGGGTGTGGAGCGGGACGACCCGCTGCCGCCGCACCCGTACTACCCGTTCCGGCCGTCCCGCGAGGCGTTCCGGCGCACGCTCGCGCGGCTTCCCGCCGTCCGGGAGCCGTGGCTCCGGGCGGTCTACGACCGGACATGGTGACCGTCGGAGACCGTACGGACCCGTCCCGCACCCAGACCCCGACGGGGAAGGCTGGGTAATGGACCCAAGGCGCCCCCGTTCATGCCACGTGGCCCCCGCCTCAGCCCCCCAGCTCGTGGTGACGGGCCGCCAGCCGTTTCGCCCCGGCCTCGGTGAGGGAGCCGAAGAGGCGGAGCCGGGAGATCCCGCCGTCCGGGAAGATGTCGATGCGCACCCGGGTGGCACGGACTGGGATCTCCAGGACGAAGCGGTGGTTGGTGTCCGGCTGGAGGCGGGTCCGGGGCAGGAACTCGGTCCACACCTCGCCTGCTCCGTCGGATCCGTCCACCCCCTCCGTCCTCTCCGTCCCGTCGCACAGCGAGAGCGTCGCCCAGCCGGCCGCGTTGCCCTTGAGGTAGGCGGTGTCGATCTCCACGGCCCGGATCTCCGCCTGCGCGGGGAGCGTGTAGCGGATCCAGTCGTTGCCCCGGTCCCGGCGGCGGCGGGTCTCCCAGCCGTCGTCCATCTGCCGGGAACGGCCCGGCTGGATGCTGTTGGTGGCCGGGGAGTAGAAGCGGTCCGAGGCGTCCTCGACCTGCCCGCCGTTCTCCAGGGCCAGCAGGTCGAAGGTGCCGAGCGCGGTGAGCCAGGCGGGGTCGGGGGCGACTTCGCCGTGGACCCGGAGCCGGGCGATGCCGCCGTCGGGGTGCTGGTTGACGCGGAGGTGGGTGAAGCGCTGTTCGGCGGAGACCGTGAAGCCGTTGGCGGCATGGCCGGCGATCTCCGTACGGGGCACGAGCGTCGTCCACTTCACGTCCGGCGCCAGCAGTTCCTCGGGCGAGGGCGAGCCCGGCAGCGCGGTGGCCTCCACGGAGACGGCGCGGGGGTAGTTGCCCCGGAAGTGGGCGGTGTCGACGACCAGTCCCCGCACGATGCCGGGGGCACCGAGCCGTACCAGCGCCCAGTCGTGGTCGTCGTCCTCGGGGTGCGGGCGGTCGGCGCTCGCCCCGCGCCTGCGGCGGGTCTCCCAGCCGTCCATGATCTTGCCCTTGTGCCCGAACCGTTCGGGGTCGAAGACGGCGGGGCCCGGCTTCAGCAGGTTCTCCCGCTCCGCGAAGAACTCGTCGTTGGCGGCGATCACCCCGGCGCCGAGCTGCCGTCCGGCGAGGTCCACGAGGTGACCGAAGGGGAATCCGGCGGGACCCGGGGTGCGGTAGTCGGCGTACGGGTCGCCTCCCGCGTAGGGGAGGGCGTCTCCGGTCCAGCGCGGCGGCACGGACTCCGTCATGGTCGGTGGTTCCTTTCGAGGAGGCGGCCGGAGGGATCGGTGAACACGCCGTCGTGGACGATCCGTTCGCCGCGCAGCCAGGTCGAGGTGACGACGCCGTGGAGGGTCCGGCCGGCGTAGGCGGTGACCCGGTTGCGGTGGTGGAGCTCCGCGGGGTCGACGGTGAAGGCGGCCTCGGGGTCGAGTACGGCGAAGTCGGCGTCGCGGCCGGGTTCGATGGCGCCCTTCCGGTCCAGCCCGGCGAGCAGAGCGGGGCCGGTGGACATCCAGCGCGCCACGTCGTCGAGCGTATGGCCGCGTCGGCGGGCCTCGGTCCAGATGGCGGGCAGCCCCAGCTGGAGGGAGGAGATGCCGCCCCAGGCGGAGGCGAAGTCGGGCGTCTTGAGGTCGGTGGTGCACGGCGAGTGGTCGGAGACGATGCAGGTGATGACCCCGTCGGCGAGGCCCTGCCACAGCGCGTCCTGGTTGGCCGCCTCCCGGATGGGCGGACAGCATTTGAACTCGGTCGCCCCGTCCGGTACTTCCTCGGCGGTGAGGGTGAGGAAGTGCGGGCAGGACTCCACCGTGACGCGGACGCCCTCGCGTTGGGCGGCGGCGATGAGCGGCAGCGCGTCGCCGGACGAGAGGTGCAGGACGTGGACGCGGGCGTCCAGCCGTTTCGCGTGGGCGATCAGCCCCTCGATCGCGGCGTTCTCGGCGGCCCGGGGGCGCGAGGCGAGGAAGTCGGCGTAGGCGGGGCCGCTCCGCTGCGGGGCGGTGTCGAGGTGGCCGGGGTCCTCGGCGTGGACGATGAGCAGCCCGCCGAAGCCCGCGATCTCGGCCAGCGAGCGTCCCAGCCCCTTCTGGTCCAGGTGCGGGAACTCTTCGACGCCGGACGGGGAGAGGAAGCACTTGAACCCGAAGACGCCGGCCTCGTGGAGCGGGCGCAGGTCCTTGGCGTTCGCCGGGATCGCACCGCCCCAGAAGCCGGTGTCCACATGCGTCTTGGGGGCCGCGACCCGCTGTTTGGTCCTCAGGTTCCCGACGGTGGTGGTCGGGGGCAGGGAGTTGAGCGGCATGTCGAGGAGGGTGGTGATGCCTCCGGCCGCCGCCGCCCGGGTGGCGGTCCAGAACCCCTCCCACTCGGTGCGCCCCGGGTCGTTGACGTGCACGTGCGTGTCCACGAGCCCGGGGAGGAGGGCCCGGTCGCCGAGGTCCTCCAGCCGGACGTCCGGTGCGACCGGGGTGTCGTACGGGAGGACCGCCTCGATCCTCCCGCCGGAGACCGCGACCGCGGCGGGGCGGGTCCCGGTTGGGGTGACGACACGGGTCGAGCGCAGGAGCAGACCGCCATGCGCGCGCCCGCCCTCGTCCCCGTCGGCGTTCAGGTCTTTCCGCACGTCCGCACCGAACACCCGTGCTCCTCGCTCCGCTCGTGCCGGGACATCTCAGCGATTTCAACGAACTGTTGAAGGAGTCTTCACGCGGGTTTCCCCTCCGTCAAGCCCCCTCCGCCGCAGGTGCGCCCGCACGGATCCCGCCCGGAGAGCACGCGAAAGCACGCGGAAACTTCCGTGAAACAGAATCAGGCTTCCGGACTCCGGAAGGCGCGCAGAGCCGGCCGACGCCCCTCGCGCGCCTCCCGGGCCCCGCCCGCGGCAGCCGGAAACACGCCTCTGACCGGCAGATACGTGGCGCCACGAGCAGTGCGCGGACCGCGACCGTCCCGGTACGCTGCTACCTTGCCTCCCGCTTCGAAAGGAACGTTGACGTGCCGCCGTCCGACGCCAGCACTTCCGACTCCAAGACCGCCGGTTCCAGCGGTGGGGTGCAGTCCCTGGAGCGCGCCTTCGACCTGCTGGAGCGGATGGCGGACGCCGGGGGCGAGGTGGGCCTGAGCGAACTCTCCACGACCAGCGGGCTGCCGCTGCCCACCATCCACCGCCTGATGCGGACCCTGGTGCTCTGCGGGTACGTACGCCAGCAGCCCAACCGCCGCTACGCCCTGGGCCCCCGGCTGATCCGCCTGGGCGAGTCGGCGTCCCGGCTGCTCGGCACCTGGGCGCGGCCCTATCTCCAGCACCTGGTGGAGGAGACGGGCGAGACCGCGAACATGGCGCTGCTCGACGGCGACGAGGTGGTGTACGTCGCGCAGGCGCCCTCGAAGCACTCGATGCGGATGTTCACCGAGGTGGGCCGCCGGGTGCTGCCGCACTCCACGGGTGTCGGCAAGGCGCTGCTGGCGCACACGTCGCCGGAGGAGGTACGCGCGTTGCTGGCGCGCACCGGGATGCCGGCCGCCACCGAGAAGACGATCACCACTCCGGACGGCTTCCTGGAGGCGCTGGAGCAGGTCCGCCAGGCCGGTTACGCCGTCGACGACAACGAGCAGGAGATCGGGGTGCGGTGTCTGGCCGTCGCCGTGCCCGACTCCCCCACCGCCGCCGCGATCTCCATCTCGGGTCCGGCCGGACGGGTCACGGAGGCGGCGACGGAACGGATCGTCCCGATCCTGCAGCAGACGGCGAAGGACCTCTCCGAGGTGCTCGCGGCGGGCGGTTGAGCGTGCGCGAGGTGCTCGCCGCGGGCGGTTGAGCGGGCGCGCCACCGGCGTGAAGGAGGGGCGGCAGGCATCGAGCCTGCCGCCCCTTCCCTCACGGTCTTCCCCGGATCCCCGGGCGCGTCATCCGCGCGGCGGCTCCCCGAAGAGATCCACCGCGTTGCGTACCGCCCGGAGCCCCGGCGCCAGGGCGCTCACCGATCCGATCGACCCCGCGATCAGCAGCAGGGAACGGCGGAGCCGGGGAATCTCCGGCACCGCGCTGACCGCCATGGCGTCCAGCGCGGCCAGCTCCTCCTCCGCGATTCCCCGGTCGGAGAACTCCGCGGGATGCCCGGCCAGCTCGCGACGGAGCCGGGACACCGCTGTCCGCAACTCCGAGACCCTGGGGTCCTCGCTGCTCCCGGTCACCCGCTCCTGCCCCACACTTCGCAACAATGCACTCCCCCTCGCACGCCTTCGTGCCGTAGGTCTTTTGCGCTCCGGGGCGTGGTCAAGTGCTCCGGAGTGGAGGCAAGTTAACGCCATCGGAGGTGGCCGGCGCCACTCCGTGACCAGAAATCAGGGTTACCCCTGAGGGTGACGCGGCTTTCGTGTGTGCGACCCGCTCGACGGCGTGTCGGTGGTATCCAGGACCCATGGCTCCAGTTTCTGAGAACTCCCTGGTCACCGGGGTACTGCTCGCCGCCGGAGGTGGCCGGCGCCTCGGCGGGCGGCCCAAGGCGCTCCTGACGTACCGGGGCCGCCCGCTGATCGAACACGCGATTCGATCACTGCGCGACGGCGGATGCGGCCGGATCGTGGTGGTGCTGGGCGCCGCCGCCGACGAGGTGCGGGCCCGGAGCGCGCTCGCGGGATGCGTGGTGGTGGTCAACCCGGAGTGGCGGCAGGGCATGGGCAGTTCACTGCGCGCGGGTCTCGCCGCACTCGCGGGCACCGGGGCGGACGCGGCACTCGTCCTCCTCGTCGACCAGCCGGGCATCGGCCCCGAGGCGGTGTCCCGGGTCCGCGCGGCCGCCACCTCCCGGGCGAGCCTGGCGGCAGCCTCGTACGACGGGACGCGCGGGCATCCGGTACTCCTCGGCGCCGGGCACTGGGCGGGGGTGGCCGAGGACGCCACCGGCGACCGGGGGGCGCGCGCCTATCTGCGGGAGCACCGGGAGGCGCTCACGCTGGTCGAGTGCGGGGACGTGGCGGAGGCGTACGACATCGACACACCGGAGGACCTGGGGCGCCTGGCCGGTCCCTGAGCCCCTGAACGGGGCCGGGCGGGCGCCGGACACCGCCTGGGGCCGGGGCAGGCCGGCGCGTCGGTCTCCCGGACACCGCCCGGGACCGTCAGACCGGTGCGTCGTCCTCGACGAACACCTTCAACGCCCCGCCGTGTTCCTCGGCGAAGGCCTGCGCCTCGCCCCCCAGTTCACTCACCCGCCGCATGGTCCGGTCGAAGAAGTCGCGCGAGGACGGTGCGAGGACGGCCAGTTCGATGTCCTCGTAGAAGGCGACGAGCCGGTCGTTCACCACGCGGAGGGCGACGGAGAACTCCTTCTGCCCGGTCCGGTCGAGAAGTTGGGCATGGGCACCCGGCGCGTACGCCGCCCAGTGACCGATGAAGGGCAGGATCAGATCGGGCCGCACCGCTCGGGCGTACTCGACCGTCATGGCCTGGAGCTCTTCCCACCAGGGCAGCCTGAGTCGCAGCGACATGACCGTATACGTCTTCTTCGCTCCACGGACACGAGGCATGCCGTCGAATTCCGCGTCCAGGTCGTCCCACTCGTCGTCCACCTCGCTCACTTCGACCAGCGCGTGAGCGCCGACCGGCCGGCCCGACACCAGGGCGAGGCTCCGCAGCGGGCCGCCGAGCGACACCAGGTTCCGGTCGTACATGTAGCCCAAGTGCCGCTCGTGGTCCGTGCCCCCGAGGAAGGGCGGGGCGGCCACACTGATCGCCTTCGGGTTGTACTCGTTGTCCGGCCGGGGGACGAGCTGCACCGGCAGGGGAGCGAGGTCCTGCTTCGCCGATCGCCCCGCGACCGACGCCCTGACGACGCTCTTCTCCCAGCCCCCCACCAGGCTCCGTTCCACGAACGTCCGATAGGTGTCGACCGCGTCGTCCCACAGCCCCACACCGATCGAGAATTCGACATCGCCGGCCGGAACCAGCAAGAGCCCGCTGTCCGGGTCCATGCCTATCGATTCGGCCACCGCGTCCGTCGCCATCGTTCTGTTCACCCTCGGTCGCTCTCCGTCCCGCCGGACACCACCGGACCCGCGACGGGCGGGGAAGGCCGCGGCAAGGGAATTATCGGGTATGTGCGGCACCCGGGGACTCCGCCCGAGCGGACGGGGGCGCCCGCCCCGCCCCTCCGGACGCCGACACCCCGTCACACCTCCGGCACCCCGCCCCCGTCACCTCCGGCGGCTCACCACATCCGACGGCTCGCCACATCGACGGACCGTTGAGGTTCCACGATGAGGAAACTACTATCCACTGAGCAGAAGCCCGTGGGCCCATCGAAGCCCCCGCAGGCCCGCACCCCCGAAGGAGTGACCGCTCATGTCCGCACCGGTGCCGTCCCCGCTGGTCGTCGTCGACGCCGAGCCCCTGCCCCGGCAGGAGGAGGTGCTGACCGACGCGGCTCTCGCGTTCGTGGCCGAGCTGCACCGGCGGTTCACGCCCCGCCGCGACGAGCTCCTCGCCCGCCGGGCGGAGCGCCGCGCGGAGATCGCCCGTACCTCCGCCCTGGACTTCCTGCCGGAGACGGCGAGTGTCCGCGCCGACGACTCCTGGCGGGTGGCGCCCGCTCCGCCGGCGCTTGACGACCGCCGGGTGGAGATCACCGGGCCGACCGACCGGAAGATGACGGTCAACGCGCTCAACTCCGGTGCCCGGATCTGGCTCGCCGACTTCGAGGACGCCTCGGCCCCGACGTGGGAGAACGTCGTCCTCGGGCAGCTCAATCTGATCGACGCCTACGAGCGCCGCATCGACTTCACCGACCCGAAGTCCGGGAAGACGTACGCCCTGCGGCCCGCCGAGGAGCTGGCGACCGTCGTCACCCGCCCGCGCGGCTGGCACCTCGACGAGCGTCACCTCCAGCTCGACGGAACCCCGGTCCCCGGTGCGCTGGTCGACTTCGGCCTGTACTTCTTCCACAACGCCCAGCGGCTGATCGACCTCGGCAAGGGCCCGTACTTCTACCTCCCGAAGACGGAGTCCCACCTGGAGGCCCGCCTCTGGAACGACGTCTTCGTCTTCGCCCAGGAGTACATCGGCATCCCGCAGGGCACGGTCCGCGCCACCGTCCTCATCGAGACGATCACCGCCGCCTACGAAATGGAGGAGATCCTCCACGAGTTGCGCGACCACGCCTCGGGGCTCAACGCCGGGCGCTGGGACTATCTCTTCTCCATCGTGAAGAACTTCCGTGACGGCGGTACGAAGTTCGTCCTGCCGGACCGCAACGCGGTCACGATGACCGCTCCGTTCATGCGCGCGTACACCGAACTCCTCGTCCGCACCTGCCACAAGCGCGGAGCGCACGCCATCGGCGGGATGGCGGCCTTCATCCCCTCGCGCCGGGACGCCGAGGCCAACAAGGTCGCGTTCGAGAAGGTGAAGGCGGACAAGGACCGCGAGGCGGCCGACGGCTTCGACGGCTCCTGGGTCGCCCACCCGGACCTGGTCCCGATCGCCCTCGCCTCCTTCGACGCGGTGCTGGGCGAGAAGCCGAACCAGAAGGACCGGCTCCGCGAGGACGTCTCGGTGGCGGCGGGCGACCTGATCGCCGTCGACAGCCTGGACGCCCGCCCCACGTACGAGGGTTGGCGCAACGCCGTGGCGGTCGGCATCCGTTACATCGAGGCGTGGCTGCGCGGCACGGGTGCTGTAGCCATCTTCGGCCTCATGGAGGACGCGGCCACGGCGGAGATCTCCCGCTCGCAGATCTGGCAGTGGATCAACGCGGACGTGGTCTTCGAGAACGGCGAACACGCCACCGCCGATCTGGCCCGTAAGGTCGCCGCCGAGGAGCTCGCCGCCGTCCGCGCCGAGATCGGCGAGGAGGCGTTCGCGTCCGGCCGCTGGCAGCAGGCCCACGACCTGCTGCTCCAGGTGGCGCTGGACACCGACTACACGGACTTCCTCACCCTGCCCGCGTACGAGCAGCTGCGCTGAGCCGCGTACCGCTCCCACCCGGCCGCCCCCGGCGCACCACGCCGGGGGCGGTCGCGCGCGTGCGCGTGGCGAGTCGGCATGACCCAGGTCACAGGAACCCGGCCCGTGCCGCGGAGAGATGACAGGTGTGAGGGAACAAGAAGACGACGACCTGCGCCGACGCGTACGCGCGGGTGAACGCGAGGCGTTCGCCGAGCTGTACGAGGCGTGCGCGCCACAGGTCCACCGGCACGCGCTGCGGCTGACGGGCGACCGCTCGGCCGCCGAGGACATCATGTCGGAGACCTTTCTGACCGCCTGGCGCCGACGGGAAACCGTGACGGAGGAGGGTGGTCCGCTGCTCCCCTGGCTCCTCGGCATCGCCACCCACAAGTGCGAGAACGCCCGGCGCGGAGCCCGCCGCCGCATCGCCTTCCTCGCCCGCGGGCCGAGGCCCGAAGTCGTGCCCGACTTCGCCCCGGAGACGGTGGACCGCCTCGACGACACGCGTCGGCTGCGGGCGGTCCAGGACGCGCTGGGGAGACTGCGCCGGCACGAGCGGGAGGTGCTCTCCCTGTGCGTGTGGTCCGGCCTCGACTACGGGCAGGCGGCGCAAGCCCTCGGCGTGCCGGTCGGGACGGTCCGCTCGCGCCTCTCGCGCGCCCGCAAGAGGCTGGCCCGGCTCGTCGAGGAAGAGCGGGAACCACGCGGCGCCCGCGGAGAGGTGACAGGTACGGCCGCACTCGCGGCCCTGCCCGTACGGGAGGAGACCCGATGAGCCAGAACCACGACGACACCGGCCTGTCCCAGGACCGGCGCGGGGTCCGGGAGTTGCCGGACGCGGACGCCCGGGAGATCGCCCGGCTGATGCCGGCCCCGGACGTCGACGCGCTCTCCCCCGAGCGGCACCGTCACCACAAGGAACTGCTCATGAACCTCATCGACCACGACACGGCCGAACAGGCCGGCACCACCGCGACCGAGACCGGAACCACCGGGTCCGCCCGGCCCGCCCTTCGCCGTCTCCTCCGCCCCGCCGTGCTCGTACCGCTGTCCGCGTGCGCTCTCGTCGGGGTGGTGGTCGCCACCCTCGCCGTCGCCCCGGGCCCGGACCGGCCCACCGCGTCCGCCTCGCCCACCGCCGACGCCACCGGCCGTGGCGGTCCGGCGCTGCTGCACCGCATCTCCGCGGTGGCGCTGCGCACCGGCGTCCCCGCCGTCCGCGACGACCAGTTCCTCTACACCCGCTCCACGGTCCGGGGTGCGGACCTGACCAGCGGAAAGGCGGTGGTCGGACCGCTGGAGGAGCGCGAGGAGTGGGCCGCCCAGGACCCGCGCCCGCTGCGGAAGCTCGGTCTGGTCCGCACCGGTGGGGAGACGTTCTCCGTCAACGCGGAGCTGGGTGACACGGAGGGCACCGCCGCCGGGCTCAGCCGTCCCACCTACGCCTGGCTCGGCACGCTCCCGACCGACCCCGAGCGGCTGCTGACGTATCTGTACGCGCACACTCCCGATTCCCCGGACCAGGAGCGCGCCCAGGCCGTCTTCGACCGGATCGGCGAGCTGCTGACCGCGGTGATGCCGGCTCCCACCGCCGCCGCCCTGTACGAGGCCGCCGCCAGACTCCCGGGTGTCGTCGAAGCCCCGCAGGCCGCCGACGCCCTCGGGCGGCACGGGCTCGGCATCGCCCGCGAGGACACCCGCTACGGCACCCGCACCGAGTGGGTCTTCGACCGGACCGACCTCTCCTTCCTCGGTTCGCGCAGCTATCTCACCGAGGACACCTCGTACGGGGAGGCCGGGACCCTCCTTTCCAGCCTCGCGCGGACCGGCTGGGGCGTGGTCGACCGGGCGGGCGAGCTGCCGTCGAAGGCGGCGGGAGGGAAGGACACCGAGCAGAGCTGACACCGCCCGGTCAGGCGGTGCCGGACGGGCTCTTCTCCCCGTACGCCTCCGCCCACACCGTCTTGCCGGGCGCACCCGAGCGGGGCAGGACGCCCCAGCGTTCCGCGAGCCGGGAGACGAGGAGGAGCCCCCGGCCCGACTCCTCGTCGAGGGCCGGCTCGCGCGGATCGCCGGGTGACGGACACCGCTCGGTACGGGTGTCCGTCACCTCGATCCGCAGGGTGCCGCCCTCCCCTTCGGTGAGCCGCACGTGGAAGTCCCGTCCCGCCACCCGCCCGTGCCGCACCGCGTTCGCCGTCAACTCGGCGGCGATCAGCGACAGGGTGTCGTTCGTCTCCGAGCCCCAGGGGTGGCCCCACTCGTGGAGCCGGAGCGACACGAGACGGCGGGAGAGACGGGCGCCGCGCGGTGTCGAGGTGAACCGCATGGCGAACTCCCGCACCGGGGCGCAGGTTTCAACCAATCCCACGGGAGAGGTAATTGCTTCGTTCATGAGGAAAACCCTCGTGCCCTCCCCCTACCGTTGACCAGGAGTGACGCGCTGACGGCCCGGGGCTGTACGCGACGGCACGCACCCTGTACACGCGATGGAGCGTGAAGCGGCAGGGCGGGAAAGCGACCGTGGAGGCAGGTCATGCCGGAAGAGCAGCAACCGCATGAGGCGCACGAGAGCGGGACGGGCATCCTGGCCGTCTTCGGGCGCCAGTTGAAACTCCTCCGCGTGGCCGCCGGTATCGACCGGGCCCAGCTAGGCGCCCTCACGGGCTACTCCGCGTCCACCATCGCCGCGTTCGAGCAGGGGCGGCGGGTGCCCCCGCCGAAGTTCATCGACCAGGCGGACGACATCCTGCGGGCTCACGGCCTGCTGAGCACCAGCAAGCAGGAAGTGGCCCGAGCCCAGTATCCGGCCTTCTTCCGGGATGCCGCCAGGATCGAGGCGGAGGCGGCGGAGCTCTCCGTGTACGACACCGTAGTGATCAACGGCCTCCTGCAGACGGAGGAGTACACCCGTGCGCTGCTGAAAGAGCGGCGCCCGCTGCTCGACGAGGCCACCATCGACCAGCGGGTCGCCGCACGGCAGGCGCGTCAGGAGATCTTTCCTCGCTGGCCCGCCCCACTGCTCAGTTTCGTCATGGAGGAGTACGTCGTCACCCGGGGGCTGGGAGGCCGCGAGGTGCGGCGAGGGCAGCTGGAACATCTGCTGCTGATTGGGCAGAAGCGCAATGTCGAGATCCAGGTGATGCCTGCGGACCGGGAGGACAACGCGGGCGTGGACGGCCCGTTCACCGTCCTCACCCCTCAACACGGCGAGCCGGTCGGCTATCTCGAAGTGCAGGGCCGGAGCACACTGGTGACGGAGCGCAGAGAGGTCCGCGCCCTGGCGGCCCGCTATGGGATCATCCGAGCCCAGGCCCTCACCCCGCGTGAGTCCCTGGCCTTCATCGAGAAACAGCTGGGAGAGGTATGAACGTCCACGTCACCACAGGCGGTTCCGACGCGGAGCTGCGCTGGTTCAAGAGCAGCCACAGCGGCGCCGAGGGCGGGCAATGCCTTGAGGTGGCCACCTCCCCCGGCACCGTCCACGTACGCGACTCCAAGCAGCACACCGGCCCCACCCTCACCCTGACCCCGGACGTCTGGGCCGCGTTCGTCGCGGAAGCCGCACGCGGCTGACCCCCATAGCCGCGTGCCCGTACCCGCGCGCCCGGTCGGAAAAAGCCGTCCGCCCGGCTCCCCGCTGGTGTGCGGGGGCCGGGCGGACGGGTTGCGGCGCTCGGGGCGCCGCGGGTGGGTCAGCGATCAGACCAGGTCGGGGTACTGGTTCCAGCCCCCGGTGCCGATCTGGACGCGGGCCTTGAACGGGGTCTTGGCGACTCCGGTGCCCGCGTAGAAGAACAGCTGGCCCTTGGAGTTGGACGCCAGGAGGTCGGCGATGCCGTCCCCGTTGATGTCGCCCGGGGCGGCGAGGTTGGAGTACTGGCTCCAGCCGGTGCCGCCGATCTGGATGCGGGTGCCGAGCGGCGTGGACGACTTGCCGGTGCCGGGGTAGAAGAACAGCCCGGCGGAGCTGCGGGCGATGACGTCCGCACGGCCGTCGCGGTTGAGGTCACCGGCGCCGACCAGCTTGTTGTACTGGCTCCAGCCGCTGCCGCCGACCTGGACCCGGCCCTTCATGGAGAGGCCGTCGCCGTTGCCCGCGTAGAAGTACAGCGCGGTGGAGCTGCGGGCGATCAGGTCGCTCTTGCCGTCACCGTTCAGGTCACCGGGGCCGACGACCAGGTTGTACGACTTCGAACCGGCCGCGAGATCGGTGTCGTTCTCCGCGTACGTGGCCGTGTTGTACAGGTGGCCGTCGTACGTGCTGTGCGCGATCAGGTCGGAGCTTCCGTCCGACCGGAGCGAGACACTGTGGGTGAGACGGCTCTCGGAGCGGGTCCAGCCCGATCCGATCAGGTACTTCGCCGACAGCTTCCCGAGTCCGGTGCCGTCGTAGTAGTACAGGGTGCCGTTGCTGGTGCGGGCGAAGACCCCGGACTTGCCGTAGGCGGCGTTGTTGCCGGCCCCGGCCAGCTGCGAGACCGTGTTCCAGCCGGGGCCGGAAAGCACGCGGGCCTGGAAGAATCCGGTGCCCTTGCCGTCGTAGAAGTACAGCTTGCCGTCGTAGCCCCGGGCCGCGAGGTCCGCGGTGCCGTTGCCGTTGTAGTCGGTGCCGCCGGTGATCTGGTTGTACTGCGCCCAGCCGGTGCCCCCGATCTGGAACTGGGTCTTGAACGGGTACCCGGTGACCTTGCCGTTGCCGGGATACACGTAGACCCCGGTGGCGTTGCGGGTCACCAGGTCGGCGATGCCGTCGCCGGTGAGGTCGTCCGCGCCGACCAGCTGGTCGAACTGGCTCCAGCCGGTGCCGCCGACCTGGATGCCCTTGCCGAAGTTCTTGCCCGTACCCGGGAAGAGGAACAGTCCGGCGGTGCTGCGGGCGAGCAGGTCGGGCGCGCCGTCACCGTTCAGGTCACCGGGGACGACGAGCTTGTTGTACGCCTGCCAGCCGCTGCTGAGCGTGGTGTACGAGCTGAGGCCGCCGTCGACGGCCGCGTTGGCTCCGCTGTAGAGCCGGAGCGATCCGGTGGGCGTCACCACCAGCAGGTCGGCCTTGCCGTCGCCGGTCATGTCGCCGGGCAGCAGCAGGTCCTTGACCTGGGCGGTCTCGCCGGAGAGGACGTCGGCGTAACCGTTGCCCCAGTCCGTGTAGACGTCTCCCCAGCCCTCACGGTAGGCGAGGTCTCCGGCGCCGTCACCGTCGAAGTCGGCGCGCTGGGCGGCCGAGGAGTCGACGGCGGCGGAACGGGCCATCAAGTTGCGCGGCTGGGGAGCCACGGCGTTCTCACGGCCCGGCACCGTGAAGGTGGGGCGCGCGGAGGACGCGTGCGGCACGGTCACCGTGCCCGGGGTCGCGGCGTCGTTCCCTGCCGCGTGTGCGGTGATCGTCATCGAACCGCTGACCAGCAGACCGGCGCAGACGACCGCTGCCGATGTGGCCATCCTCCGGGTCCGCCGGGACCCGGGTATTGCGGGGTTGGGCATTCTGCCTCCTGTGGAAAAAGACGACTCCACGGGGAGCGGCGCGCATGCCGGTGCCGAGCCGCACGTGTGCGGTCTCGGATGAATGGCGTCCGTCGACGTGCCTTCGGTATCGGTCATGACACCGGCGCACGGCATGACGGAGCAGAATCCCCCCACCAGAGGTGGCGCCCCTCCCCAGGGTCGTGGATTAGATCTATCTCCAGAAGGGCTCGTCCGGCAAGTCCGTTGTCCGGCCGGTACCGGTTACTGACGCTTCCTTGATCCGGCGCCGCCCGGGCGCCGGCGGGAAAACGAGTCGTGGAGAGGGAAAGAAGATGGCGTGAAACCGACGTGTACGCGCGACGGCGGAACGGTGCACCGGCCGTACGGCCCGGCCACGGATGGCTGGGGCCGGGTGTGTTCGGGCACCCGCGGGACCCGTCAGGTCCACACCGCGCCCAGCGCGACGAATCCGCAGATCAGCACGAAGAGAATGGCCAGCAGCGGCCAGACGAAGCGCAGGTACTTGTCGTAGCCGATCTTCGCCAGCGCGATTCCGCCGATGGTGACGGCGGTCGTCGGCACCCAGAGGTTCATCCAGCCGCTCGCCGCCTGCCAGGCGGTGACCACCACGGCGCGCGAGACGCCCGCGAAGTCGGCGAGGGGCGCGAGGATCGGCATGGCGAGGGTGGCGTGCCCGGAGGTGGAGGGGATCAGGAACGCCAGCGGCAGGTTGACGATGAACACGACGACGGCGAAGAGGCCGGACGAGACCCCGGAGACCGCTCCCTCGATGGAGTGCAGCACCGTGTCGGTGATCCGCGAGTTGTTCATGATGACGGTGACCCCGCGCGCCAGCACGATGACGAGCGCGGGCGAGATGAAGTCCGCCGCGCCCTGCACGATCGTCGCGCTCAGCCTCTGTTCGCCGAACCGGGCGACCACGCCGACGACCACCGCGGCGACGATGAAGAGCGCGGCCAGTTGCGGGAAGGACCAGCCGAGTTCGAAGCCGTACGGAGTGGCGTCGGCGTCCCCGCTGATGGCGCTGGACCACGGCACCACGGAGAAGATCATGAAGGCGAAGGTGAGTCCGACCAGCACCAGGACGATCTGGTGCAGCGGGGTCAACGCAGGCGGTTCCTCGGTTTCCGCCGCCGACTGCTCGCGGTCGCCGGGCAGGAAGCCGGAGAGGGAGCGGGCGGGGTCCTTGCGGACCCGGGAGGCGTACCGGACGACGTAGGCGATGGTCACGGCCGTCAGGACGATCCACATGACGCCGCGCAGCACGATGCCGTCGCCGAGGGAGATGTCCGCGGCGGACGAGGCGACGCCGGTGGCGAAGGGGTTGACGGTGGAGCAGAGCACCCCGATGCCCGCGCCGAGGATGATCGTGCCGGTCGCGACCATGCGGTCGTAGCCGAGGGCGAGCATCAGCGGGACGATCAGCCCGTAGAAGCCGAGGGTCTCCTCGGCGAAGCCCTCCACCGTGCCGAGCAGCGAGAAGACCACCATGACGCCGACGATGAGCAGCGCGCCGCGCTCGCGCAGCCGGTGGGCGAGGCGGCCGATGCCCCGGTCGAGGGCCCCGGTGGCGAAGACGACGGTGATGAACGCGCCGATCGCGATGACGAAGAGGAAGACGCCCGCGCTGCCGTACAGCTCGCCGGTCAGATCGGGCCCGACCTGGCCGGTCTTCGTGTCCCGGATTCCGTAGAGGCCGTTGACGGGCGAGAGGAAGAGGTCGTCGAGCCGGTCGACGAAGCTCTGGTCGGAGGGGACCCGGTGGTAGGTGCCCTGGACGGGGGCGCCGTCGGCGTTGCGGTCGTACGCCCCGGAGGGGATGAGGAAGGCGAGCGCCCAGACGGCGAGGGTCACCAGGGCGAGGATCGTGAGCGCGCTCGGGAAGGTGAACTTCCGCTTCTCCGGGTGGTCCTCTCCGGGAGTGGCACCGCCCGTCACCTGGGTGCTCACGCCGTGCCTCCGGCCCGGTGGCCGGCCGCGAACTCCCGCAGGAAGGCGGCTTCGGCGATCACCGCCGACCTGAGCTCGGAGAAGAGGACGCGTTCGTTCGGGGCGTGCAGGTTGCACATGTTGTCCTGGGCTCCGAAGAGGAGCACCTCGGCTCCGGGCACGGCTCTGGCCAGGCCGTTCACCAGGGGGATGGAGCCACCGCTCGCGATGTACGCGGGCTCCTCGCCCCACCCTTCGCGCAGGGCGGTGAGGGCCGCACGGTAGGCCGGGCCGTCGGTGCGGGCCTCGTATCCGGGGCCGGTGTCTCCGGCGGTGACGGTCAGCGCGATACCGAACGGGCGGAGTGCCTCCAGGTGGGTGACGAGGAGCCCGCGTGCCTCCTTCGGATCCTGAAGCGGGTGGAACCGGAGGTTCAGCTTGGCGCGCGCGTAGGGCACGACGGCCGAGGCCGCGTGGTCGACGCTCGGGGCGTCGATCCCGATCACGGTGATGGCCGGTCCGCTCCAGAGCCGTTCGCCGAGGCTGCCGGATCCGGTCAGCGGCACGCCGTCCAGCACCCCGGCCAGGGAGCGGAACTCCTCCTCGGTGAAGGTGGTGCCGGTCCACTCCTCGCGCCGCAGGCCCTCGACCGCCACGTCGCCGTGCACGTCGTGCAGGGTGGCGAGCGCCGTGAGCAGCGCCAGCAGGGCGTCGGGGGCGGCTCCGCCGAATTCGCCGCTGTGCCGGGGCTCGGCGAGGGTACGTACTTCGACCACGACCTCCGCCGCGCCCCGCAGTCCGGTGGTGAGGGTGGGGCTGCCGGGTCGGATGTTGCCGAGGTCGGCGATGACCATGGCGTCGCAGGCGAAGCGGTCCGGGTCGGTGGGCGGGTACTCGTCGAAGGCGCTGCCGTACTCCTCCTGCCCCTCCAGGACGATCTTCAGCCCGACCGGGGGCACGCCGCCGAACGCCCGCAGCACGCCGAGGTGGACGATGACGTTCGCCTTGTCGTCGGCGACGCCCCGGGCCCTGAGGCCGGTTCCGTCGTCGAGGGGGGTGGGCTCGAAGGGCGGCGACCGCCAGAGACCGGGGTCGCCGGGCGGCTGGACGTCGTAGTGGCCGTAGAGGAGGACGGTGGGCGCGTCGGGGGTGGGTGGCGGAACCTCCGCCACGATGACCGGCGCGGTGTCGGGGAGGTCGAGGCGGTCGATCCGTGTGACGCCGGCTCCTCGCAGCAGTTCCACCAGGAGGGCGTGGGCCTCCTGGACGGGTTCGGGCGGGAAGCCGGGGAAGGCGATGGACGCGATGGCCGTCAGCCTTTCCAGGTCGGCGGTCAGACCGTCCATCAGCGCGTCGACCCGGGTGCTCAGGTCCATGGTGCACACCCCTGTTCCTCATGTACTCGCGTACTCGCGTCCGAGGTTCCGGGTCGTGTCCGTGTCGTCCCCCCGCTGTGCGCCCGGCGGGCGTCGCGGGGTGCGGGGATCGCGCGGACACGCCCCAGGGATCAATGGACCACAGGGCGGGCGCTCCCGCGCGTCCGCGACGCCGGGTGCCGCAGGCGGCGTCCGTCCGCCCGTCAGCCGCCGAGGACGAGGGTGCGCTGCGCGGAGAAGTCGCCCCACGTGCCATCGGGGAGCTTGGCCCGGATCTTGACGGAGTGCCGGGTGCCCTTCGGTTCGGTGAGCGTCAGCTCGTAGGTGGCGCGGCCCTTCGGAGGCGTACCGCCCCAGACGATGGTCGTGGTGAACTTCCCGTCCAGGTAGAGCTCGTACGCGGGAATCTCCCCGCCCACCCGCGGCTGGTCCCAGGAGAGTGCGGCGGTGTAGTCGCCGGGCCCGCCCTTCGTCTCCGCGCGCAGACCGGTGGGGGCGGTGCTCGCGGGGGCGCCGGGGGCGGATGTGGTGGTGACGTCGACGGAACGGCTGTCGGCGGAGGACTTGTCCGAGGCGTCGCGGGCGCGGACCGTGAAGGTGTAGACCGTGCCGGGGCGCAGGCCGGTGAGCCGGGCGCTGGTCACGGTGCCGGAGACGCTGTGGATGCGGGAGTCCTCCTGGTAGACGTCGTAGGAGGAGACGCGGACGTCGTCCGTCGAGGCCTTCCAGGAGAGGGTCACGCTGTCGGTGCCGACGGCGGCGGCGCGCGGCGACCCGGGGACGGAGGGCGCCGCCCGGTCGTCGGGCGGCGTGGGCTGGGTGGTGGCCGCTACGCCGGGGCCGGGCGCGGAGAGGTTGCCGGCCGCGTCGCGGGCCCGGACGGTGAAGGTGTAGGCGGTGGACGCGGTGAGCCCGCCGACGTCGATCATGTGCGTGGCCGCGGGGACGGTCTTCGCCGGGGTGCCGTCGCGGTAGACCTCGTATCCGGTGACCGCCTTGTCGTCGGAGGACGGCTCCCACATGACGTGCACGGAGGTGGAGCTGCTCACCTGGGCGGTCACGTCCTGCGGGGTGGTGGGCGCCTCGGTGTCGGCTGCGGCGGCGGGACCGCCGCCGCAGCCGGTGAGCAGAGCGAGGAGGAGTACGGCGGAGCAGGTCGACACGACACGCGTGGGGGGCAGGTGCACGGCGCTGCCGCCTTTCGTCCGGGGCATTGGTCCAGACCTGTATGGCACGGCGCACGGGCGGGCCACAAGGGGACTGCGCGGAACCTTCCGCAATGTGCGGATGTGCACCTCCCCCGGCTTGCACCGGGCCACGCGCATGTGGTTATGGAGCCCTGGATTCCGCCTCGACGACCCGGTGGATGCGGCGGGGCGCCCGGGCCACCGGCCCCGGAGCCGTACGAGCGCCCCGCCGCGGTCACCGGCGACCCATCAGCAGGCGATGGCGTACCAGACCGGGGTCCAGTTGACCGTCGTCGACTGATAGGCCGTGGAGGAGAAGAGGTAGTTCTGGTTCTTGTCGTAGAAGTAGGCGACGGTACCGGGGGTCTGGTTGTTGATGAGGGGGCCGCTGCCGGTGAGGTTGGGGAGCTGGTAGAGGGTGTTGCACTTGGTGTAGGCGAAGCTGTTGCCGTTGGAGCCCTGCCCGCACACGTAGGTGTAGGAACAGGACAGCGCCGCGGCGGCGGACTTCACCACGGCGGGCGACTCCACCGCGTGCTGCCGGGCACCCGCGAGCGCCTTCGCCGCGAGGGCGGACTCGTCGGGCCGGGCGGAGGCCGACGCCGGCCCCATCAGCCCGAAGAGCGAGCCGGCGACGAGCGTCGCGGCGGCCAGCAGGGTCGCGGCGGTCTTCCGTACTGCCATGAGCGGTCTCCCTGGATCTCCCGCCCCGAAGAGACGGGTACGAGGTGGCTTCCACTTCCGCCCCCTGGCGCCTCGCCCCTTCGACAGGAACCGAGGGGACACCGGGGGGCGACGCGAGACCTACCCCCGAGCCGATCCAGTAACCTTGCGTGACGACACGGTCACTCCAAGGAGTTTTTGGTGACACTCTGCTCGCCGTGACCCCATCGAGTGCACCGAGTGAGCTACGACTCGGCCGACCGGGTTGCATGAACATGCATCGAAGTGCATACTTTTCCTATGTCTAAGGTAATGACCTCTCTGCCCGTCGGGGAACGCGTCGGCATCGCCTTCTCGGGCGGTCTCGACACCTCCGTCGCGGTCGCGTGGATGCGCGACAAGGGCGCGGCGCCGTGCACGTACACCGCCGACATCGGCCAGTACGACGAACCCGACATCGCCTCCGTGCCCGGGCGCGCCCACGCCTACGGGGCGGAGATCGCCCGGCTGGTCGACTGCCGGGCCGCCCTCGTCGAGGAAGGGCTCGCCGCACTGACCTGCGGGGCCTTCCACATCCGTTCCGGCGGGCGCGCGTACTTCAACACCACCCCGCTCGGCCGGGCGGTCACGGGCACCATGCTCGTGCGCGCCATGCTGGAGGACAACGTCCAGATCTGGGGCGACGGCTCCACCTTCAAGGGCAACGACATCGAGCGGTTCTACCGCTACGGCCTGCTGGCCAACCCGTCGCTGCGCATCTACAAGCCCTGGCTGGACGCCGACTTCGTCACCGAGCTCGGTGGTCGCAAGGAGATGTCCGAGTGGCTGCTCGCCCACGGGCTGCCCTACCGGGACAGCACGGAGAAGGCGTACTCCACCGACGCCAACATCTGGGGCGCCACGCACGAGGCCAAGACCCTCGAACACCTCGACACCGGCCTGGAGAGCGTCGACCCGATCATGGGCGTGCGGTTCTGGGACCCGGCCGTCGAGATCGAGACCGAGGACGTCACCGTCGGCTTCGAGCAGGGCCGCCCGGTCACCATCAACGGCAAGGAGTTCGCCTCCGCCGTCGACCTGGTGCTGGAGGCCAACGCCATCGGCGGCCGGCACGGCCTGGGCATGTCCGACCAGATCGAGAACCGGATCATCGAGGCCAAGAGCCGCGGCATCTACGAGGCGCCGGGCATGGCCCTGCTCCACGCGTGCTACGAGCGCCTGGTCAACGCGATCCACAACGAGGACACCCTCGCCACCTACCACAACGAGGGCCGCCGCCTCGGCCGCCTGATGTACGAGGGCCGCTGGCTGGACCCGCAGGCGCTGATGATCCGCGAGTCCCTCCAGCGGTGGGTCGGCATGGCCGTCACCGGCGAGGTGACCCTGCGGCTGCGGCGCGGTGAGGACTACTCGGTCCTGAACACCTCCGGGCCGGCGTTCAGCTACCACCCGGACAAGCTCTCCATGGAGCGCACCGAGGACTCGGCCTTCGGGCCGGTGGACCGCATCGGTCAGCTGACCATGCGCAACCTGGACATCGCCGACTCCCGCGCCAAGCTGGAGCAGTACGCCGCCATCGGCATGGTCGGCAGCTCCCACCAGGCTCTGATCGGCGCGCAGGCCACGTCGACGCCGCTGATCGGCTCGATGCCCGAGGGCAACGCCCAGGAGATCGCCTCGCGCGGCGAGGCCCCCGGCGGCGACAAGCTGCTCGACAGCGCCGCCATGGAGTTCGGCGCCGACTGACGGGCGCACCACGTGGGACGGAGGGAGGCCCGGCGGATTCGCCGGGCCTCCCTTTTCGCGTCGGGCCTCCCTTTGGCGTCGGGTCTCCCTCGCGTCGATCCGCCGCGCGAGACGCCGGGCGCCGGGTCAGCTGGTGAAGAACTCGCTGATGTGCTGGGCGACCTGGTCGGCGCGGGTCTGGTGCATCCGGTGCCCGCCCGGCACGGTGATCAGACGGCAGTCGGGGATGCGCGACGCCACCTCCGGCAGGAGTGCCTGCGGCAGGGTGCTCTCGGGCCCGCCGGCGATGATCATCGTGGGTGCGACGATCTCGCCCAGTGCCTCCGCCCACTCGGGGTCGGGTTCGGAGAGCTGGGCGTGGACCTCGGGTACGGCGTTCTCGTCGTAGTCGACCGGCCCTTCGGCCCGCCCGGCCGGTCCCGGATCGCCGGGGAACGGCGCGGGGGTCTCCACCAGGACGAGCCGCTCGACCCGGTCGGCGTGCTCCTCCGCCAGCAGCAGGGCTACCGAGCCGCCCATGCCGTGGCCCACCAGCCCGACCCGGTCGAGCTCGCACTCGTCGAGGAAGCCGACCACGTCGTCCCGCATCTGCTCGAACGCGTACTCGTCCGGCCAGTCGCTCTCGCCGTGCCCGCGCAGATCGAGGGCGTACACCCGCCACTCGGCGCCGAGCAGGGACCCGGTCGCCTCCCAGTCGGCGGACGAACCGCCGAGACCGTGCAGGAGGACGACCGGCGAGCCGAAGGGGTCGCCCCACGTCCGGTACGCCAGCCGCACATCGCCGACATCCACAACAGACTGATCTTCCATGCCCCTGACGCTACAGCCGGTGGGCGGGGTGACATGCCCGCACCCCTGCCTGGCAGGCTTACGGGGTGAACCGCACCGCCCGTCCCGCCGTCCGCCGCTCCCTCGCGACCCTCTCCGTCGCCCTGCTGGCCACCGCCCTGCTGACCGCCTGCTCCGGCGCGGACGAGGAGGCCGAGAGGAATCTCGACGACCCGGCGAAGAAGCGGATCGCCATGGAGCTCGTCTCCAGCGCGGAGAACTCCACCCTGGACTGGCGGGACCAGTACAAGTACATCGAGGACATCCACGACGGCCGGGGCTACACCGGCGGCATCATCGGCTTCTGCTCCGGCACCGGGGACATGCTCGACGTGGTGGAGCGGTACACGAAGGCCCGCCCCGGCAACACCCTCGCCCGGTTCATCCCGGCCCTGCGGGCGGTCGACGGAACCCCCTCGCACACCGGTCTCGGCACGCCGTTCACCGAGGCGTGGGCCGCCGCGGCGAAGGACTCCGCCTTCCGCGCCGCGCAGGACGAGGTGCTGGACGAGGCGTACTTCGACCCGGCGGTCGACCGGGCCGAGAAGGACGGGCTCAGCGCCCTGGGCCAGTTCATCTACTACGACGCGTACGTCATGCACGGCGCCGGCGACACCGAGGGCACGGTCGGCTTCACGTCCATCCGCCGCCAGGCACGCGCCGCCGCCGACACCCCGGCCGACGGCGGCGACGAGGAGACCTACCTCAACGCCTTCCTCGACGCCCGGGTGGCCGCCATCGCCAAGGAGCCCTCGCACACCGACACCAGCCGGATCGAGACCGCCCAGCGCCGGTTCGTGACCGAAGGCAAGCTCCAGCTGGAGACCCCGCTGCGCTGGAAGGTGTACGGGGAGAGCTTCCGGATCGACCGCTGAGGCGACCGGACGCGAGCGGACCGGTCCACTCACGTCCGTACCGCCCGCCGAACACCCGCGCAAGCGGCCACAACCGTGGCCCGGCGGGCGCTCGGTGCACCGGGCACCCTTCCGTGCGCGCCGGTCCGCTCCGCCGACGCCCCCGTGCTTCCGTACGCGGTCGAACGCCTCCGCGCGCCCACGACGCATCGACGCCCCGGCCCGTTGACGATCCGGAGGCAGACATTCCGATGCCCCGGTGCGGGTGCGGGTGCCGTGCGGTACGGGTCCCGGCACCGGTCGGTGGCCGGTGCGTGTGCCGTGCGCTGCGGGTCCCGGCGTCGCAGGTACGGGTGCCGCGGGGAGTGCGGCACGCCTCTCCCCGGAACCGCCTCGCACCGCGCCAGCCGAGCGGTGCGGGGCTCCCGGGCGGGTGACATGGCGTTTCCACCGGAACGGGAGCCGGCTGAGGCACGAAAGGCCTGATAGGAAGCTCGCGACAGAGCAGATGATCAACGTTTCTCCGCTGGAGGACAGGTGTCTCACACCCAGGCCGCCGATGTCGCGTTCCGCAGAAACGACGCCTCCCCCGGTCCGGCCGGCCGGGCGCGTACCGCAGGCGCCGGCCGCCGTACCGCACTCCCCTCGGCCACCGTCGCCGTCGCCGCCGCCGTCGGACTGGCCTTCACCGTCGCCCCGGCCACCGCCCTGGCAGACTCTCCGGTTCAGGAGGTGGCGATGCGTCACGAAACGTTCCGACCGGTCGAGTCGGCCCCTACGGTCGGGCTGGACGACCCGGCGAAGAAGGAGATCGCCATGGAGCTGGTCTCCAGCGCGGAGAACTCCTCCCTGGAGTGGCGGGACCAGTACAAGTACATCGAGGACATCGGCGACGGCCGCGGCTACACCGGCGGGATCGTCGGCTTCTGCTCCGGCACCGGCGACATGCTGGGGGTGGTGGAGCTCTACACCGAGCGCGCCCCGGGCAACCTCCTCGCACCGTTCCTGCCCGCACTGCGCGAGGTCGACGGCACCGACTCGCACGAGGGCCTCGGCTCCCGGTTCACCGCCGCCTGGGAGAAGGCCGCGCTGACCGACCCGGTCTTCCGCCAGGTGCAGGACGACGAGCGCGACCGGGTGTACTTCGACCCGGCCGTGAAACAGGCGAAGGCCGACGGGCTCGGCACACTCGGCCAGTTCGCGTACTACGACGCGCTCGTCATGCACGGCGAGGGCGACGACAGCGCGAGCTTCGGCGCCATCCGCAAGAGGGCGCTCGCCTCGGCCCAGCCGCCGTCGAAGGGCGGCGACGAGACGGTCTACCTGAACGCGTACCTCGACGCCCGGGTGTGGGCCATGCGCCAGGAGGAGGCCCACTCCGACACGACCCGGGTCGACACCGCGCAGCGGGTCTTCCTGCGGAACGGCAACCTCGGCCTGAACCCGCCGCTCGACTGGAAGGTGTACGGGGACAGTTACCACATCGACTGACGCGTCGGCACTCCCCGTCCCGCCGGGGTCGGGCCCGGCCGGACGGGGCGCGCAGGGGAGGTCAGTCCCCGGCGGCGAGCCGCGCGAGGCGTCTGGCCTCGTCGCGGGTGGCGACGGCGACGGCGTCCTCGTCCACGGTCGTCAGGCGGCCGTTCTCCACGACCGGCCTGCCGCCGACGAGCGACAGGGTGACGGGCGCCGCCGCGCCGAGGACGAGGGCCGCGACCGGGTCGGCGATGGAGGCGTGGGCGAGCGTGTCCATCCGCCAGAGCACGAGGTCGGCGAGCTTCCCGGCTTCGAGGGAGCCGATCTGGCCGGCCCGTCCGAGCACCCGGGCCCCGCCGTACGTACCGAGCCTCAGCGACTGACGCGCCGTCAACGCCCGCTCCCGGTGCGGCCCCAGACGGTTGACGAGGACGGCGTTACGGAGTTCGGTGTGGAGTTCACCGGACTCGTTCGAGGCGGTGCCGTCGACGCCGAGGCCGACCGGGACACCGGCCGCGAGCATGTCCGGCACCCGGGCGATCCCGGCGGCGAGGCGGGCGTTGGAGGAGGGGCAGTGCGCGACGCCCGTACCGGTACGCGCGAACGCGGCGATGTCGGAGTCGTTCATGTGGACGCAGTGGGCCATCCACACGTCGTCGCCGAGCCAGCCGGTTGACTCGAAATAGTCCGTCGGCCCCATCCCGAACAACTCCTTGCAGAATTGCTCCTCCTCCACGGTCTCCGAGCCGTGGGTGTGCAGCCGGACCCCCTTGGCGCGGGCCAACTCCGCTCCCTGTCTCATCAGTTCGGTGGACACGGAGAAGGGTGAGCAGGGCGCGACGGCCACTTGCGTCATCGCGCCGAACGACGGGTCGTGGTGGGCGTCCACGGCCGCGGCGGTGGCTTCGAGCGCGCCGTCGAGCGTCTCCACGGCGAAGTCCGGCGGCAGCCCGCCGTCGCTCTCGCCACGGTCCATGGAGCCCCGGGCCAGGGTGAACCGTACGCCGGTGTCCCGGGCGGCGCCGATGATCGCCCCGGCCAGATCGCCGGAGCCCCGGGGAAAGACGTAGTGGTGGTCCATCGCGGTGGTGACGCCGCCGCGCGCCATCATCGCCAGTGAACCCTGCGCCGCCGCGCGGACCATGGGTTCGTCGATGCGGGCCCAGGTCGGGTAGAGCGCAACGAGCCAGTCGAAGAGGTTGTGGTCGGTGGCCAGGCCCCGGGTGATCCACTGGTAGAAGTGGTGGTGGGTGTTGACGAGCCCGGGCGTGACCAGGTGACCGGTGCCGTCGATGCGGCGGGCCACGTTCGCCAGCCCCTCCGGAGCGCGGCCCGCACCGACGGACTCGATGCGGTCACCCGCGACGACGACGTGGCCGTCGGCGTACTCGGTGTCGTGCGCGTCGACGGTGGCGACCGCGCAGTTCTCGATGACGAGGCGCTGGGGCCCTGCCTGATCGGTCATCGTGCTTCCTTCGGTAAGTGCGGTGCGGGCGACTGGTGTTGCGCGGCAGACCTGGCCCCGCCGCCGCTCAGAGGTTGGTGAGGTCCGCCGGGATCGACTGCGCGGCGCCTTCGCGCAGCACGGTGGCCTCGATCAGTCCGTAGGGGCGGTCGGCGGCGAGGTAGACGGCACCGTCCTCGGAGGCGTTGCCGAGTCCGAACGGCTCCAGGTCGACCAGGAAATGGTGCTTGTTCGGCAGCGAGAACCGGATCTCGTCGATCTCGTCGCGGTTCTCGATGACCCGGCTGCCCATCTGATGGAGCGTCTGCTGGAGGGAGAGGGAGTAGGTCCCGGCGAACGCCCGGAGCAGATGGGCGCGGGCCTGCTCCCAGGACTCCTCCCAGTGGGGCATCTCCTGCGTGTCGTCGGACCAGTTGTACCGCCAGCGGGCGGACACGTCGGTGGCGAGGATGCGGTCGTACGCTTCCTTGAGGGTGGTGTACCGGTCCTTCGCGTAGCCCCAGAACTCGGAGTCGGTGGAGTTCAGGACGGTGAGGTCCTTCACGCCGGAAATCACCTCCCAGCGCTCGCCGTCGTAACGGATCTGCGTGGTGCGGACCTCCTGCCCCTTCCGTACGAAGGAGTGGCGCGGGGCGTCCGGGCCGGTAGCGGCGGGGTCCTCGATGCGTTCCCAGGCGTACTCCTCGATGCGCACGCGCGCCCGGGCGATCGCGGGCTGGGAGCGGACGAAGTGCCGGGCGAGGTGGATGCCGAACTGCTCGGCGGAGTCGATGCCGTGTTCCTTGGCGAACGCGTACACCGTGTTCTTCATGGTGTCGGTCGGCAGGACGTGGGCGTTGTCGCCGGAGATGTGGACCTCGTCCAGGTCGCCGGAGAGGGAGACCGAGACGTTCAGGTCCTTGATGTGGTGGGTGGTGCCCTCGCGCACGATCTTGACGACCCGGTTCTCGGCCTTGCCGTACTGGTTCTGGCCGAGCACCACGGTGCGCGGCCGGGGGGCGGTGGCCTCGGGGGGCTGCTGGGCGTGTGTGGTCATGGGTGCCGGGACCTTTCTGCGGGAAGCGGGAAGCGGCGCCGTCAGGGGTGCGGGCCCGGGGCGTACGGACAGGGCGTGGTTCGGACGTGGTTCGGACGTGGTTCGGGCGGGGTGCGTAAGGGATGCGCACGGGGTGCGTACGGGGTGCGTACGGGTACGGCGAGCCGCCCCGCCGCGGAGGTGATCACGTCAGCGACGGGGTGGGCCGCAGGCCGGCGGGACCTCAGCTGCCCCGGTAGACGGAGTAGCCGAACGGGCTGAGCAGCAGGGGTACGTGGTGGTGCTCGCCGGGACGGACGGTGAAGGTGATCGCCACCTCCGGAAAGAACGTTCCGCCGTCGGCGGACGGAGCGGCCGGTCCCTCCGCCCCCGGGGCGAAGTAGGCCCCGGTGTCGAAGTCGAGCCGCACCTGGACCGCCCCCTCGGGCAGGGCGGGCAGGTCCGCGCAGCGGCCGTCCGCGTCCGTCACCGAGCCGCCGAGCGGCGTCCACCCGGCGGTGGCGTCGGGGCGGGTGGCCAGGCGGACGGGGACGGAGGCCGCGGGGCGGCCGATGCTGGTGTCCAGGACGTGCGTGGACACCGAGGCGGTGGTGTCGGTGCTCAGGACCGTCACTCCCCTTCGGTCAGGAGGCGGGTCAGCCGGATACGGTTGATCTTGCCCAGCTCGGTGCGCACGATCGTGCTCTCCCGCTCGGGCGTGTTCCCCGTACGGGCCCGCAGCGCGTCGCGCATCTGCCCGGCGGTCGCCCCGGTGGCGCAGATCAGGAAGACATGGCCGAAGCGCTCCTGGTAGGCCAGGTTCAGTTCGAGCATCTCGGCCCTGAGAGCGTCGGAGGCGCCCGCCATCCCGCGCTGTTCCCGCGCGGAGACGGGGTCGCCGGGCTGGGGCCGCCCGATCGGCGGATGACCGGCCATCGCCTCGGCCAGGTCGTCCACGGACAGCGCGGCGGTGGCCGCGTCGCTCGCGGTGAGCAGGTCGTCGGCGGTGGCGAAGGGGTGCCGCGCGAGAAGGGCGGCGCCCCAGGCACCGCTGGAGCAGATCTCGGTCAGTACGTCGGCGACGTCGTCGTGCGCCAGGGCGTTGAACCGGGCCAGGCCCGGTGGGGAGCTCGATGTCACGGAGCCTCCGCGCTGATCGTCGCTGTTTCGTGCTGTGCGCCGTGCGGGCTGCGAACAGCTAACGCCTCCGCGCGACGCTGCGTCAACACTTTGTTGAAATTGGCCTGTCGGCGTCGAGGGGGGCGGCCCCGCGTGCCGCACGAGCGGCTCCCTCGGGCCTCAGGCTCCCTTCTCGCGGTTGAGGTAGTTGTAGACGGTGAAGCGGCTGACCCCGAGGGCGCTCGCCACCGTCTCCACCCCGTGCCGTACAGCGAACGCGCCCCGGGCCTCCAGGGTCCGGACCACGGACTGCTTGGCCCGGCGGTCCAGTCCGGCCAGCGGGCCGCCGTACGTCCGCTCCATCGCGGAGAGGATGTGGTCCAGGGATTCCGAGAGCTGCGGCAGCCGTACGGCCAGGACGTCCTGGCCCTCCCACGCGAGCACCACGTCGTCCGGCCGTGCCCGTCCGACGTCCAGCAGTTCGGCGCCCATCGCGTCCACCAGCGGTTTCACGGCGGCGACCAGGGGGTGGCCGGGGGCGAGGTGGCCGGCGGCGGGAAGCCCCGGAGCGAGGTGGTCCGGGGCGGGATGGCGCTCGGCGGGGCGGTCAGGGGCGGGGCCGGCACTCACCGCTCCTCCCCCTCGGCGATCACGTTGACCTGGAACGAGATCCGGGTGGCCCCGGCCGCGAGGGTGCGCCGGAGCAGCGTGTCCACGGCCGCCAGCACCACGTCCGCTCCGCCCTCCGCCGTGTTGCCGAAGGGACCGACGTCCACCGCGTCCAACGGGGCCGCGCCGATGACCTCGCGTGCCACCACCGCGTGCGCCGGGGCCTCGTCGAGATCGAAGGGTTCGGTGGTGAATTCCACCCTCAGACGCACGGTGCCTCCCCAGGAGTTCCGGCCGGTGTGCGGGCCGGCTCGGCCCCGACTGTAACTCGGCCCGATAACGGCTCCGACGGCCCGGATCGGCCGAAAACCGCGCCAAACGCCTTACCGGGGGCCGGTCTCTGGAGGACGATGTGCGGAGGCGGACGCCGGGCGGGATGCGGAACGGTCCGAGCCCCCGCCCTCCGTCCACCCCTGCCCCACGCCCCCCATTCACCCGCTCCCCCTCACCTCACCCACCCACTCCCCCACAGAACGCCGCGTCGGTACCCGGGCGCCGGCGGAAGGAGACGCTGTGGAACCTGTGCACGTGCGCTGCCCCGCCTGTCTGCGTGACCACGCGTTCGTGATCCCGGTCTACTCGTGTCCCTGCGGCGCCCCAACCGCCCTGCGAACCGTGCGCGGGGCACCCGCCACCGTGATCACCCGGCGCGTCTGGGCGGACTGCTGGGTCACCGCACGCTGCGCCGCCTGCGGGCGCGACGACCACTGGCCGCAGCCGGAACTGGGCTGCCCCTGCGGTACGGTCCTGCGCGTCCCGGTCCGTACGGAGCCCCCTGCCGTCCCCGTACCGGAAGCCGGGACGGAACCCGGGACAGGAACCGGGACGGGAACCGGGGCGGAACCCTGGACGGAGCCCGGCGCGGCCCACGGCCCCCGCGCGGAACCGGAAGCCGGCGCCGCGCCACCCGCGCACATCCCGCTCCCGCGCACCGCGCCCCCTCCGCGCCCGCCCTTCCGGCCCGTGCCGGTCCGCACCGCGCGGGACGCGGTGACGGCGGCCGGGCTGTATCTCGGCTGGCTCGGCTTCCAACGGGTCGTCCAGCCGCTCGAACGCCCCGCCTCACGCGTCGACCTGCGGGCGGACGGGGCACTCGCGCAGGTCGAGACGTCGACCTGCGCGACCGGGGTGCGCGAGATCGAGTGCCTCTGGCTGAACGCGCTGAGCGCGTCGGTCTCCGGGGTCTTCTTCTCGCTCGCGGGATACGAGGAGGCGGCCGTCCGGCGCGCGGACCTGGTGGCGATGCCGCTGTTCGCCATGGACCTCACCGGCACTCCGCGGCCGGTCAACGGCGCCGCCGAGGATCTGCTGGGCAGGGGGGCGTAGGGAGCCCGGCACGAGGACATGAGGGGCCCGGCACGGGCGCCGTCGGGTGCGGCCGGCACCGACTTCCGGAGTCCCGGCACCCCGGCGGCCCGGCGCTCGCCATACTGGCCGTATGCGCATCCGCTCCGCCAGACGCTCCGATCTCCGCCGCCTCCAGGACATCGAGCGCGCCGCAGGGGAACCGTTCAGAGCCCTCGGAATGGCAGACGTCGCCGACGACGAACCGCCCTCCCTCGAACTGCTGGAGAGTTACCGGGCCGCCGGACGCTGCTGGGTGGCGGCCCATCCCCACGCCCCCGCGGACGAGAGACCCGTCGGCTATCTGATCGCGGACCCGGTGGACGGCGCCGCCCACATCGAACAGGTGTCGGTCGATCCGTCCGCGGCGCGGCTGGGCATCGGCCGGGCGCTCATCGATCACGTGGCCGTGTGGGCGGAGGGGCAGGGGCTCACCGCGCTCACCCTGACGACCTTCTCCGGCGTCCCGTGGAACGCGCCGTACTACGCGCGCATCGGGTTCACCGTGCTGCGCGAGGACCAACTCACCGAAGGACTGCGGCGGATCAGGGCCGAGGAGGTGGGCAGCGGGCTGGACCGCCGCCCCCGCGTCTGCATGCGCCGCGAACCGGCCCGGATCGTGCTGCCCCGGCCCGTCACCCTGACGACGGTCGCCCCGCCCCCTTCCCGGGGGCCGGTCCTCGCCCCTCGGACCGACGTTGTCAGTGGCGAACGCTAGCGTGTGGGCATGGATTTGACCTCTCGTCACGCAACCTCCGGCGCTCCTCGACCGTCCGGTCCCGCGAGCACGGCCGATCCCACGAGCCCGACCGGCGCCACGTCCGCACCCGGCGGCGAGCACCCCGCGAGCCCCTCCGCCGCCGAGACCAACGACGCCATCCGCGCCCTCGTGGACTCCCGTGCCGGACGCGACTGGTCCTCCGAGGCGTACGAGGTCCTGCTCATCGAATGGGCGGCGGCGACCCGGGGGCCGGCGCCGGAAATAGTCGAGGCCGCCTGAGGCACCACCGGCCGCGACCGGCAGGGTTCGCCGGTCGCGGCCCCGGGTCACCGCAGGTCGCCCTCGGCGTACTCCGTGCCGGCCGCGCGGGCGGTCCGCTCGCGCAGTTCGACCCGGCGGATCTTGCCCGAGATGGTCTTCGGCAGCTCCGCGAACTCCAGCCTGCGCAGGCGCTTGTACGGGGCGAGGACGGCCCGGGAGTGCTCGAACAGCACCTTCGCGGTGTCCGGCCCGGGCTCCCAGCCCTCGGCGAGCACGACGTACGCCTTCGGTACCGACAGCCGGACCGGATCGGGGGCCGGCACGACCGCGGCCTCGGCGACGGCCTTGTGCTCCAGCAGGGCGCTCTCCAGCTCGAAGGGGGAGATCTTGTAGTCGGAGGACTTGAAGACGTCGTCGGAGCGTCCGATGTAGGTGATGTACCCGTCCTCGTCGCGCGAGCCGATGTCGCCGGTGCGGTAGTAGCCGCCCGCCATCGCCTCGGCCGTGCGTTCCGGGTCCCCGTGGTAGCCGGCCATCAGACCGACCGGGGCCGCGGAGAGATCGAGGGAGATCTCCCCTTCCGTGGCGCCGGGTTCACCGGTGACCGGGTCGAGCAGCTCGACCCTGTAGCCCGGGGTGGGGCGGCCCATCGAGCCGACTTTCACCTGCTGGCCGGGTGAGTTGGCGACCTGGACGGCGGTCTCGGTCTGGCCGAAGCCGTCCCGGACGGTCACGCCCCACGCCCGCCGCACGGTCTCGATGACCTCGGGATTGAGCGGCTCACCGGCGGCGACGACCTCACGCGGCGGGTTGGCGAGCTGGGTGAGGTCGGCCTGGATGAGCATCCGCCAGACGGTCGGCGGCGCGCAGAAGCTGGTGATGCCCGACCGGTCCATCTCGGCCATCAGCCGACTCGCGTCGAAACGCTGGTAGTTGAAGATGAAGACGGTCGCCTCGGCGTTCCAGGGGGCGAACAGGTTGGACCAGGCGTGCTTGGCCCAGCCGGGCGAGGAGATGTTGAGATGGACGTCTCCGGGGCGCAGCCCGATCCAGTACATCGTCGCCAAGTGACCTACGGGGTACGACACATGGGTGTGCTCCACCAGCTTGGGGCTGGCGGTCGTGCCGGAGGTGAAGTACAGCATCAGCGGCTCGTCGGGGAGCGTCTCCCGGTCCGGTACGTACACCTCGGAGTGCTCGTCGGCGCCCGCGTAGGGGAGCCAGCCTTCGGGGACCCGGGCTTCGTCGCCCGCACCGCCGACCGCCATGCGCGTGTAGGAGCCGGGCACGTCGTCGAACTTGCCGGTGTCCTCGGCCCGCACGATCACATGGCGGACCCGGCCACGGTCGACCCGGTCGCGGAGGTCGAGCGGCCCGAGCAGCGGGGTGGCGGGGATGACCACGGCGCGCAGCTTCATCGCGGCGAGTGCGGTCTCCCACAACTCGACCTGGTTGCCGAGCATGACGAGGATGCGGTCGCCTTCGCGCACCCCCTGGGCGGCGAGCCAGTTGGCCGCCTGGTTGGAGCGGGCCGACATCCGGGCGAAGGAGGTCTCGCTGCGGCGGCCGTCCTCCTCCACGATGTGCAGGGCGGTACGGTCGTTGCCCTCGGCGATCACATCGAACCAGTCGAGTGCCCAGTTGAAGCGGTCGGCCCGGGGCCACCGGAATCCCTCGTAAGCGGTCGCCCAGTCCTCGCGGTGCTGGAGCAGGAAGTCCCGGGCGGCCCGGAACGTCCCGGTCGCGCTGGTTGCCGACATGTGTCCTCCTCGTTGTGGACCCGAACCGGTCGCCTCACCCGATTCAACCAGCCCCTCCTGTCACCGGGCCCCGTCCGTCACCGGGGGAGATTCACCCGCCGGAGTCCCCGAAGTCAACGAAGTCGGCGAAGCGGACGTCGTGCGCGCCCGCGTCCGTCATCACGGTGAGCAGGCGTACGGCCTCCTCGGCGACGGCTTCCCGGTCCGCGCGGCCGAGCCGGCCCAGCGGCTGGACGGTGGCGGTCGCGGTGTCGTCCGTACGGTCGAGGCGCCAGATCGCGGCGAGGAATCCGTCGACGAGCACGGTCCCGTACGCCTGGTTCCCCTTGCCGTTGCGCCCGCTGAACACCGCCGGTACGACCCGGGTTCGGTCGGCGTGGCCGAGGAGCACGTTGTCGAACTCGGGCAGGAAGCGCGGCGGGGCGGGGAGGTCCGGGTCGGGGCGCGGGGCGTCGGGGAGGTCGAAGAGTTCGACGCCGTTCTCGTCGCGGAAGGTGACGAGTTGTGGCCGCAGCCGGTCGAAGACCTCGCGCATCCGGGTGAGTCCGGCCCAGCTCTGGAGGTCCTTGACGGAGGCGGGGCCGAAGGCGGCGAGGTAGCGGAGCACCAGGGTGTCGGGTTCCGTGGCGGCCTGCGCGGAGCGGCCGAGCCAGTGCTCCAGCGTGGTGAGCGTGACCTGCCCGCTCCGCTCCCAGAGGCCCCGGGGGGTGGTCTGCGCCAGGGGAAGCGCGCAGCGGGCCGCCACGGTGAGGGCGAGCGGGTCGGCGTCCGGCCATTCGGCGAGGAGCGCGGTGCGCAACTCCTTGACCGTGCGGGGCCGTTCCTCGACGAGTTCCCGGCTGATCTCCTTGAGCCGGTCGAGGTCCACCCCGGTGAGCCCCTGCCGGAAGAGTTTCAGTTCGCGGTCGCGGGCCGGCTGGACGAGCGGGCGGACGGTGAGGGCGTCGTCGGCGGTGTGGGTGTGGATCGTGGAGCGCAGGGTGACGATGCGTACGACCTCGCGCGACTCCATCAGCGCGGAGAGGTCGGCGGGGTCGAAGTCGGCGAGGCGCGAGAAGAGCTGGAAGTAGGGCGGACGGGTGTTCTGCGCCTGGAGTCCGACGAGGTGGGCGACGGCGTCCTTCGGGGACATCTCCGAGCGTTCGAGGAGGAGTTGGCGGTGGAGCGTGGCCCGGTTCAGCACGCGGGCGGAGAGCACGGCCGGGCGCACCGGCCCGGGGGCGGGGCGGGGTCCGGGAGGGGTCTTCTGGGCGGCCATGTCCGGCACGGTACGCGGACTCGCGGACAGTTCCTGTCCGCGAGGAGGGTCGCCGGCCCGATGTTCCACCGTGCGGGCGGTGAAGGGGCGGCTCGGGCGGGCCCATGCGGCCGGCCTTCGACGACACGATCCGGCCGGAGGCTGTCGCGTCAGAATGGGCGCCGAGGGAGAGGAGACACCCATGGGCGCCTACGTGTCGATCAGAGGGTGGCTGCAGTGCGACGAGAGGCAACTCGTCGCGATCCAGGAGATCATCTCCGCGTACGAGGACGGCCACTACACCGACGGATGGGGCACACCCCGTCGGCATGTCAACTGGATCCACTACGTCTTCTACGGCGCCGACATCCGCGAGTCGTCCCTGGGGTGGTTCACCGACCAGCTCAGGGAGATCGCCCGGATCCCCGCTTCCGACGGCGACCTGGACCTCGTCCAGGGATTGTTCCTCGCGGGCCACGAGACCGACGGGACAACCGAGTGGCAGGTCCGCGACGGCCAACTCTTCATCACACCGGCCGACGTCAGACATGAGTACCTCGGTACGTAGTCCGGTGGCCGGGGCTGCCGTTCCGGGGGGGGCGCCCTCCCGGATATGGACCGGCCGGGGTCACCGGAGCCGCCGACACACTCGGGCAGCCCGTGTGACCGGGGCGGGAGCCCTCCCGCCCGCATGATGGACCGGTGATCAGCGTCCTGTTCGCCGTCCTGACCGCGCTCAGCAACGGCGCCGCCTCGGTCCTCCAGCGGCGGGCGGCCGTCAACGTGCCGGACTCCGCGGCGATGCGGCTCTCCCTCTTCGGCCATCTGCTGCGCCAGAAGGTGTGGCTCGGGGGGATCGCGCTGGTGATCGTCGCCGCCGTCTGCCAGGCCGTGGCGCTCGCGACCGGACCGATCGCGGTGGTGCAGCCGATCTTCGTGATCGAGCTCCCCTCGACCCTGCTGCTGGCCGGGTTCGTCATGCGCGTCCAGGTCCCGCGTCAGGTCTGGTACGGCGTCGCGGCCGTGACGACCGGCCTGGCCCTGGGCATGGCGTCGGCGGCCCCGGGCGGGGGGCACGACACCGTACGGGGCACCGCCTGGGTCGTGGCGCTCCTGGTCACCGGGATCTTCGAGGCGGCCCTGATCGTGGCGGCCCTGGCCTCCCGGCGCAACGTCCGTGCGGCGCTGCTCGGGCTCGCCGCAGCCTGCGGGTACGCGCTGACGGCGGCCCTGATGAAGGACGCCATGGGCCGCCTCGACGGATCCGGCGGGGTGACCCAACTGCTCGCCGCCTGGCAGCTCTACGCCACGGCGGCGGCCGGGGTCGGAGCGCTGTACCTGCTCCAGAACGCCCTTCAGGCAGGCACGCTGGTGGCGGTCCAGCCGATGCTGACGCTCGGCGACGCGCTGATCAGCATCCTGTACGGGGTGACGCTCTTCGGCGAGACGCTGCGCACCGGATGGTGGCTGCTGCCGGAGCTGGTGGCGGTCGTCCTGATCGGCGCGGGCTGCCTGGAGCTGTCGCGGTCACCCCTCGCCTCCGGCAACCCGCTGCCCCCGCGCCGCGTGAAGTAGACGGTTCCCCGCCGGACCCCGGTCCCGCCCACCGGCCCGGCCGGGCGTCGGTCGCACCCTGCCCGTCACGCCCCGCCCGTCGCGCCCCGCCGGACACGTACCGCCCGTCACGCCCCGCCGGTCGCCCCCGCCCCCTTGCCCGTACGCCGGCCGTGCCGGCGCCCGGCCACCACGTCGGCGATCGCGGCGACGAGTCCGGCGAAGACGAAGGCGACCGAGACGATGAGGCCGTGGTCGTACGCCGTGGCCCACCCGTCGTCGGTGACCTGGGCGAAGAAGACGGACCCGACCGCGGCGATGCCGATCGCGGAGCCGACGCGCTGACCGGTCTGCAGGGTGCCGCCCGCGCTGCCCGCGTGGGCCACCGGTACGTCGGAGAGGGTGAGCGTCTGGTTGGGGGCGATGACCAGCCCGCTGCCGATGCCGCCGAACAGCAGGGGGGCGGCCATCGCCCATCCCGCGTTGTGCCCCGGTACCTGGTGCACGGCGAGGGCCGTTCCCGCCAGACCGACCGCGACCATGGCCAGCCCCACGACGACCAGCGGGCGTCCGAACCGCCCCACCAGCCGGCCGCCGATCATGGCCGAGAGGCCCGAGCCGACCGCGAACGGGGAGATGGACAGACCCGCCTGGAGGGCGCTGTAGCCCAGCCCGGCCTGGAGGTAGAGCGTGGTGACGAAGAAGATCGAGGTGAACCCGGCGAAGTACAGCAGGATCAGCAGACAGCCCAGCCAGTACGAGCGCAGCCGGAAGAGCGAGAGGTCCAGGACCGGCTGCGTACCCCCGCCCGCGCAGCGTGCCTCCCAGGCGACGAAGGCGGCGAGCAGCGCGGCGGCGCCGAGGAGCAGCAGCCACTTCTCGTCGCCGTGCCACTGCTGGGCCTGGACGAAGGGCAGCAGCAGGCAGAGCACGCCCGCGCCGAGCAGCAGCACGCCGAACGGGTCCAGGTCGCGGGCGCGGACATGGCCCGCCGACGGGGTGTCGGGCAGCAGCTTGCGGGCCAGCAGGAGGCAGACGACGCCGAGCGGAAGGTTGACGTAGAAGACCCAGCGCCAGCCCTCCTCGGCACCGGCCAGCTGGATCAGCAGCCCGCCGAGCAGCGGTCCCACGGCGGTGGAGATGCCGACGACCGTACCGAACATCCCGAAGGCCCGGCCGCGTTCGCGCCCGGAGAACATCTGCTGGATCAGGGCGGAGATCTGCGGCGAGAGCAGGCCGCCCGCGAGCCCCTGGACCAGTCGGGCGACCACCAGCCAGAGGCTGGACTGGGCGGCGCCGCAGGCGGCGGAGGCGAGCGTGAAGAGGGCGAGCCCGAGCATGAACACCGGGCGCCGTCCCCGTGCGTCGCCGAGCCGCCCGGCCGGGATCAGGAAGAGCCCGAAGGCGAGGGCGTAGCCGGAGAGCACCCACTGGAGGTCCGATTCGGGGGTGTGCAGGCCTTCCTTGATGGAGGGCAGCGCCACGTTGACGATCGAGACGTCCAGCAGGGTCATGAACCCGGCCACCAGGCAGACCGCGAGGGCCCGCCACCGGTGGGGGTCGGGTTCCTCCTGCCCGGAGCCGCGGGAGCCGGAGGGGGAACCGGGGGGTGTGCCGCGCCCCTGCGGACCGGGACGCGCCGCGCTCGGAGTCATGCTTCGGACCCTACGGGGTGTCCCGCCGTCCTCGGCGGATCAGCGCGCGGCGTCGGACGCGGTGCGTCACCCGGTCCCGGCCGTGCCGTCCGTACCCGCCGGGTGTCCCCCGCCGTCCGCTCCCTCGTGCTCGAACACATCACCGTCGGGTACCCGCCGCACCGGCAACTCACCCACACGATGCGGGGAATTAACCTCTGATGCCTTGTCATGCATGTTCTACGCGCATAGCTTTCTGCTCTCACTACACACTTTGGGGGCAGTACCCGTGCAGATATCCAGAGCCCGTTCGGCCGCGCTGGCCGGTGTCGTCGCCGTCGCGCTGTCGGTGACGGCCCTGCCCGCAGCCTTCGCCGCCCCGTCCGCGAGCGCCGTGATCTCGGAGGTCTACGGCGGCGGGGGCAACTCGGGTGCCACGCTCACCCGTGACTTCATCGAGCTGGGCAACGCGGGCGGCGCGGCGTTCGACCTCTCGGGGTACAGCGTCCAGTACCTGCCCGGGACCCCGTCCGCCGGCTCGCTCTGGCAGGTGTCCCCCCTCGCCGGCTCCGTCGCCCCCGGCGGCCGCTACCTCGTGGCCGAGTCCGCCGGTACGGGCGGCACGGTCGCCCTGCCCACCCCGGACGCCACCGGCACCGTCGCGATGGCCGCGGGCAGCGGCACGGTCGCCCTGGTCTCCGGTACCACCCCGCTCACCTGCAAGACCGCGGCCGACTGCGCCGTCGACACCCGGATCGTCGACCTCGTCGGCTACGGCTCCGCCATCGTCCGCGAGACCGCCACGGCTCCCGCCCCGTCCGCCACCGCCTCCGTGGCCCGTGCTGCCTCGTTCGCCGACACCGACGACAACTCCGCCGACTTCGCCGCGGGCGCCCCGACCCCGGTCAACACGGCGGGCCAGACCTCCGGCGGCGGCTCCACCGACCCCGGGGAGCCGGGCGGGCCTACCGAGCCGGGCACCGTCCGGGTGCACGACATCCAGGGCACCACCCGCCTCTCGCCGCTCGACGGCCAGTCCGTCACGGCGGTACCGGGCGTCGTCACCGGGGTCCGTACGAGCGGCTCGCGCGGTTACTGGCTCCAGGACACCGCCCCGGACGCGGACGCCCGCACCAGCGAGGCGGTCTTCGTCTTCACCGGCTCCGCCGCTCCCGGCGTCATCGCCGGTGACTCGGTCCTGGTCAGCGGCAAGGTGGACGAGTACTACCCGGGCACCGGCACCCAGTCCGTCACCGAGATCGGCACCCCGAAGACCACGGTGCTGTCGCACGGCAACGCCCTGCCCGCGCCGGTCGTGCTCGACGCGTCCTCGGTACCCGCCGCGTACACGCCCACCGCGGGCGGCGGCTCGATCGAGTCGCTCCCCCTCCAGCCGGACACCTACGCCCTCGACCTGTACGAGTCCCTCGAAGGCGTCCGCGTGCAGATCGCGGACACCCGGGTCATCGGCGCGACGAACTCGTACGGCGAGATGTGGGTCACGGTCAAGCCGGACGAGAACCCGAGCGCACGCGGTGGCACGCTCTACACCTCGTACACCGACCAGAACACCGGGCGCATCGAGGTGATGTCCCTGGACACCGCCAAGCCGGTTCCCACCGCGAACGTGGGCGACGTGCTCTCCGGTACGACGACGGGCGTCCTGGACTACGTCTCCTTCGGCGGCTACGCCCTCCAGGCCACCGAGGTCGGCACGCGGACCGACAACGGGCTGAAGCGCGAGGTCACCCGCAAGCAGAAGAAGAAGGAACTCGCGGTCGCCACGTACAACGTGGAGAACCTCGACGCCCTCGACGACCAGGCGAAGTTCGACACCCTCGCCTCGGGCATCGCCGTCAACCTCTCCTCGCCGGACGTGGTCTCCCTGGAGGAGATCCAGGACGACAACGGCGCCACCAGCGACGGCACCGTCGGCTCCGAGGCGACCCTGAAGCGCTTCACCGACGCGATCGTCGCCGCCGGCGGACCGAGCTACTCCTGGCGCTACATCGCCCCCGAGGACGGCGAGGACGGCGGTGAGCCCGGCGGGAACATCCGCAACGTCTTCCTCTTCAACCCGAAGCGGGTCTCCTTCGTGGACCGCCCGGGTGGCACCGCGACGACCGCCGTCACCGCGGTGGACACCCGCAAGGGCGTCGAACTCTCCGCCTCGCCCGGCCGGATCAACCCGACGAGCGCCGCGTGGGCGGACAGCCGCAAGCCGCTGGTGGGTGAGTTCCGCTTCGACGGCGAGACCGTGTTCGTCATCGGCAACCACTTCGCCTCCAAGGGCGGCGACCTGCCCCTGCACGGCAAGAACCAGGAACCGGAGCGCAGTTCGGAGGTCAAGCGCATCCAGCAGGCGACCGAGGTCAACACCTTCGTCAAGTCGCTGCTGGCGGCGGACAAGTCGGCCAAGGTCATCACGCTCGGCGACCTCAACGACTTCGCGTTCTCCCCGGCGGTGACCGCGCTGACCGACGGCAAGGTCCTCAAGCCGCTGATCACGACGCTGCCCGCGAACGAGCAGTACAGCTACGTGTACGAGGGCAACTCCCAGACGCTGGACCACATCCTGACGTCCCCCGGCGTCCGCCGGCTCGACTACGACGTGGTGCACATCAACGCGGAGTTCGCCGACCAGGCGAGCGACCACGACCCGCAGATCGTCCGCGTGAAGCTCGGCGGCGGCTCGGCCAAGGGCAAGAAGCACGACGAGAAGAACCACGGCAAGGACAAGAGCAAGAACGACGGCAAGGACAAGGGGCACGGGAAGGGGAACTGATCCCCGCCACTGACCCGTACCGGTGATCAAGGGGGCCGTCCGTTCGCGGGCGGCCCTCCGCCGTGCACGGCACTCGACGCGTGTGTACGAATTCCTCCCCGGCTGCAACCGAACGGCTCCCCCGGCGCACTCAAGAGGTGACGGGCGGCGATCGGCCGCTCCCGTCCAGAGCTGCACCACGGGGGGAATCATGATCGGCACTACGCGAACGGCCAGACGCACGGCGGGGATCGTACGGCGGTACGCCCGGGGCGGGCCGGCGGCGCTCGGCATCGGCATCGCCCTGCTCCTGGCCGCCACGGGGTGCGAGAGCTCCGGGAGCGAATCCACGCCCGCGGCACCGTCGGCCACCGCACCGGCGACCGCCGCGTCGACCCAGTCCGCCGCGACACCGACCGGGACGGCCACCGCCTCGCCGTCCTCCGGACAGTGCCCCGGAGCGGCCGGCGAGACCCTGCGTCTGTCCGGCCACCGGATCGAGCACGACATCATCTATCTCGCCACCGAGGAAGGCGGGTGGGACTGTTCGGACGCCGCCACGCCCCGGTGGAAGGGGACCGGCGCGAAGCGCGACATCCGGATCGCGGAGACGGCCGGGGTCGCCGTCGCACGGCCCTTCAACTCCTCGGCCACCAATCAGCCGATCGAGTTGTCCCGCTTCCTGGAGCGGATCGACACCCTGGCCCGGAACTCGGCCGATCCGCTGGTGTTCAGCTACTCCACCGACCCGGCGAGCGGCCTGCTGGTCCAGCTGACCCAGGAGCAGGCACCCGAGCCGACGGGCTGACGGGCTGCCCCACCGGCGGCCTGAACGCCCCGTGGCGCCTCAGGCACCGGCCCGGCCCGGCGCGGCGTACTCCTGCGGGATCGCCGGGCCGGGCCTCCGGTCGGCGGGGAGCGGGCGGTCCGTGAAGAAGCGGGCCGCCAACTCGGCGACATCATCCGCGCGTTCCAGGACCACCCAGTGATCGGCGTCGGCGAGCGTGAGGAACCGGCTGCCCTCGACGGTCGCGGCGAACTCGCGCTGCCGCTCCGGGGAGGTGACCGTGTCGTGCTCACCCGCGAAGACCAGCGCGGGCACCCCGGTGAGCCCGCCGGAGAAGTCGGGCCGGTCCCCCAGGGCGCGTACCAGCGAGTCCGCCGCGTGCGGCGAGGTGCGCAGCGCGGTCAGGAAGGACCGCCGCACATAGCGCTGGGCCAACGCGCCCCGGTGGACGTACCGTTCGGGGTCCATGCACATCAGCGCCTCGGCCGCGAGGGTGGCGAGGCCCTCCGGGTCGCCGGCGGTCATCCGCTCCACCGCCCGCTGCCAGTGGTCGCGTTGGGCCGGTGAGATGTGCGCGGGGACCCCGCCGAGAGCGATCCGGGCGACCCGGCCGGGATGGTGACGGGCCCAGTCGAAGGCGATCGCGGTGCCGTACGAGAAGCCGAAGAGGTTGACGCGCGGGGCGCCGAGGTCGTCGACGATCCGGGTGACCGCCTCGCGGAGCAGTACGGCGCTCGGTCCGGGCGGCAGCGCACCGGCGCTTCCCATGCCGGGGAGGTCGGCGGTCACCACGTCGGCGAGAGAGCCGAGGTGGTCGTCCATCTGGGGCCACCCGTACATGCCCTGGAGCGCGCCACCGAGCACCACCACGGGCTCGGTCACGGTCACCGGGCCCGGGACCACGACGGCGCCCTCGCCTCCCGGTGCGCGAGCCGCGTCCGGCCCGGAGCCCTGCCCGGGTACAGGTGCGGATACGGGGCCGTCGGGGCCGCCGCCGTGCTTCAGCAGGCGGTAGGCGAAGGGCACCCCCTCCACCGCCAGCGTCCGGATGATCTCCTCGCCCATGGTTCGGTCTCCTCCCGCCTCAGGCCCGGGTCAGAATGAGGGCCGCGTTGTGGCCGCCGAAGCCCAGCGAGGTCTTCGCCGCGTGGTCGAAGGTGTGCCGCCTGGCCTCCTTGCTCACCACCTCGACCGGGATCTCCGGGTCCGGCGCGTCGAGATTGACGGTGGGCGGGACCAGTTGGTGCTGGAGCGCGAGGACGGTGAGGGCCGTCTCGATGCCTCCGGCGGCCCCGAGGGTGTGCCCGGTCATCGCCTTCGTCGAGGTGACGAGGGCCTGGTCGCCGAGGACCCGGTGGAGCATGGTCGCCTCGATCAGGTCGTTGGCGACCGTCGAGGTGCCGTGCGCGTTGACGTGGCCGATGTCCGCGCCGGTGAGCCCCGCGTCCGCGAGGGCGGTGCGCAGCGCGCGTTCGACGCCGAGGCCGTCGGGCTCGGGTGCGACGGTGGAGAAGGCGTCGCTGGCGGCGCCGTAGCCGCTGACGTGGGCGCGGACGGCGGCGCCCCGGGCGCGGGCGTGGTCGGGGTGCTCCATGACCAGCAGTCCGGCGCCCTCGCCGACGACGAACCCGTCGCGGTGGGTGTCGAAGGGGCGGCAGGCGGAACGCGGGTCGTCCCGCCGGGTGGAGACCGCCTTCATCTGGCAGGCGCTGGCGATCAGGAGCCGGGAGCAGACCGACTCGGCGCCGCCCGCGATCACGATGTCGCAGGCCCCGGTGCGCAGGAGCTGGTGCGCCGTGCCGATGGCGACGGTGCCGGAGGAGCAGGCGGTGGAGACGGCGAGGCTGGGACCGTGGACGGTGAGGTCCAGGGTGACGCTGCTGGCCGCGCCGTTGACGACGACGAGGGGGGCGAGCTTCGGCGAGACCCGGCGTGCGCCGCGTTCACCGAGGGCGGTGTGCTGTTCGTCGTAGAACGGGAGTCCGCCGTGGGCGGAGCCGATCACGACGCCGACCCGGGAGCTGTCCCAGACCGAGGGGTCGAGTCCCGCGTCGGCGACGGCTTCGCGTGCGGCGATGACCGCGAGTTGGGAGAAACGGTCCATCAACCGCTGCGCCGCGATGCCGAGTTCGGCCCGGGTGTCGAGGCCCGTGACGGTGTAGAAGAAGTCGCAGGGCAGGCCTTCGAGTTCGCTGCGGTGCAGCACCGAGGGCTCGTCCCCCTCGCCGCGGACGCCGCGCCACGAGGCGTCGGTGCCCACTCCGGCGGCGGTGATCAGGCCGATGCCGGTCACGGCGGCGTGGAACGGTTCCGGGCGGGGGCGCGGCCAGGGCCCGGGGACCGGCCGGCCCGTCATGCGGTGACCTTGTCGTGCACGGCGGAGACGAGCCGGCCGACGGTGTCGCGGGAGGTGATCTCGACGTCCTCCAGGTCGACGTCCATCCGGTCCTCGATGAGCAGCCTCAGCTCTTCCAGGGCGAGGGAGTCCAGACGTAGCCGTCGGAGCGGCACATCGTCCCCGATCGCATCGGGGTCGGTACCGAAGTTCGACACCAGCAGGTCGGTGATGTGTTCCGAGGTGCTCATGGGGCGCTCCTCCGCTCGGGGACGCGGTGACGCCTGCCGCGTGGGGATGAGGTGGGCCATCGGGGGACGCCGGCTGCTCCGAAGGGCCCTTTATACGCCCTCGCGGAGCATGATCGGCCCCGCGTTCCCCCGTGCGGAGGGGGTCTGGGCAGGTGTACGAATCCGTGGCCGCCGCCCGGGTGAACGCCGCCGCCGGACGGCCTTGCGGTCCGGGCCCGCCGTGGACGCCCAACACCCCTGTCGGGGTCGCCTCTTGGGCCCGTACACTCCGCGATCATGACAACGGAAACACTGAGCACGGACGCCTCCGCGACCGAGGATCCCGCCCTCTTCGCGACCATGTCCACCGTGCGTGCCATGCGCCGCCTCTCGCCGGAGCCGGTGCCGTACGAGACGGTGGAGCGACTGGTCCAGGCGGCGGTCTGGGGGCCGAGCGGCGGCAACATGCAGGCGTACGAGTACGTCGTGGTGACCGACCGCCAGGTCATGGCGGAGCTCGCGCCGCTGTGGAAGCGGTGCGTGGACGCCTATCTGGCGACGACGGGGAAGTACGCGCCGAAGGGCATGGACGACGCGGCGTACGGCCGGATGGTCGCGGCGATCGAGTACCAGCGCGACCACTTCGCCGACACGCCCGCGCTCGTCGTGCCGTGTTACCGGTTCCCCGAGCCCCGCCTGGACGAGGAGGGCCTGATCGCCTCCGCCGTGGCGCTGGGGCCGGTGGCGAGCGAGCAGCCGATGGCCTCGCAGGAGCGCTTCCAGGCCCTGGCCGAGGGCGCGTGCGTCTATCCGGGGGTACAGAACCTCCTTCTGGCGGCGCGCGCTCTGGGTCTGGCCGCCAACGTCACCATCTGGCACCTGATGCTGGAGCAGGAGTGGAAGGAGGCGCTCGGCATCCCCGAGGAGATGCGGACCTTCGCCGCGATTCCGGTGGGGTGGCCGAAGGGGAACTTCGGCCCCGTCCGCCGCCGCCCGGTCGCCGAGGTCGTGCACCGCGACCGCTGGTAGCCCCTGCTTCCCCCGGAGCCCGCCCCCGTTCGGGAGGCGGGCTCCGCCATGTGCCGACGCTTCGTCAGCATCCTTGCGCCGATGGGGTGTTGACCCGGCGCGCCGGACCGGTGCGTCATTGTCATGCATTCCTCACATGGATAGCCTGTGCCCGCTCTGCAGCCCTGCGTCCACCCCACCGGGCCCAGGGCTCCCTCTCCCCCCCACACACACGCAGGAGCAGACATGCCCAGACGCCCCGTGGCCCCCGTGCGCCGTCGCGCCTCCGCCGCCGCCCTGGCGGCCCTCACCGTCGCGGCCGTCGTAGCGGCGGGACAGCCGGCCCTGGCGTCGGCCGCGCCGGACCCGGCCGCCGGTTCCCTGAACGGGGCCTTCGCCCGCGCCGCCAACGAGTACGGAGTGCCCCGCGACCTCCTCGCGGCGGTCGGCTACGGCGAGACGCACTTCGACGGGCACCAGGGACGCCCCAGCCAGGACAACGGCTACGGCGTCATGCACCTGGTGAGCAACCCGACCAACCGGTCCCTGGAGAAGGCCGCCGCCCTCACCGGAGCCTCCGCCGCGCAGCTGCGCGAGAACACCGCGACGAACGTCCTCGGCGGCGCCGCCGTGCTCCGCTCGTACGCCGACTCACTCGGGCTCGACCGGGACGAAAGGCTCGACGTCGACTCCTGGTACCCGGCCGTCGCCCGGTACGGCGGTGCCGACGGGCCCGCCGCCGCGCTCTACGCGGACACGGTCTACTCCTTCCTGGCCGGCGGTCTGCGCGGCAGGACCCCCGAGGGCGAGGAGATCACCGTCACCTCGCGTCCGGTCTCCCCGGAGAAGGGCGATCTCGCCCCGAGCGACGTGAGCACCCGGTCGGCGGACTACCCCTCGGCGCTCTGGGTTCCCGCCAGCACCACCAACTACAAGTCGGGCCGCACGGCGGACATCGACAAGATCGTCATCCACGTCACCCAGGGCTCGTACGCCGGCTCCATCAGCTGGTTCCAGGACCCCGCGGCCGTGGTCAGCGCGCACTACGTGATCCGTTCCTCGGACGGCCAGATCACCCAGATGGTGCGCGACAGCGACACCGCGTACCACGCGAAGAGCGCCAACGCCTCGTCCCTGGGCATCGAGCACGAGGGCTGGATCGACGATCCGACCTGGTTCACCGACGCGATGTACCGCTCCTCCGCGGCCCTCACCCGCTACCTCTGCGACCGGCACGGCATCGTGAAGGACCGGGCGCACATCATCGGGCACAGCGAGGCGCCCGGCAACGACCACACGGACCCGGGCCCCTACTGGGACTGGACCACCTACATGCAGCTGGTCGACGGCTCCACCGGCGGGACCACGGACACGCTGAGCTTCTCCTCCTACACGACCCAGCAGTCGGGCTCCAGCGGCGCCCAGGTGAAGGCCGTGCAGCAGCTCCTCAACACCCAGGGCTACGAGGCGGGTTCGGTGGACGGGGTGTTCGGCGCCGCGACCACGTCGGCGGTCCAGGCCTTCCAGCGGGCCCGCGGGCTGAGCGCGGACGGAATCGTGGGTGCGAAGACCTGGACGGCCCTGCTGTCGGCCGGTACCACTCCCGACCTGCGCCAGGGCAGCGCCGGTGAGGACGTCAAGCGCCTCCAGCGCTCGCTGACGGCGGCCCTCGGCTCGACCGTCTCCGTCGACGGGGACTTCGGATCGGGCACCGCCACCGCGGTACGCACCTTCCAGACCGACCACGGCCTCTCGGTGGACGGCATCGTCGGTACGGCGACCTGGACGGCCCTCCAGTCGGGCAGCTGACCCACCGGCCTCGGCCTCGGCCCCGGCCGGGGTCGGGGTCGGGGCCGGGGCGCCGGGCGACGCCTACGGGCCGGTGGACACCTCGACGACCGCCCATTACGTTGATTCCCCACCCTGCGCTCGTGTTGGCCGACGGCACCGAAGCGTCGATACCGCAGGTGTCCGCCCGGCCGTAGCAGGGAGTCGTACGTGCAGGACTTCGTCGTCGACCCCGCCGCCCACAATCGGGCGGCCTGGGACAAGTACGTCCAGGAGGGCAACGAGTGGTCGAGGCCGGTCAGTACTGAGGTTGTCGAGCGCGCCCGCACGGGCGACTGGTCGATCGTTCTCATCGGGCACGAGCCGGTCGACCGCTCCTGGCTGCCGGCGGACCTGACCGGCAAGGACGTGTTGTGCCTGGCCTCCGGCGGTGGTCAGCAGGGTCCGGTCCTCGCCGCCGCGGGGGCTCGGGTCACCGTGTTCGACAACTCACCCCGCCAGCTCGGCCAGGACCGGATGGTGGCGGCGCGCGACGGACTCGACCTGCGCACCGTCCTGGGCGACATGCGCGATCTCGGCGCCTTCGGCGACGCGACGTTCGACGTCGTGTTCCATCCGGTGTCCAACCTGTTCGTGCCGGACGTGGCACCGGTGTGGCGTGAGTGCTTCCGCGTCCTGCGACCGGGCGGAACGCTGCTCGCGGGCTTCCTCAACCCCGATGTGTACTTGTTCGACCCCGAGGTGCTCGACGAGCGCGGCGAGCTGGTCGTCGCGCACAAGCTGCCCTACAGCGATGTCACGCAGTACTCCGCCGAGGAACGCGCCGCGAAGTTCGGCGCGGATGCCGCTCTCGAGTACAGCCACACCCTCACCGGCCAGATCGGCGGGCAGCTCGCCGCGGGGTTCGTCCTCACCGGCTTCGCGGAAGCCCCGCACCAGTCCGACGCGTCCGCCGCTTACATGTCGGGCTACTTCGCGACGCGGGCCGTCAAGCCGGGCTGAGACGGCCGTTCGGGCCCGGCCGGGGTGGCCTTTTCTCCGGACAGCCGGGGAGTCGGCGGGCCACGAGAAGGTGGCTCCGCACCCCCGGCGAGGGTGCGGAGCCACCGGTACCGCTACTGCCCGGCGCCGCAGCCACTGGGGCTGCCGACGCCTGGAGGTCACTTCAGGCCGAAGGCCCGGATGATCTCCTGGTCCACGGCGAGGCCGTCCGGGCCCTCGGCGTGCGCCTTGAGGGAGACCGAGGAGGCCCCCTTCTTCGGCGGGGTGAAGGCCGCGGCCCACTGGCCGGACGCGGTCCTGCGCAGCTTGACGGCGGACCACTCGGCGCCGTCGTCGTAACTGACCTGCAGCGAGGCGGACGTCGCCTTCACCGCGCCGTCGAGCCAGGCCTGCGTCCCGGCGCCGAGGCCGAGTTCGACCTCCTTGCCCGCCTTCACGTCACCGGCGAGGTCGGTGTCGACGTCGAAGTCCAGCTGGATCAGCGGGATGTCGCTCTGCGCGTACCCGGCCTCGCCCGCGTCGAGCTGTCCCGAGACGAACGACCACTCGCTGTGCGTGCGGGTGGAGGACTTCCAGATACCGGCGTCGCGGCCGGAGTCGAGAACCAGTCGGTACGGCAGCTTCTCGGGCGAGAGGTCCCACGCGTAACCGGCCCGGCCCGCACCCTTCTTGATCAGAGTGTCGCCCTGGTAGAAGGCGTAGCTCGTGGTGTCGTACTCGTCCGAGGGCATCGAACCCGAGTGGCCCTCGCCCGAGTCGGTCCACGCGCTGATGTTGAACTGCATGTCGTTGTACGAGGTGCGGAACGGGCCCCAGTAGCCGGTGCCGAGGCGGGGGCTCGTCACCGGGGCGAACCAGTCGTCCTTGTAGGTGCGGCCGGCCGTGTAGTCGAGGTCGGTGCTGCGCATCTCGGCGGCGGTGTCGGTGGCGTCGGCGTTGAAGACGGAGTGGTTCTCGTACCAGAAGGAGTCGCCGGGGAGCGGGGTGACCCACTCGTCGCGGACGCCCGGGAACTGCTCGTACTCCTCGAAGCCGACGCCCGGTCCGTACTCCGGGATGTCGTAGCGGTAGCCGGCGCCGAGCGTCTTCCTGGCGCCGTAGAAGGTGTTCTCCACCTTGGCCAGTTGGCGGACCGACGGGGTGAACTCCAGGGAGCTGTCGGGGATGTTGCCGTCGTGACGGTCGACGAAGTCGTAGACGTAGTCGGCGAACTTCTTCTGGTCGACGCTGATCTTCCTGCCGCGCTGGGCGGCCTTGATCAGGGCCTGGCCGGCGAGCTTCTGGGCGGAGGCCACCGGGATGGCGGTCTCGGTGCCCCAGTCGGTGTAGGTCTCCAGGAGGATCCCACGGCCGTCGTTGACGACGAGGAGCGCCGAGGCTCCCGCGGCGACCGCGTTGGCGAGCCGGTCGGCGGGGGCGACGGCGTCGCTCCGGGTGATGACCACGGCCTTGCCCTTGGCTCCGATCCCCTTGTAGGCGGCGGCACTTCCGTCACCCGCGTAGACGGCGTCCAGCTTCTGCTCGCGGTCCTCGGCGACGACGGAGCCGCCCTGCGCGGTGACGGGGACGTCGGTCCCGTCGGCCGTGACGTCGATCAGCTCCTCGCCCAGGCGCCAGCGGGTCAGGAAGCTGAAGGTGCCCTGAGTGACCTTCTTGGTGGGTGCGGCCCACAACTCGTCGTAGGCCAGGGGGATCTGGTAGAGGTCGCGTTGGACCATGCCGCTCGGGTCCGTCCGCGCCATGTCGTACCGCAGCTGGCGCGTCTCGGACTCCTGCGGGGCCTTCGCGCTCACCTTGTGTGCCCTGGACGCGTCGAGCGTGATGGTCCGCGGGCCGTCGGTGAGGATCGTCTCGGGCGCGGCGAGGAAGGCGAGGGCCTTGGAGTCGGAGCGGTCACCGTCGACGTCGAGCGCGGTCCAGGCGGTGTAGTTGCCCGGGGGCAGTCGCAGGGTGGTGTCGCCCGCGACGCTGACGACGTTCAGCTGGGGGTCGCCGAGCGCGGCGAACACGACCTGACCGTCGGCCGGTTGGCCCGCGCGGTCGCGGAGCTGGATGGTGAGGTCGTAGCGCTCCTCCTCCTTGCTGACGGCGAAGCCCGTGTGGGCGACGGTGGCGCCGGTGGCATCGGTGGCGAGGACCTGGCCCGAGAAGAGGGTGCCCGCGTCGACCTCGGAGGGGTCGATCGAGAGCACGGCCGTCGCGGTGGAGCCCGCCGGGACGGTCAGCTCCGGGGTGGAGAGGGTGTACGCCGCGGAGTCCGTGTCGGTCGCCAGGTGCAGGGTGACGTCCTGCTTGCCGCTGTTGGTGTACGTGAGGGTCCGCCGCGCCACCTCGTCGGAGGCGTCGTGCGGCCAGGCGTAGTCGGCGACCTCGACGGAACCGGTGGCCTCGATCGTGGCGTCGACGGCCGCCCCGACGTCCACGCGGCCGGTGCCCTGCTCGTACGGGGTGTACGCGGGAAGCCGCTTGGACGTGCTCATCAGCGCGTCCTTGAGCCGGCTGCCGGACCAGTCGGGGTGGCGCTGCTTGAGGATGGCGGCGGCGCCGGCGACGTGCGGGGTCGCCATCGACGTACCGTCCATCGACTGGTACATGCCCTCGATGCCGGGGACCGACTGGGAGGCCGCCGCGTTGATGCCGACGCCGGGGGCGGACAGGTCCGGCTTGAGGCCGTGGTTGTTGATCAGCGGGCCCATGGAGGAGAAGGCCGCGCGGTTGTCCTGCTTGTCGACGGCGGCGACGGTGAGCGCCTCGGCCGCCGAGCCGGGGGCGCTGATGGTTCCGGCGCCGTAGGAGTTGCCGGCCGCGATGACGAAGAGCGGTCCGCCGTCGGCCGAGAGGGCGTCGACCGCCTGGGCCATCGGGTCGGTGCCGTCGTCCGGAACCGGGGCGCCGAGGCTCATGGAGACGACGTCGGCACCCTCGGCCTTCGCCCACTCCATCGCCTCGATGATGCCGGAGTCGGCGCCCTCGCCGCTGTTCCCGAGCACCTTGCCGATCAGCAGGTCCGCGCCCGGGGCGACGCCCTTGTTGAGCCCTCCGGACGCCGCACCCGAGCCGGCGACGGTCGACGCCACGTGCGTCCCGTGGCCGTTCTTGTCGTCCACGTCCTCGCCCGGGACGAAGCTCTTCGACTCCAGGATGCGGTCCTTGACGTCCGGGTGGTCGGCGTCGATGCCGGTGTCCAGGACCGCGACCTTGATGCCCTTGCCGTCGTATCCCTCCGCCCAGGCGGCGGGGGCGTTGATCTGTGGCACCGACTCGGAGAGCTGCGCCTTCGAACGGCCGTCGAGCCAGAGCTTGCTGATGCCGGCGTCCAGCGAACGGGCGTTCCCCTCGCGGGAGATGCCGGCCCAGAAGGTGCGGGCATCGGCCTTGTCGGCCGTGAGCGCCGTCCCGTGGATCGACTCCAGGGTGCGCGTCTTCTCGGCGCCTTCCGGTGCGGCGGGCAGTGAACGCGCCGCGGACCGCGGGTAGGTGGCGATCAGCGGGATGCCGCCGGTCCGCTCGTCGTCGTACCCCATCCCGACCAGTGCGGTGATGTTGAAGAGCCTGCGGTCGAGCGTGCCCGCGGCGAGGAGGGGGGTGGCCTCGTCGGGCAGCACGTAGAGGTCGTCGCCGGCCTGCTGCACGTGGACGCCGCCGGTCGCGCCGTCCGGGCGGTCGACGGTGACGGTGCCGTGGTCGCCGGCTCCGGCACCCTCGACGTAGTGCACCACGTCGCCGGTGACGAGGGTGACGTCGTGGCTCTGGGGTTCGGCCGCCTGCCGGGTGTGCGCGGCCGGGGCCTGGGAGGTCGCCGAGTGGGGGGTCGCGGAAGCGGAACCGGCGGCGGGAAGCATGACACCGCTCACGAGCGCGACGGAGGTCGCTATGAGGAGGAGCGTGCGTCCCTGACGAGCGGGTCTCGCCCGGCCGGAAACGGAGGGGGCTGAAAATGTCATGGTGCTGATCTACCGGTAAATGGCAGACGGCAAAGCGGTTTCACGGTGGCAGGAATCCGCCGTGGCGGTTAACCGCCCGGCGTGGAAAGGGCGTTCAGGGAGGCGATGTCCAGGGATGCGACGTCCAGGGGGCCGACGCCCGGCGGGATGCCACTCGGCGACGGGGCCGGCTCGTGATGGATCGGGGTACGGGCGCCGGTGAGCCGCGCGCCGGTGCCGCCGTGCCGCTCGGCGACGATCTCCGCCATGATCGACAGGGCGGTCTCCTCGGGCGTACGGGCTCCGAGATCCAGCCCGATCGGCGAGTGCAGGCGGCCCAGTTCGCGCACGGTGAGGCCCTCTTCCCGCAGCGCCGCCGTACGGTCCAGATGGGTGCGCCGCGAGCCCATGGCGCCGACGTAGCCGACCGGCAGCCGCAGCGCGGCCTTCAGCAGGGGCACGTCGAACTTCGGGTCGTGGGTGAGGACGCAGAGGACGGTACGCGCGTCGACCTCGGCCGTGGCGAGGTAGCGGTGCGGCCAGTCGACGACGATCTCGTCGGCCTCGGGGAACCGGGCGGCCGTGGCGAAGACCGGCCGGGCGTCGCAGACGGTGACCCGGTAGCCGAGGAACACGGCCGCCCGGGTCAGCGCGGAGGCGAAGTCGACGGCCCCGAAGACGATCATGCGGGGCGGCGGCACACTCGACTCCACGAACAGGGTGACGGGCCGGCCGCACCGCGAGCCGTCCGCGCCGACGGTGACCGTACCGGTGCGCCCCGCGGCGAGCATCGCCCGCGCCTCCGCGGTGGCGCTCCGTTCGGCATGTGACGCATTGTCACTGTCACTCTCCGACCAGGCACTTGCGGCATTCTCGCCCACCACCAGGGCCCGGCCGAGGAGTTCGTCCGGCCCGTCGACGACCCGGGCGAGGGCGGCCGGCCGCCCGGCGGCCGCCGCCGCGAGCGCGACCTCCACGACCGGCCGGACGGCGTCGTAGGACCGCACCGGGGTGACCAGCACCTCGATGGTTCCGCCACAGGTGAGGCCCGTCGCGAAGGCGTCCTCGTCGCTGTAGCCGAACCGCTCGCGCACGGTGGTCCCGTCGTCCAGGGCCTGGCGGCACAGTTCGTACACCGCCCCTTCGACGCAGCCGCCCGAGACCGATCCGACCGCCTCGCCCGCCCGGTCGACGGCGAGCGCGGCGCCCGGCTGCCGGGGTGCGCTTCCGGTGACCCGGACGACCGTGGCGACGGCGAAGTCCCGCCCCTCCAGGGTCCATCGGTGCAGTTCTGCGGCGATGTCCAGCACGGGTTACTCCTCTCGGCGGTGCGGCTCCCGGGCGGTAGCGGCTCTCGGGCGGCGTAGGAGCGCGCGTACGGCGGTGTCGCCGCGCCGCGCGCCGTGATCAGGTGCCGGTGAGGTGCTCCGGGCGTACCGGGGCCCGGTTGAGCTCCAGGCCCGTCGCCGCCCGGATGGCGGCGAGGACCGCGGGGGTGGACGAGAGGGTGGGCGCCTCACCGACGCCCCGCAGCCCGTACGGGGCGTTCTGGTCCGCGAGTTCGAGCACGTCGAGGGGGATGGGCGGGGTGTCGAGGATGGTCGGGATCAGGTAGTCGGTGAAGGACGGGTTGCGGACCTTCGCGGTCACCGGATCGACGAGGATCTCCTCCATCACGGCGATACCGAGCCCCTGGGTGGAGCCGCCCTGGATCTGTCCGGCGACGGAGAGCGGGTTGAGCGCCTTGCCGACGTCCTGGGCACAGGCGAGTTCGACCACCTTCACGAGCCCCAGTTCGGTGTCGACCTCCACCACCGCCCGGTGGGCGGCGAAGGAGTACTGCACATGGCCGTTCCCCTGGCCGGTGCGGATGTCGAAGGACTGGGTGGGCCGGTGGTGCCACTCCAGCTCGACTTCGATCGCCTCGTCCCCCAGGACCTCGGCCAGGCCGGCGAGGGCCTCGCCGCCGTCGGTGACGACCTTGCCGTTCTCCAGCAGCAGTTCGGCGGTGGCCCAAGCGGGGTGGTACGTACCGAACTTGCGGCGCCCCAGCGCCAGCACCTGCTCCCGGACGGCCTCGCAGCTGTTCTTGATCGCGCCGCCGGTGACGTACGTCTGGCGGGAGGCGGAGGTGGATCCCGCCGAGCCGACCCGGGTGTCGGCGGGCTGGATGGTGACCTGGCCGACGCCGAGTTCGGTCCGCGCGATCTGGGCGTGCACGGTGATGCCGCCCTGTCCGACCTCCGCCATCGCGGTGTGCACGGTCGCGACGGCCTCGCCGTTGATGACCTCCATCCGGACCCGGGCGGTGGAGTAGTCGTCGAAGCCCTCGGAGAAGCCGACGTTCTTCAGCCCGACCGCGTACCCCACACCCCGTACGACGCCCTCGCCGTGCGTGGTGTTGGAGAGCCCGCCCGGCAGCGCGCGGACGTCGACCGAACCCGCACCGCCCGCCGGGTCGGCGGCCAGCCACTGCCGTTCGGGCGGCAGTGGGCGGGCCTTGACCCGGCGGAGGAGTTCGGCGACCGGTGCGGGAGAGTCGCAGGGCTGGCCGGTAGGCAGCAGGGTGCCCTGCTCCATCGCGTTGATCCGGCGCAACTCCACCGGGTGGAGCCCGAGTTCGGCGGCGAGCTTGTCCATCTGCGCCTCGTACGCGAAGCAGGCCTGGACGGCGCCGAAGCCGCGCATCGCCCCGCAGGGAGGGTTGTTGGTGTAGAGGGCGAGCGCCTCGATGTCGACGTCGTCCACGGCGTACGGTCCGACCGAGAGCGAGGCGGCGTTTCCGACGACGGCCGGGGAGGACGAGGCGTAGGCGCCGCCGTCCAGCACGATGCGGCACTTCACATGGGTGAGCCTGCCGTCGCGGGTGGCGCCGTGCTCGTAGGTGAGCTTGGCGGGGTGGCGGTGGACGTGTCCGAAGAAGGACTCGAAGCGGTTGTAGACCATCTTCACCGGCTTGCCGGTACGCAGTGCGAGCAGGCAGGCGTGGATCTGCATGGAGAGGTCCTCGCGGCCCCCGAAGGCGCCGCCGACGCCGGAGAGCGTCATCCGGATCTTCTCCTCGGGAAGGCCGAGGACGGGCGCCATCTGCGCCCGGTCGTTGTGCAGCCACTGGGTGGCGACGTAGAGGTCCACGCCGCCGTCCTCGGCGGGGACGGCGAGCCCGGACTCGGGACCGAGGAAGGCCTGGTCCTGCATGCCGAAGACGTACTCGCCGCGCACGATCACGTCCGCGCGCGCCGCTGCCGCCGCCGCGTCGCCGCGCACGATCGGCTGGCGGTGCACGATGTTGGGGTGCGGGACGTGGAGGCTGTGGTGGTCGTCGCGGCCCTCGTGGAGCAGGGGCGCGCCGGGTGCGGTGGCGGATGCCTCGTCGGTGACGACGGGCAGTTCGGCGTAGTCGACGCGGATCTTCGCGGCGGCGCGGCGGGCCGTCTCGGGGTGGTCGGCGGCGACCAGGGCGACCGGCTCGCCGTGGTGGCGGACCCGGCCGTGGGCGAGAGCGGGGGTGTCCTTGATCTCCAGGCCGTAGTTCTTCACGGCGGCGGGCAGGTCGTCGTGGGTGAGGACCGCGTACACGCCGGGGGTGGCGAGCGCCTCGGCGATGTCGATCGACCGGATCTCGGCGTGGGCGGTGGTGGAGCGCAGGGTGTGGCCCCAGAGCATGTCCTCGTGCCACATGTCGGAGGAGTAGGCGAACTCCCCCGTGACCTTGAGGGTGCCGTCGGGGCGGAGGGTGGATTCGCCGATCCCGCCCCGGGTGGGTGAGCCCTGGGTGAGGCCGACCGGGGTGCCGGTGGTCGCCATGGTCAGGCCTCCTGTCCGGAGCGGGCGGCGGCGAGGCGGACCGCGTCGAGGATTTTTTCGTAGCCGGTGCAGCGGCAGAGGTTGCCGGAGAGCGCCTCGCGGATGTCCTGGTCGGACGGGGAGGGGTGCTGTTCGAGGAGTTCGTCGGCGGCGACCAGCAGCCCTGGGGTGCAGAAGCCGCACTGCACGGCTCCGGCGTCGACGAAGGCCTGCTGGACCGGGGAGAGCGGGGGGCCGTCCGGTCCGGGGGCGGCCTGCCAGGCGCGGGCCTCGTCGAGGCCGGTGCCGCAGCCGCCGGCCGCGCAGCCGCTGCCGGGGTGGGCGTCGTCGCGGTGGCGGGCGTAGTCCGCGAGTCCTTCGACGGTGACGACCTCGCGGCCCTCGGCCTGTCCGGCGGCGACCAGGCACGCGCAGACGGGCACTCCGTCGAGGCGGACGGTGCAGGAGCCGCACTCGCCCTGTTCGCAGGCGTTCTTGGAGCCGGGCAGGCCCAGGCGTTCCCGCAGGACGTAGAGGAGGGACTCGCCCTCCCATACGTCGTCCGCCTGCTGCGGCCTGCCGTTGACGGTGAAGTGGACGCGCATGGTCAGCGGGCTCCTTCGAGTGTGCGGCCGGTGCGGTACTGCTCCCAGGTCCAGCCGAGGGTGCGGCGGGCCAGCACGCCGACCGCGTGCCGGCGGTAGCGGGCGGTGCCGCGGACGTCGTCGATCGGGTTGCAGGCGCCCGAGGCGAGGGTGGCGAACTCCCGGGCGAGGGAGGGGGTGATGGTGTCGCCGTTCTCCCAGAAGCCGCCCTCGTCGAGCGCGGCGTTCAGGAACTCCTCGGCGGCGGTGGCGCGGACCGGGGTGGGCGCGGCGGAGCCGATGCCGGTGCGCACCGTCCGGGTCTCGGGGTGCAGGGCGATGGAGAAGGCGCAGACGGCGATGACCATGGCGTTGCGGGTGCCGACCTTGGAGAACTGCTGCGGGCCGTCCGCCCTGGCGATGTGCACGGCGCGGATGAGTTCGTCAGGGGCGAGCGCGTTCCGTTTGACGCCGGTGTAGAAGGCGTCGATGGGGATCATCCGGGTGCCGCGTACGGAGACCGCTTCGACCTCCGCCCCCGCGGCGAGCAGCGCCGGGTGCGCGTCCCCGGCGGGGGACGCGGTGCCGAGGTTGCCGCCGACCCCGCCCCGGTTGCGGATCTGCGGGGAGGCGACGGTGTGCGCGGCGAGGGCCAGCCCGGGGAGCTCGTCCCTGAGGTGTTCCATGATCGCGCTGTACGGCACCGAGGCGCCGAGGCGTACGGTCCGCTCGCCGACCTCCCATGCGGAGAGTTCACCGATCCGGCTCAGGTCGAGGAGGTGGTCGGGGCGGCGGTGGTCGAAGTTGATCTCGACCATCACGTCCGTACCGCCCGCGAGCGGGACGGCCGCCGGGTGCTCGGCCTTGGCGGCGAGCGCGTCCTCCCAGGCGGCGGGGCGAAGGAAGTCCATGAGTGGCTCTCTTCTCGATGGGCTGCGCAGGGTGGAAGGAGGAAACCCCAGGGACCCCTCGCGGGACCCCCGCGTGGGGCCGGGGAGCGTTCCGTGCGGGTCGGGGAAGACGGTCCGCGTGGGGCCGGGAACGGTCGCCCTTCATCAGTTGTTGACGCAGGGTGGCCTCCAGTACACAAGCCGTGCTCCAACCGGTGCAGTCACCGAAACAATGAAGGAGTTGGCTGGTCTCCTCGCTCGTCTTGTAGATTCGAACGAATGGTGAGGGTCGGAAACCTCGCCGCAATTCACAGGACCCCTGGAACTACGAAAAACAGATCGGCGGCAACGAGATGCGGCTGCGCGCACTGCTGGACACCGACGCGCTGGGGCTGCGGCTGCTCGGCGGCGAGGACGAGCTGGACCGTCCGGTCCGGGGCGTCATGACGACGGACCTGCGCGACCCGAGCCGCTACCTCTCCGGCGGCGAGCTCGTGCTCACCGGGCTGGCCTGGCGCCACGACGCGACGGATTCGGAGCCCTTCGTCCGGATACTCGCCCAGGCCGGGGTCAGCGCGCTGGCGGCGGGCGAGGCCGAGCTCGGCCCCATACCCGAGGACCTGGTCGAGGCCTGCCGGCACCATCGCATGCCGCTCTTCGCGGTGAACGAGACGGTTGCCTTCGCAACGATCACCGAGTACGTCGTACGGCAGGTGTCCGGTGAACGCGCCGGGGATCTGGCCGCCGTCGTGGACCGCCACCGCCGGCTGATGACCTCGGGTCCGGCGGGCGGCGGTCCGGAGGTGGTCCTGGACCTGCTCGCCGGAGATCTGTCCCTGTCGGCGTGGGTGCTCTCCCCCACCGGGCGCCGGATCGCCGACGCCGGGAAGCCGCTGCCCGGCCCGGTCGCGACGGCTCTCGCCGGCCGTCATCTGGCGGCGGCCAGGACCGGCCGCCGGGGTCCGCACGCGACCTCGGTGGACGGCACCACGTACGCGCTCTTCCCGATCCGGAACAGTGGCCGGGGATCGGTGCCCGCCCCGCAGGACGCCCGGGGGTCCGCGCTCTCGGAGTGGCTCCTCGCGGTGGAGGCCGACCCGGGCGACTGGCCCGAGGCCCGGCTGGACCTGCTCCAGGGCGTCACCCAGCTGATCGCCGTCGAACGCGACCGGCGCGACGCCGCGCGTACGGTACGCCGCCGGCTCGCCCAGGAAGTGCTGGAGCTCGTGCAGACGAGCGCCGCCCCGGCGGAGATCGCGGCCCGGTTGCGGGTGGCCGCGCCGGTGCTGCTGCCGGGGCTCGGTGCCGCTCCGCACTGGCAGGTCGTGGTGGCGCGGGTGGAGTGGGAGGCGCCGGACAACGGCTCCCCGGCCCGGACCGGCACCGAGGACCCGGCGGGCGGTCCGGTGGCCCAGGCGCTGCTGGAGGAGATCCTGGTCGACCCGGCGGTCACCGGGCCGGATTCGGCGGACCGGATAGCGGTGGCGTACACGGAGGACGAGGCCATCGCGCTCGTACCGCTGCCGGCGGTCGCCCCGGCCGCGCCGGTGCCCGGCGACGGGGCACCGGACGACCGGAGCGGCGCCTACGGGGCGGACCCGGCCCTGCGCGCGGGAGCCCTGCTGGAGGCGGTCCGCGAACCGCTCTCGGCGGGACTCGCGGACGACGGCAGGCTCACCCTGGGCGTCAGCGCGGCGGTCCACTCGGCCGAGGGGCTGCGCGGGGCGCTGGAGGAGGCCCGGCACGCCCGCCGGGTCGCGGCGGCCCGCCCCGGCCGGGTCTGCGCGGCGGGCCACGACGAGCTGGCGTCGCACGTCCTGCTGCTGCCGTTCGTCCCCGACGACGTACGGCGGGCCTTCACCGCACGGCTGCTCGACCCGCTGCGGAGCTACGACGAGCGGCACCGCGCCGAGCTGATCCCGACCCTGGAGGCGTTCCTGGAGAGCGACGGCTCATGGACCCGTTGCGCGACCCGCCTCCACCTGCACGTCAACACCTTGCGCTACCGCGTCGGGCGTATCGAGCAGTTGACGGGCCGCGACCTCTCGCGGCTGGAGGACAAGCTCGATTTCTTCCTCGCCCTGCGCATGAGCTGACCTTCCTCGTCCGGCCGGGCCCCGCACGGGCCCGGCAAGGCCGACACCTGTTTGTGAAATCTTTCACCTGAACCTGGCCCGCCCTCTTGGCCGGGCTGCCGATCCGTGCTGAGATGCGCCCACACTCAACAGCTCAATGGCGCGCTCGGGGAGGCAATGTGGCGTACACCGCCATGTCTGGGTCCGGAACGACAGCCGATGACGAACCTCCCCTCCTGACCGCGGTGTGGCGGCTGCGCTCCCGCGCCTGCTGGACGGATGCCGCCGCGCTGCTCGGTCCGAGCGCGGCGACCGATCCGGCCGCCGCCCTCCAGCGCGCCGCCCTGCTGACCGAGCGCTGCCTCTACACGACCAAGGGCTGGACCGAAGCCGAGGAAGCCCTGCGGGCGGCCGAGGCGCTCGCCAAGGACAACGCCGAGCGGGGAGCCGCAGCCTGCGAACGCGGCTATCTGGCGTATGCCTCCACCCTGCTCGGCATCCGCGACCGTGCCGACGAGGCGTCCGTCGCACTCAGCCGCGCGGCGGCCCTCCTCGCTCCGGACGCGCCGGGCCGGCCCCTGCTGGACTTCCGGCGCGGGCTGATCGCGCAGAACATCGCCCAGGCGCCCGATTCCGCGCGGGCCGCCTTCCGGCGGGCGCACGCGGGCGCCACCGCCCGGGGGGACGCGTTACTGCTCTCCTTCACCTGGCGTCACCTCGCGTCCCTGGCCCTGAGCTCGGGTGAGCTCGCGGAGGCACGCCACGGCTTCGCGGAGTCGCTGCGGATAAGGGAGGAGCTGGGCTACCTGGTCGGGACGGCCCCCGCGCTGATCTCGCTCGCGGAGACCGAGACCGAACCGGTGGCCACCCGGCTGCGCGCCGAGGCGGGTCGTCTCTTCCGCCTGTTGGGCGGCGTACCGACCTGGCTCGCCCCGCTGCTCGACGAGCCGCCCGGTCCGGAGGTCGCCGCGGCGAACTGAGTGCCGGGGACGGACGGCGCACTCCGGCGGATGCCCGCGCTCGGGCGTCCGGCGGGTGCCCGGGCTCAGGCGTCCGCCGGACTCCGGTAGTGCTCCGCGACCAGGGCGCGTACGGCCGTCGTGTCGCGTTCGATCAGCGCGTCCAGCAGCGCGGTGTGCTGCGCCGCGTCGGCCCGCAGTCCGGCGGGCCGGCCCGGCGCGGTCCCGGGCAGCGGCCCCGGGCAGCGGCGGTGCAGGTCGTCGGCGAGGGCCACCAACTGGGCGTTGCCGGCGAAGCCGAGCAGGGCCCGGTGGAAGGCGCGGTCGCTCTCCGCGTAGGCCGAGCGGTCACCGGTCGCCGCCGCGGCGACCGTGGCCTCCGCCAGCGGCCGCAGGGCTCCCCAGCGGCAGGCCGATACGGTCCGGGCGAGCCGCAGCACCACGGGGGCCTCGATCAGCGCGCGGACCTCGGCCAGTTCGGCCAGTTCGCGCGGGCCGCGCTCGACGACGCGGAAGCCCCGGTTCGGTACGACCTCCACCGCGCCCTCCGCGGCCAGCCGCTGCATCGCCTCGCGCACCGGGGTGGCGGACACGCCGAAGCTCGCGCCGAGTGCGGGAGCGGAGTACACCTGCCCCGGGACGAGATCCCCGGCCGCCAGGGCGTCGCGCAGGGCGTCCAGGATCTGCCCGCGCACGGAGTGCCGGCGGACGGGCGGGGGCGCGGCGGCCTCGGCGTGGGAGTGCTCGCCCCGCTCCGTACCGCGTCCGGCCTGGGCGGGTACGCGAGGGGCCGGACCGGCTCCGAACGCCCCGAACCCGCCGGACGGACCGGACGCACCGAACCCGCCGGACGAACCGGAGACTCCGAACCCACCGGCACCGGCACCGGCCCCGGCACGCTCCGGGTACGCGGAGAACGCGAGCCCGTCCTCCCGCGCTCTGCCCTGCTCCACCGGTCCTCCTCGTCCCCGTCCGCCCCGTCCCGCACGGGCGCAGCCACCCGTGCACGATAGGCCAGGACCCCCAGGTTCACACGTCGATCACTTCGGGTAAGGTAAGCCTTGCCTGTCAGCGCTCGTGATTCGGTGGTCCCGCATGACCGTTCCCACGGTGCCCGTCGGCACCGCCCCGGCTTCCCCGGTGACGTCCGCGTACGCGCGCCTCGCCAAGGTCTTCCCCGGCATGCGCACCGACGTGCTCGACGCGGCGGCGCCGCTGCCCTCCGGCTCCGGCTGGGCGCACGCGGGCGCGCTGGCCTCGGGCGGCGCGGCGGTCGACACGTTCCTGGAGTGGGACGAGGCGCAGATCCTGCGCGACTACCAGCAGCGGGGCCGCCCGGACGTGGTGGCCGGCTTCGGGTTCCACCGGTACGCCTGGCCCGCCTCCTTGCTCGTGACCCTGCCGTGGTTCCTGCACCGGCGGGTGCCCCGGGTCCCGGTCGAGGACGTGGCGTTCCAGCGGGCGCTGGGCCACTTCGCCGTCCGCGCGCGCGAGTTCTCCTGCCTGCCCGACGACCCGGCCGCCTCGCACCCCGACGCGCGCGTGGTGCCCGACGAGGCGGCGCTCCGGGCCGAGGTGCTGGCCTCCGTCGCCGCCCACATGGGCCCCGTCCTCGAGGGGTTCGGCCCCCGCATGCGGCGCGGGAAGCGGGCGCTGTGGGGCATGGTGACGGACGAGATCGTCGAGGCCCTCTGGTACGTCGCCCACCTGCTGGGCGAGGAGACCCGGGCGGTGTCCGAACTGGAGCGCCTGCTGCCGGGCGCCACCAAGCCGTACGTCGGAGCGGCCGGCTTCCGTGAACTGACCGGCCCCAACGGCGAGTCGCTGCCGACCCGCGACCGCGCCAGCTGCTGCTTCTTCTACACGATCCGCCCCGAGGACACCTGCGTCACCTGCCCGCGCACGTGCGACAGCGACCGCGTGAAGAAGCTGAGCGCCGCCCTCTGATCGACACCACCCGCGCGAGGGAGCTTGCTTCGAATACAACTCTTTCGTCTCGCGCGGCAGTTCGACCCAAATGCGGTCACCTGTACGTTCAAAGCCCCCCGAAGGCGTGCTCTTGCCCCGAATCCGCTTGAGGCGGGCGGAAGTTCCGTCACGATGGCGTCCGAAACGACCTACGTGACCCGAGGAACCGCGCATGAGACTGACCGACATGTCGCTCGACTGGCTGCTTCCGGGCGCCGTGCTGCTCGTGGGAGTCATGGCGGCGGTGACGGTGGTCGCACGCGGCAAGCGCGCCGCCGGCAAAGCCTCGGCCGACGACACCTGGGAACGCAGCGAGGACCGCCGCAGGCGCAAGGAAGCGCTCTACGCCACCGCCTCCTACATCCTGCTGTTCTGCTGTGCCGCCGTCGCCGCCGCGCTCTCCTTCCACGGCCTCGTCGGCTTCGGCCAGCAGAACCTGGGCCTCTCCGGAGGCTGGGAGTACCTCGTCCCGTTCGGCCTCGACGGCGCCGCCATGTTCTGCTCCGTACTGGCCGTGCGCGAGGCGAGCCACGGAGACGCGGCCCTCGGATCGCGGCTGCTGGTGTGGACGTTCGCCGGTGCGGCGGCCTGGTTCAACTGGGTCCACGCGCCGCGCGGCATCGACCACGCGGGTGCCCCGCAGTTCTTCGCGGGGATGTCGCTCTCGGCGGCGGTGCTCTTCGACCGCGCGCTGAAGCAGACCCGCCGGGCCGCACTGCGCGAACAGGGCCTGGTTCCCCGGCCGTTGCCGCAGATCCGGATCGTCCGCTGGCTGCGAGCCCCCCGGGAGACCTTCGACGCATGGTCGTTGATGCTCCTCGAAGGGGTACGCACCCTGGACGAGGCGGTCGACGAAGTACGCGAAGACCGCCGCGAGCAGGAGCAGGACCGCATCCGCAGGCGGGACCAGGAGAAGCTGGACCGGGCGCGCATCAAGGCGCTCAACCGGCAGAACCGTGCCTGGAGCAGGCGGGGAGGCCGCCAGGTGGACGCCCCCGCGCTGCCCCCCTCGCCGAACTCGGACCGGCCCGCCGTAGAGTCCGCCACGACGGAACCCGGCCAGCTCCCGCTGCGCCCCCGGCCGCCGCTGCAGGCCGTCAGCGGCTCACCGCGGGCGGCGGGCGAACCCGCCCCGAAGAACGGCACGGCGGGCTCCGGCGGCGACCCCCTGACCGTCGACCTCACCGCGGAGGACGACACCCAGGCGCTGCCGCGACTCGACTCCCTGGAGCGCAAACTCAAGGATCTTGAGCAGCAGTTCGGCTAGTCCGTGAACGGGTTCCGCGGGAAGAGCGTGATACGCGCCGCCCGCGGAACCTAACCCAGGACCTCGAACCAGACCACCTTGCCCAGGACCTGCGCTTCCACCCCCCAGGCGTCCGCAAGGCTCCGCACCAGGATCAGGCCTCTGCCGTGCGTACCGTCGTCGGCGTTCGGTACGTACGGTCGGGGCATGCCGGACGCGAAGTCCCGCACCTCCACCCGGACCCGCGCCCCCTCGACCGTGGCCGTGACGGCCGCGCCGTTGCGGGTGTGGATCAGTGCGTTGGTCAGCAGTTCGCTCATCAGCAGTTCCGCCGTCTCCACGGACTCCGTGCGGATCCGGGGCCGGAGGAAGTCCCGCAGATCGTGCCGGACCTTTCCGACGACGGAGCTGTCCGTGTGCCCGATCCGGCGGTACAGGCACTCGCCCTGCCCTTCTCCGCCGCCGGGGGAACGTCCCCTGCCTCCGCGGTGACCGGCCTTGTTGTGACGTTCCATCATGTCCCCCGCCCGCACGCCGATTCAGCCTCCTTCTGCCTCGATCCCTCGAACGTCCTCACGGAATGCATGCCCCACCACCGCGCGATCACGCTTGGTCGCGCACAGTGGTGCCCGCTCGCGAAGCCGTTGGTTAACTTCCAGAAAATTCCGGGGAGTTGCCGTTGACGCGGAGGGATCTACGCGCGTCATCATAGAGCCCATGCGAATCCCCCCACGGGTCATCACGCTCGGCGGCACCGCCGCCCTCCTGTCCGCGCTCCTCGTCGGCGCCCCGGTCTCGGCCGCCGTCGCGGTCCCTTCCCCCACCTCCGCGGCGGCGTACGCCTCCTCCCCGGCGTACGCCGCCCCCTCCCCCTACGCGCTGCTCTCCGCGGCGTCGGTCGGCAGCATCTGCTACTCCGACCTGCCGCCCCAGGCGCACGACACGCTCGACCTCATCGACGCGGGGGGCCCGTTCCCCTACTCGCAGGACGGCGTGGTGTTCCAGAACCGCGAGGGCGTCCTGCCCAGCAAGGCCGCCGGCTACTACCACGAGTACACGGTCGTCACGCCGGGCTCCACCACCCGGGGAGCCCGGCGGATCGTCACCGGTTCGGCGGTCCAGGACTACTACACCGCCGACCACTACGTGACCTTCGACCTCGTCGACCACGGCTGCTGACCCTTCGGTCCCGCCGCGTCACCCGGTTCCGGTACGCGCCGCCGCCCCCCACCGGCGGCGCGTACCCCTCAACCCCGCCCTGCGAGCGGGTGTTTCCTCAGGGACGGGGCACGTTGCGCAGGTTCGACCGGGCCATCTGGAGCATCCGGCCCACCCCGCCGTCGAGCACGATCTTCCCGGCGGAGAGCGCGAAGCCGGTCACCATGTCGGCGCTGATCTTCGGCGGAATGGAGAGGGCGTTCGGGTCGGTGACGACGTCCACGAGCGCCGGGCCCTTGTGCTTGAAGGCGTCCCGCAGGGCGCTCTCCAGCTGCTTCGGCTTCTCCACCCGGACGCCGTAGGCGCCGCACGCGCGGGCCACCGCGGCGAAGTCCGGGTTCTTGTTGGTCGTACCGAACGAGGGAAGTCCGGAGACCAGCATCTCCAACTCCACCATGCCGAGCGACGAGTTGTTGAACAGCACGACCTTGACCGGCAGGTTGTACTGGACGAGGGTGAGGAAGTCGCCCATCAGCATGGAGAATCCGCCGTCGCCGGACATCGAGACGACCTGGCGGTTGCGGTCGGTGAACTGGGCGCCGATCGCCTGCGGCAGGGCGTTGGCCATCGAGCCGTGGCTGAACGAACCGATCACCCGCCGCTTGCCGTTGGGCGTGAGGTAGCGCGCCGCCCAGACGTTGCACATGCCGGTGTCGACCGTGAACACCGCGTCCTCGTCGGCGATCTCGTCCAGGACCGAGGCCACGTACTCCGGGTGGATCGGCACGTGCTTCTCGACCTTGCGGGTGTACGCCTTGACCACGCCCTCCAGCGCGTCGGCGTGCTTCTTCAGCATCCGGTCGAGGAACTTGCGGTCGCTCTTCGGCTTCACCCTCGGCGTGAGGCAGCGCAGCGTCTCGCGCACGTCTCCCCAGACCGCCAGATCGAGCTTGGACCGCCGCCCGAGCCGTTCCGGGCGGACGTCGACCTGGACGATCTTCACGTCGGTCGGCAGGAAGGCGTTGTACGGGAAGTCGGTGCCGAGCAGGATCAGCAGATCGCACTCGTTGGTCGCCTCGTACGCGGCGCCGTAGCCGAGCAGCCCACTCATCCCGACGTCGAACGGATTGTCGTACTGGATCCATTCCTTGCCGCGCAGCGCGTGGCCGACCGGCGCCTTCACCTTCTCGGCGAACTCCATCACCTCGGCGTGCGCGCCGGCCGTACCGCTGCCGCAGAACAGGGTCACCCGTTTGGCCTTGTCGACCATCCTGCAGAGCTTGTCGATCTCCTCGTCGCCCGGGCGGACCGTGGGACGCGAGGTGACCAGGGCGTGCTCGACCGACTTCTCGGGCGCGGGCTGGGAGGCGACGTCACCGGGCATGGAGACGACGCTGACGCCGCCCCGGCCGATGGCGTGCTGGATCGCCGTCTGGAGGAGGCGGGGCATCTGCTGCGGGTTGGAGATCATCTCGTTGTAGTGGCTGCACTCCTGGAAGAGCAGCTCCGGATGGGTCTCCTGGAAGAAGCCGAGTCCGATCTCGCCGGAGGGGATGTGCGAGGCGAGGGCGAGCACCGGCGCCATGGAGCGGTGGGCGTCGTACAGCCCGTTGATCAGGTGGAGGTTGCCGGGGCCGCAGGAGCCGGCGCAGGCCGCGAGGCTGCCGGTGATCTGCGCCTCGGCACCGGCCGCGAAGGCGGCGGTCTCCTCGTGCCTGACCTGGATCCACTCGATCCCCGGGTGGCGCCGGACGGCGTCGACGACCGGGTTCAGGCTGTCTCCGACGACGCCGTACAGCCGCTTCACTCCCGCCCGTCCGAGAATGTCGACGAACTGCTCCGACACGTTCTGCTTGGCCATGGGAATGCGCCTCTCTGCCCGTGCTCCGTGCACGATCGGCTGTCCGGGCTGCGGAACCCGAAACTCCCGAACCTCCGGGAATCGCGGCCGGACGGTCTCCGCAGTCCATCAACCCATGGCGGGCGCGGTTACGCCTCCCAGACCGCGGCGGCGGTGCGGTCCTCCGCGTACCCCTCGATCCGGAGGTGGAGGTCCGCCAGGAAGTCGGCGAGGCCGGGCGGGCCCTCGGGAGCCCAGCGCGCGGCGAGCTCCCCGGCGAGAACCGGCTCGGCGCGCATCGGGTCGGCGAGTCCGGGGGAACAGAGCAGCAACGTGTCGCCCGAACGGGCCACGGACGCCCGGAACCTGAAGGGCTCCGGAGGCGGGGGCAGCGGTTCCTCGATGTACGGCCCCGGGGGCGTCGGGATCTGGAGGTCCAGCGTCAGCCGGTCCTCGGCGGTGCCGGGCGGGCCGGACGCGTAGGGCTCGCGCGGCGGCGAGCCGAAGCCGACGACCGCGTCACCGGTGGCCGCTCCGCCCTCGGGGAGGGTGGGTTCGAGGTCCTGCCAGACGCCGTCGCGCAGCCGGAAGAGGCCTCCGCCGCCGACGCCGAAGAACACCCGGGTGCGGCAGCGCGGGTCGGCGGAGAGCAGCAGGCAGCGCAGGTGGACCGTGTGCTCCCGCGGGTCCAGTCCCAGTTCGGTGGCGCGGGACCTGAGCTTGCCGTACGTACGGTCGGTGAGCCGGTGCAGCCCGGACTTCAGCTCGCCCCGGCGCCCGGCCCGGATGTCCTCGGAGAGGCGTGCGTGGCTGCGGCCGACCGCGCCGCCGATCCAGCGGCAGGCGTCCGCCGCCGCGAGGTGAGCCCCTTCGGCGCCCCGGGTGCCCCGGGCGACGGCGACGAGCACGAGACCGCCCTCGCCGCTGCCGAACCGCGCGGTGAGCAGCGCGTCGCTCCGGGGTTCACCGCGGTACCGGGCCGCGTCGCCGCGTACGGAGACGGTACGGAGCGTGTACGTGCCGTACCGGGCGCCGTCGAGGACGGTGTCGGGGACGAGTCCGTCGAGGTTGAGCGGGGTGGTGGCCGGCAGGGTGGCCGGCTCGGGCTCGTAGGCGGGCGGGCGCTCACCGAGGTGGCCCGGAGCGGCCGGCCGGCGCCCGGTGACCGGAAGCGGTGCATCCGCTTCCCGCAGGGCGGGGCCCTTGGCGTGCCTGCCACCGGCCGTGTCGTTCCGTCGCTCCTCCGGGGGCGGAGGCGGCGGGGGTACGGGCACGGCGAAGGTGCGGGGCACAGCCGGCCCGGCGGGCGTCTCCCACGGCGCCGCGAACCGGACGACTCCGGGCGGCGAGGCGGGCGGGCGCTGCGGCGGGGCGGTGTGCTGCGGCGGTGGTCCGGGCACCGGCGAGCGGGGATCGGGCGGGCGTGGCGCGGGCGGGGCGGGCTGTACGGAAGGGCGCGGCGCGGGCGGGTGCGGGCCGGGTGACACCGCGTCGCGCCAGGCGTCCGTGATGACCGTGTCCTCGTGGTCCTGGTCCGCGAGGAGGGCGTCCTCGTCGAGATCGGCGTGGGCGTACGGGTCGGCCGGGTCGTAGGGGCCATTGTCGAGAATCTGGTCGTACGGCCCGGTGTCCGCGGCCTGGTCGTACGGGCCGACGTCGACAGCCTGGTCGTACGGGGCGGTGTCCGCAGTCCGGTCGTACGGGCCGACGTCGACGGCCTGGTCGTACGGCCCGGCCGCTTCGTCGCCGTACGTCGCGCCCCCGCCCCTCGCGCCCTCACCGGTGGCGCCCTGGTCCGTCACACCTTCGCCCGCCGGGCCGTCGGCCGGAACCTGCGGGCCGTCTGCGTGGACCTGCGGGCCGTCGGCCAGGTCCTGCGAGCCGTCGGCCGGGTCCGTCGGCGAACTCACCGCGTCCGCGGCGGAGTCGAAGCGGTCGTCCAGAGTGTCCCGCGCGGCGGCGGGGCCGGTGTCCGGCGCGGCCCCGTCGTAGAGCTTGCGCCACCACTCGTCCTCGTGGTCGGTGGAGTTCTCCCCCTGCTGACTCATGCCCTTATTGTCACCGCGAACGGCGGCCCGAACCGGCACGTCGGGAAAAGACACGGCGATGGCCTTGGGGCCCGCCGGGCTGCCCCACCCCCCACGGGAAGGGCGCCCGGCGGGCCGGTCCGGGCGGCCCGCGCGACTGTTCGGCGCGTGTCCAGGGAAAACACGGAACAGCCCTCGGGTCATGCCACCTTGGCAGGGGGGCCATCGGTACGGGAATGATGGGCACGGCGGGTTTGTGCCGTGGCCGTTTTCCGCCACGGCGGGTCCGCCGGTGCAGGTGGTGCGTGATTCGTGACGCCCGGGGAGGGTCCGAGGAGAATGCTGAGTGCCATAGGTCTCGACGAACGACAGGAAGCGGCCTACCGCGCGCTGGTCGCCCTGGGGGCAGCCGAACTCCCTCATCTCGCCCACCGTTTGGGGCTGCCGGAGGCGGAGACCGAGCGGACGCTGCGCCGGCTGGAGCAGCAGGGGCTGGCCGCACAGTCGTCGGCGCGGTCCGACCGGTGGGTGGCGGCGCCGCCCGGCGTCGCGCTGGGCGCCCTGCTGATCCAGCAGCGGCACGAGCTGGACCAGGCGGAGCTGGCGTCGGCGCTGCTGGCCGCCGAGTACCGTGCCGAGGCGAGCGAGCCGACCGTCCACGACCTGGTGGAGGTGGTGACCGGGGCGAACGCGGTGGCCCAGCGCTTCCACCAGTTGCAGCTGGGGGCGGCGTTCGAGGTCTGCGCGCTGGTGACCGGGAACCCGATCGCGGTGAGCGGCACGGACAACGAGTCGGAGGAGCGGGCGGCGGCGCGCGGGGTCTCGTTCCGCGTGGTCGTCGAGCGCGAGGTGCTGTCGCTGCCTCAGGGCATCCTGGAGCTGTCGGCCGCGCTGGGCCGGGACGAGCAGTGCCGGGTGGTGGAGCGGGTCCCGACGAAGCTGGTGGTCGCGGACCGGGCCCTGGCCATGGTGCCGTTGACCGGCCGGAACGCCGAGCCCGCGGCCCTGGTCGTCCACGCGAGCGGGCTGCTGGAGTCGCTGATGGGGCTGTTCGAGGCCGTCTGGCGCGAGGCGATGCCGCTCCGGCTGGGCGAGCAGGGGTGTCTGAAGGAGGGCGAGAACGGCCCCGACCCGACCGACCTGGAGATCCTGTCGTTGCTGCTCGCGGGGTTGACGGACGCGAGTGTCGCCAAGCAGCTGGAGCTGGGGCTGCGGACCGTGCAGCGCCGGGTGAAGGGGCTCATGGAGCTGACGGGTGTGTCGACCCGGCTCCAGCTCGGCTGGCACGCGTACGAGCGCGGCTGGGTGGCCCGCAGCCACCCCAGGCGTTGACTCCGTACCCGGCCCCGGCCCGCTGCGGCGGGTCCCGGGCCGCGGCTCTCGCCCCGGGACCGGGCGCGCGCCGTCCGACCTGCGCTGACGCGCGGGAACCCGGGGTCTCCGGCAGGCTGGTCAGATGAGTGTGTGGCAGCTCGTCGCCGTGGCCCTGGTGATGCTGCTCGGGCTGGTCGGGGTTCTGGTACCCGGCGTACCGGGCCAGGCGATCGTCTGGGCCGCCGTGCTCTGGTGGGCGCTGACCGACGTGTCGCCGCTCGCCTGGGGGGTGCTGATCGGGTCGACGGCGGTCCTGCTGCTGAACCAGGCACTGAAACCCCTTCTGCCGCCCCGCCGGCCGAGGGAGTCGGGGGCGCCTCGCCGGACCCTGATCATCGGCGGACTGGCCGCCATCGGGGGGTTCTTCGTGCTGCCGGTGGTGGGCGGGGCCCTCGGATACGTCGGCGGTGTCTACGGCGTCGAGCGGCTGCGGCTGGGGTCCCGGAGCGCCGGATGGGCCTCGGTCAGATCGGTGATGCGGGCCACGGGGTACGCGGTGCTGGTGGAGCTGTACGCGTGTCTGCTGGTGGCCGGGGCGTGGCTGGGCGCGGTGGTCCTGGGCTGAGCGCCGGGTGTGCCCGACCGCCCAGGAACGCCCGCGCCCGTCCGCGCACCCGTTCAGTCGCGGCGCCAGCCCTCCGCCTCCACCGTGTCCGTGTCCCCGGCGGCGAGCCTGCCGAAGAGCCGGAGCACGTCCTCGGTGGTGGCCTTCTCGATCACGCCGGGGACGAGCGAGTCGTCCTCCACGTTCTCCCAGAGCAGCAGCCCGCCCGCGTAGGCGGTCAGGGACCAGCCGGACTCGTGGGTGAGCGAGATGTCCGGGTTCTCGCGGTCCGTCTCGCCGAGGGAGGCCACGGCCTCCCGCACGGCGTCGGCGTCGGGCTCCTCGACCGGAGTGCCCGTGATGTCGTACATGAAATAGGTCATGCCACTCATTAGCTCATCACCGCCGCCGGACCGGGGCACCGGCCCGGCGGCGATGAGAGGTGGCGGCCAGGTGGTGTCCGGCGGATCAAGGTCGGACAGGGCGCGGCGTCCGGGGCGGTGTATCGCAAGGCGCCGAAACGTCCTCATCGCGGAGCGATTCGGGCGTTTCGGCAACGCAGCGAGGTGCCGTTCCGGGCGTCGCGACCCCGGCCATGATCCGCCGGCGCACCACCTAGCGGACGCGCCCCCGCTTGGCCTCCATCGAGGCCCGTCCCTCCGCTCCCCTGCGCTTCCACTCGCGCAGGATCTCGGTGCGGACGCGGGCGTCGGTCTTGGCGACGATCCGCTGGTTCTCGCGCAGCAGCTTGCGGTAGCTGTCGAGCCGCCGGGCGGAGAGGGACCCGTCCTCGATGGCGGCACTCACCGCGCAGCCCGGCTCGGAGAGGTGGGCGCAGTCGTGGAAGCGGCAGCGCCCGGCCAGTTCCTCGATCTCCGAGAAGACCTGGCCGACGCCCTGCTCCGCGTCCCAGAGTCCGACCCCGCGCAGCCCGGGGGTGTCGATGAGCACCCCGCCGTGCGGCAGGACCAGCAGATTCCGGGTCGTGGTGGTGTGGCGGCCCTTTCCGTCGACGTCCCGGGTGGCCATCACCTCCATCACGTCCTCGCCGAGCAGGGTGTTGGCGAGGGTCGACTTGCCCGCGCCGGAGATGCCGAGGAGCACGCTCGTGCCGCTGGAGACGAGAGCGGTGAACACGTCGACGCCCTCGCCGGTGTGGGAGCTGACGTTGAGGACCTGCGCGCCGGGTGCCACGGCCGCGACGTCCTCGGTGAGGTGCGCGAGCGTCGCCGCGTCCGGCACCAGGTCCGCCTTGGTCAGGACGACCACGATCTCGGGCTGTCCGCCGGCATCCGCGTCGCCGCCCAGCAGGGCGTCGCCGCTGGAGCTGGAGTGGGCGAGCGCGAGGAACCGTTCGAGCCGGCCGAGGTCGAGTTCGACCGCGAGGGACACGCAGATGACGATGTGGTCGATGTTGGTGGCGAGCACCTGCCCCTCGGAGCGCTGCGAGGAGGTCGACCGTACGAAGGCCGTACGCCGCGGCAGCAGCGTACGGACGAACAGCGGGTCACCGTCGGGGTCGACGGCCACCCAGTCCCCGGTGCAGACGATCCGCATCGGGTCGCGGGGCACGACGAAGGCGGTGTCCGCCCGCAGCGTGCCGGAGGGAGTGATCACGTCGCACTGGCCCCGGTCCACCCGCACCACACGACCGGGCAGGAGTCCCTGCGCGGCGTACGGGGCGAAGGCGGTGGCCCAGTCGTCGTCCCAGCCGTAGGGCGTGAGGGGGTGCGACGGGGCCGGGAGGCCGGAGAGAGCGGTGAGGGAGGAGAAAGACAAGGGGAAACCCTTCACAGGGTGGCCCCGGCAGCGCGCGCTTCGGCGCGGAGAGAGGTGAAGGTCAGCCGGTGGCCACAGGGGGGAGAACAGAGCTCGTCCGATTGCGGGCAGCGCCCGTCGCCATGACAGTCATCAATGTCCTCACCTCCTGGTTCCTCGCCGGTGGCCGTTCGCCGACTCGGCGTCCCGTGCGATGTCGCAGGGGAACGGTGTCCACCCTAGCCAGTCGCCCCCGGCGCCCGTCAACGCAATTACCGGGGGCCTCCGCACGCGTGCCGGGCGTCGCCGGACAGGCGGGACTCTCGACACACGGCCCAGCCGGCCGCAACCGTGCGCGCTTCCGCGACCCCGCGCCGGAGTTACGCGTAAATCTCCCTCGTTCAGGTGATAAGCGTGCACAACACCCGCTCCGCCACGGTTAGGGTGCCGAGCATGACCTCATCCCAGACGTCCACCTACCCCTACTCCCCTGCCCAGTTGGGCACCCAGATCGTGATCGGATGGAGCGGCCGGAACCCGGAGAGCGGGCACGATGTCGCCTTCCTTCTGACCTACTCCCTCGGGGACGGACGGGACGGTCCGGTGGTCGGCGAGGCCTCCATGCGGACGGCGCTCGAACGGGCCGGACTCCAGGTCGGCGGCGGCGTCGCGAACGCGGCCGAGCAGCCCGGAATCCAGGTCAAGCTCCTCGTCCAGTCCGGGCAGGCCGTCCTGACCCTCCCCCACTTCACCGCGCAGTACCCGGCACCCGCCGAGTGGCTGGCCGCCGCCGCGGACCAGGGCCAGGTGTACGGCATGTTCGCGACCCGCCCCTGGCCCGAGGCGGTGCCCGGACGGCCGGTGTCCGAGGACCAGTTGCGCGCGTACGCCGCGAACCCCGAGATCGTCGCCACGTCCGCCCACTGCCTGATGCCGGTGCGCGCGCTCGGCTGATCGCTCCGCCTGCTCCTCCACCCCTCCGGACACGACGATGCCCACCACCCCCCGTGGGGTGGTGGGCATCGTCACGAGCGGTGCCTCACCTGCGGGCGCGGGCGGCGACGAGGAGATCCCCGCCGTCCGCCCGGCCGCGCGCGGGTCAGTTGTTGCCGGCGCCGTTGCCCGAGAGGACCGGGATGTCGTCCAGGACGTGCGACAGCGGCTCGTCGCCCTTGGCCTGCGTGGAGTTGTCCGCGCACTGCTGGTTCTGCGGGTTGGACAGGACGTTGACGTCCTGGACCGTGATCGGGATGAGCCCGATCAGCGAGCCCACGTTGGCCTTGACCGGCACACCGAGGCACAGGTCGTTCAGCGTGCCCTGGATGAGCTGGTTCTGGGGGCTGAAGGCGCCGTTGGTCTCGCTGTTGCCGACCTCCGACTCGGCGCCGTTCCCGTTGACCGTCGTGGTGCCGCCGTCGTTGCCGATCGCCAGGGCCATCGGGGCCGCGGCGACGGACAGACCGATCAGGGACACAGCCATTGCCGCGCCGGTCATCATCTTCTTCATCACGCTTCACCTTTCGGAGCGTTCCGTTGTGGAACGTATTGATCAACCCCGTGCCGCAGATTCGGTTGCGCACCACCACTCAAATGGGTTTGATCTGGCGTGAAATAGACGCCTTTGGTCTACTGTTCGGGCGATTTGCGATGATCTCGCGCTGCCGGAACACGGGGAGTCGCGGGCACGGGCTCGGATCGTCGGTTCGCTGCCTGCCACTCGGCGAACAGCCGGTCGTAGATGGGGGTGTCGCTCTCCGCAGGCGACTGCCCGTGCGGCGGATTCTGACTGTCGTACTGGTCCATGGGAGAGCCCTACCCGCACCCGGCCGTAGCGGCGGCCGAACTGCGGCATCCGGCCCAACGGCCTACCGGGGGAGGTCAGGAGCCGAACCCGCCCCACGCGTGCGGCGGGGCGGGGCAGGGCGCCGACACGAACCGCGGGGACGACGAAGGGCCTGCCCCGCCGCACGCCCGAAGAATCGGTCGTACGGGGAACAGGCCCCGCCCGGTCGGGTGCTGGCGCAACCGACGGGTGTGGGGAGGTGCCGTCGCGGCACCTCCCCGCACCTTGCGCGTCAGCTGTTGCCGACGCCGTTGCCCGAGAGGATCGGGAGACCGTCCAGGATGTGCGACAGCGCCTCGTCGCCCTTCGCCTGGGTGGAGTTCTCGGTGCACTGCTGGTTCTGCGGCGAGGACAGCACGTTGATGTCCTGGACGGTGATCGGGACCAGGCCGATGAGCGAACCGAGGTTGGCCTTGGCCGGCAGCGCGATGCAGGGCTTGTTCAGCGAGCCCTGGATGAGCGCGAACTGCGGGCTCCAGTCGCCGTGGGTGGCGGAGTTGCCGTAGGACTGCACGGCGCCGTTGCCGTTGACGGAGGTGGTGCCGCCGTCGTTGCCGATGGCCATGGCGGACGGCGCGAACGCGGCGGAGACGCCGACGACGGACGCCGCGACGGCGGCGGAGGTCATAATCTTCTTGAACATGGAAATGCCCTTCTCGAAATGTCTACGTGCCCGCCTGTCCGGAGCGATCTGATCAACTCCCGGATGCGGGATTGGTTGCGGCGTTTCACTCAAATGGTGTTTCGCCACCGGGATTCGAACTTCGGCCCCGAAGCCGTACCCAGCACCTTTCCGCCCGCACGGACCGCGGGAAAGGCGGGCGCAGGCGACCTGGCGTCAGCCGCCGAGCGAGAGTCCGCCCAGGAGGGGCGTCGCGCCCTTGGCGGCGCTCTTCGCCTCACCGGCGAGCTTGCCGACGGTGCCGTCCTTCTTCATCGTCTCGGTCGCGCCGTCCACGGTGCCGCCGAGCGCGTCGACGACCTGCGGAGCGTTGTCCATGACCTGGTTCAGGCCGGTGTCGAGACTGAATACGGGGGCGGTGGGGGCTGCCGCGACGGCGAACGCGGGGGCGGCCGTTCCGAGGGCGACCACCGAACCGGCAAGGAACGCGGCGCTCTTCGCGTACTTCACTTTCAGCTTCCCTTCTGGAGCGGCAGCCGTATCGGCCGCTCAGGGCGACCGCACACAAGCCTTGTTTGGTTGTGACTCCTGCCGCTTGCACCAGAACAACGATCCCGGCCCGTACCGGGAAACTGCGTGCGGCGGGAATTTTCCGGACGTTCCCCGGAGCCCGTTCCATGGCTCACGGGGCCGTTCTCCCCGCGAAAAGGCGAAGGCCCCGGGTCGCCGAGGCGATCCGGGGCCGACCATGAGTGAGCTCGGCTCACCCGGTCTTTTTTCAGGCGTTGACGCAGGTGTTGCCGAAGGCCGGGTTCAGCAGGCCGATCACGTTGATCGTGTTACCGCAGAGGTTGATCGGAATGTGGACCGGAACCTGGATGACGTTCCCGGAGAGAACGCCCGGGGAACCGGCGGCGACGCCATTGGCACCGGCGTCGGCCATGGCGGGGGCGGCGGCACCCAGCGCCATCAGGGTTCCGGCGGCAACGGCGGCAACCTTGGTGTACTTCATTTTCATCCCTTTCTCGCGGCGGAGTCCGAGGCGGTCACGCATTTCGTGCCGCACGAGCGCTCTGTCGATCGCTCGCAACTCCGACGCTTTCCTTCATAACGAGGAGCGGGCGGAATCGAAACTCTCACAGGAGAGATTTTCTGGAAATCCACCCGCATGGTGCGATGATCCGACGGATTCCGGCGCCGCGACAGGCACGCGGGTACGGACGGGCCGTCACGAACACTGCCGCGGAGACGACAGCGGACGGGCCCGGGCCGGACGGGGAGGAAGGCCGTCGACCCGGGCCCTGCGGTGCGCGTGGATCAGTTGTTGGCGGCGCCGTTGCCGGAGAGGATCGGGATGTCGTCCAGGATGTGCGACAGCGCCTCGTCGCCCTTCGCCTGGGTCGAGTTCTCGGTGCACTGCTGGTTCTGCGGCGAGGACAGCACGTTGACGTCCTGGACCGAGATCGGGATGGCGCCGATGAGCGAACCGAGGTTGGCCTTGAGCGGCAGCCCGACACAGGGCTTGTTCAGCGACCCCTGGACCAGACCGAACTGCGGGCTCCAGTCGCCATTGGTCTCGGCGTTGCCGTAGGACTGCCGGGCACCGTTGCCGTTGACCGAGGTCGTGCCGCCGTCGTTGCCGATGGCCATGGCCTGCGTGGCCCCGAGACCGAGGATGGAAGCGGCGACGGCACCCGTTGCCAGAACCTTCTTGATCACGATTAACCCTTCTCGTACTCGTTGCCCCGTGGAGGAGCGGCCTGATCAACTCGTTACTCACGCTTTGGTTCTCCGGGTTCACCCGATTGCCGGGCAGTCCCCTCGCCCACCTGCGTAAACCCGGGAATCACTGCCCGTCCGAGTGGATACCCGACCGCACGTACGAGCCCGTGCGACGCCTGCGCGGGCCCTGTTGTCGCGGTTCGTCCGCACTCCCGAGCGCGCTCGACACCCGCCGGAATTCCGATGCATTCGTCACGTAAATTGCGCCGCGACACACCCACCCGTGCCGGCCGCCGCGGCAGTTGAAGGAACGCCCCCGGGAGCGCGCGTCCACCGCGCCTCCACCGGCGGGGTGTTGACGCAACCTTTCTTCGGACAGTGCGTCATTCATTGCATTCCCGTGTAACCCGTTCGAGTGAGAAAAACTTTCCCGCAAAAGTCCGAGTTTCCATCGCGGGCGCGTTTCGTTAGGGCTGTTATCCAGCGCGCACGTGGGACGTCTACCCCGCCAAGGTCTCCGGCCCCGGTCGCACAGTGAAGCCCGTCCGGCATTCCTCGGACGAGTCCACTCATACGGAAATTTCCAAGGAAGAGCAGGAAATGCGACAGGTTCTGAAGAAAAACACGCTGCTCATCGCCGCCGCCACGGGGCTCCTCTCCGTCGCCGGGGGCCAGGCGTACGCCGACGCCGGCGCGTCCGGCGCGGCGGTCGGCTCCCCCGGGGTCGGCTCGGGAAACGTGGCGCAGGTCCCCGTCCACGTCCCGGTCAACCTGTGCGGCAACACGGTGAACGTCATCGCGCTGCTGAACCCGGCCTTCGGCAACACCTGCGTCAACGCGGACACCCCGGGCCAGCCTCCGGTGGATCTGCCGCCCGTCGACCAGCCTCCGGTCGACCTGCCTCCGGTGGACCTGCCGCCCGTGGACCAGCCGCCGGTCGATGAGCCCCCGGTGGACCAGCCGCCCGTCGACCAGCCCCCGGTGGACCAGCCGCCCGTCGACCAGCCCCCGGTGAACCAGCCGCCCACCGACCAGCCCCCGGTGGACCAGCCCCCCACCGCTCAGCCGCCCGCCGACCAGCCGCCGTCGGACGAGCCCCCGGCGGAGGAGCCCCCGGCCGACCAGCCGCCGTCGGGTACGCCCGTCGCACCGGCTCCGCCGGAGCTGGCCGAGACCGGTGCGGCCGGTACGGGTCTGGCCGCCGGTACCAGTGCCGCGATGCTGCTCGGCGGGGTGCTGCTGATGCGCCGCGCCCGGGACGCACGCAACTGACGTACGGCGTACGGTGAGGCCCGGCCGGGGAGTGTCCGCTCCCCGGCCGGGCCTTCCGTCGTACCGGCCGCGCGTTCCGTCGTACCGGCCGCGCCTTCCGGCTCGTCGTCGCACCCCTTCCGGCGCCTCCGGTGCGGGCGGTCAGCCGGTGACGCGCTCGAAGATCGCGGCGAGGCCCTGGCCGCCGCCGATGCACATCGTCTCCAGGCCGTAGCGGGCCCCGGAACGGTGCATTTCCCGGCTGAGGGTGGCCAGGATGCGGGCGCCGGTGGCGCCGACGGGGTGGCCGAGGGAGATGCCGGAACCGTTGACGTTGATGCGCTGCTCGTGGTCCTTCTCGCCGAGGCCCAACTCGCGTGTGCAGGCGAGGACCTGGGCGGCGAACGCCTCGTTGATCTCGATGAGGTCGAGGTCGGCGAGGGTGAGCCCGGCACGCTCCAGCGCCGTCCGGGTCGCGGGCACCGGGCCGATGCCCATGGTAGAGGCGGGAACACCGGCGCGGGCGAAGGAGACCAGCCGCACCAGCGGGGTCAGGCCCAGGCGTTCGGCGGTCGCGGCGCTGGTGACCAGGCAGGCGGCAGCGGCGTCGTTCTGGCCGCTGGCGTTCCCGGCGGTGACCGTCGCCTCCGGGTCGGACTTCCCCATCACCGGTCGCAGCCGGGCCAGTTGTTCGGCGGTGGTGTCGGGGCGGGGGTGCTCGTCGGCGGTCACGGTCAGCTCGCCCTTGCGGGTCCGGACGGTGACGGGGACGATCTCCGCGTCGTAGCGGCCCTCGGCGGCGGCACGGGCGGCGCGCTGCTGGGAGCGCAGGGCGAGCGCGTCCTGGTCCTCGCGGCTGATCCCGTACGTCCGCCGCAGGTTCTCGGCCGTCTCGATCATGCCGCCGGGGACGGGGTGGCGGAAGCCGCCGGCGGTGGCCCGTCCGCGCGCGAGGGAGTCGTGGAGCTGGAGGCCGGGGCCCTTGATGCCCCAGCGCCCGTCATGGGTGTAGTAGGGGGCGGCGCTCATGACGTCGACCCCGCCCGCGATCACGACCTCGCTGAAGCCCGCGCGGATCTGCATCGCCGCGTCCAGGACGGCTTGCAGGCCCGAGCCGCAGCGCCGGTCGATCTGCGTACCCGTGACAGTGACGGGGAGCCCCGCGTCGAGTGCGGCGACGCGGCCGATGGCGGGTGCCTCGGAGGTCGGGTAGGAGTGGCCGAGGACGACCTCGTCGATCCGCTCCGGGTCGACGCCGGTACGCGCGACGATCTCGGAGACGAGGCGGGCGGCGAGGGTGGCGGGGGCCGACTGCGCGAAGGAGCCGCCGAAACGGCCGATCGGGGTGCGCAGCGGTTCGCAGACGACGACGTCGAGCGGGTCAGTCACGGTGGGACCTCTCTAGGGCGTGTGTCGAAAGTGGCGCCGTCCGCCCGGAGGGCGGGTCCGGCGGCGTCCGGTGCGTGCGATCGCAAGGCGGAGGGCCGCCCCGATACTGGATGTAT
>NZ_JBSFHV010000020.1:0-170404 GCF_053597235.1 Streptomyces sp. NPDC001493
CCGCCGCGCGCCGGGGGGGGGGGGCCCCCCCCCCGCCGCCCCCCCCCCCCCTCCGCCGTCGCGTCCGCCCTTCCGGTCACCCGGCGGGCGGCCGCGCGTGCTCAGCTCCGGACCGCGAGCACGACCCGGCCGCCGATCTCCACCGTGCCGTCCGGTGCGGGCGCGGTGAGGAGCTGGGAGCCGCGCCCCTGGGTGATGTTGAGCGCACGGCCGAGCCGGGCGGTGAGCAGCAGGGCGGCGGCTCCGGTCGCCTCGTCCTCGGTGATGCCGTCACCGCGGCGCGGGAACGCCCGTGCGCGGACCCGTCCCGCCGCCTCGTCCTCCCAGGCCCATACGTACAGCCAGCCCTCGCCCGGCGGGGGACCGGTCAGTGCGTCCACCTCGGCGGCGGAGTCGTACCGCACCAGCTCCCTCGGCGGCACCCACTCCGGGCGGGCGGTGATCCAGGTGAACTCGCCGTCCTGGCGGGCGAAGACGTCCCCCACCTCCAGCTCCAGGATCTCCAGGTCGAGCAGCCAGGCGGTGCCGACGAGCGGGTGCCCGGCGAACGGCAGCCGGAGTCCCGGGGTCCGGATGTCCACCCGGCCGCGTTCCGGGTCGTCCACGAAGACCGTCTCGCTGAAGCCCAGTTCGGCGGCGAGCGCCTGGCGCGCGGCGTCGTCCGGGTAGTCGCGCCCGTCCCGGACGACACCGAGGGCGTTCCCGTGTCGGCCGTCGGGGGCGCAGAACACCCGCAGGACGTCGATGCCGTCGGGTACGTCGAATTCACTCATACCGGCATTCAAGCATTCGTTCGGGACCGGGCGTTCCCGGCCGGCTCCGCGGCGTCCCCGCGCAGCCCGGCCGCCCCGGCCGCACGGGGCGGCCGGGGCGGCATCGGGTGGTGGCAGCCGGGGGCGGTACGGGTCAGGCGGCCGCGTCGGCGCTACGGCGGCGCGCCACGGCGAACGCACCGGCGCCGAGGGCCACCACGAGGCCGGAGGCGGCGAGCAGGGCCCCGGTCGGCAGGTCGGCGCCGGTGGCCGCGAGCGAACCGGAGCCGCCCACGCTGCCGCCCTCGCCGCCGCCCACGGAACCGGAACCGGTGGTGTCGGCCGAGCCCGTGGTACCGGTGGAGCCGTCGCCGCCGGTGGAGCCCGTCGAGCCGGTGGAACCGGCGGAACCGGCGCCCGGCAGCTGGGCGTCCGCGTCGAGGGAGACGGCGACGGTCAGCGCGTCGAGCTTCTCGCCCTTCTCGTACATGCCGCCGAAGGCCGCGGAGCCGCCCTCGGTGAGGGTGGCCGGGACGCCGGAGAGGGTCACCACGCCGTCCTTCGCGGTCAGCGCGGCGGCGGGCACAGTGAGGTCGGCGACGGCGAGTCCCTTGCTGACCTCGGTCCTGCCGGTCGCGCGGTCCTTGGAGGAGACGTCGGCGATCAGCTTGCCGGAGGTGCCGGTCACCTCGACCCGCAGGGCGGAGAAGGAGAGGTCGAGGGCGTAGGTGTCGCCGCTCTTGTGTCCGAGGAAGCGGACCTGGCCCTTGAAGTCGGCCTGGAGGGTCTTCTTCGCCGCGTCGAACCGGCCGGTGGCGTCACCGAAGCGGTAGCCGTTCGCGGTGGTCGACGCACCGCCGGTCGTCTCGACGGAGCCGCTCGCGATCGGGCCGGTGACGTAGGAGCGGAAGGACTCCTTGACGCCCCAGTCGAGGGTGCCGTCGACCAGGGCGCCCTGCTCGAGCGCGGGGGTCGTGGCGGAGGCGCTCGGCGTGGGCGCGCCGGTCGGCTCGTTCGTCGGCGCGGTGGTGGGTTCCTTCGTGGGCTCGTCGGTCGGCTCGCCGGTGGGTTCCTTCGTGGGTTCGCCGGTCGGCTCGCCCGTGGGCTCCTTGGTCGGCTCCTCGGTCGGCGGGGTGACCGCCGTGACGGTGAGCGTGGCCGGGTCGAGCGCCTGGCCCTCCTGGTACATCCCGTTGAACGCCTCGGAGCCGAGCTTCGTCAGCGTGGCGGGGATGTCCTTGAAGACCATCGCGCCGCCCTCGCCCTGTCCGGGCCGGACGGCCGACAGGTCCAGGTCGGCGACGGCGACGTCGTCCTGCGTCCCCTGGGGGGTCTTCAGGTCGGCGGTGATCGCGCCGCCGGTGCCGGTGGTGGAGACCTTGACGTCGGAGAGGGTGATGTCGAGGGCGCCCTCGTGGGCCCAGAAGTTGACGCCCCCCTCGAAGGCGGTGTCGGTGCCGTGGGTGGTGAGGTCGTAGCTGCCCTTGCCGTTGACGAAGGTGAACGCGCCGTTGTTCGCGGCCTGTTCGGCCCCGTCGGAGACGGTGATCTTTCCGGCCGCACCGATGTAGCTGCGGAAGGACTGCTTGAAGCCCCAGTCGAGCGTGCCGTCCTTGAGCTCCAGCCGGGTCGCCTGGGCGGCCGTCGTGGTGCCGGTGGTCGTGCCGGGGTCGGCGGCGAGGGCCGGGAGCGCGAAGGTGGCGCCCAGCGCTGCGGCCGTGGCGACTGCCGCGGCGAGGGCTATGGGGCGGCGGTTTGCTGCCATGGTCGGTGGTCTCCTCGGGAGAAGGGGGGTGGAAGAGGGCAGGGGTGGGTGCACGGCCGGGTCCGGGGGTTCCGGAAGTCCGCCGCGCTGGAGGTGGGACGTCATGGGGTGGGGCGGGGTGTACGCCCCCGGGCCGGGATCGGCTACACCCCCGGAGGGGCTCGGGTCCGTCCGGACGGGCGGGGAGGCCCGGCCGGACGGGCTCAACGGCCGGGATTCTCCCCGGAGTCGGAGCGTCCGCCCTGGTCCGGCGAGGTACCGCTCCGGCCCGCCGGGTGCTCGCCGTGGGCGGCCGGGCCCTCCTCCGCGCCGGAGGCCGGGCGGCCCGGGTCCTCCCCGGTGCCCGGAGAACGGCGGCGGCGGACGGCGAAGAGCAATCCGGCGACGGCGACGAGCACGAAGGCGCCGACTGCGGCCCAGACACCGGCCCCCGGGCCCGAGTCGGTGTCCGCGACCGCGGCTGCGGCCTCGACGGCGGGCCCGGTCGCGGAGGGGGCCGCGGTGGCCGGAGCCGCCGACGCGGTCGCCCCGCTCCCCAGGTCGGGCAGGGCCGGCAGCTTCGCGTCCCGGTCCACGGTGACGGCCAGGGAGACGGGGTCCATGGCGGTGCCGGCGGCATACAGGGAGCCGAAGACCTTCGCCCCGGCGGCGGTGAGGGTGGCGGGCACCTCGGTGAGGACCGCGAGTCCTTCCTTCGGCGCGAATCCCTTGGCGGCGAAGGTGACCAGCGGGACGTTCCTCGTGACGGCTCCGGAACTGGTCGCGTCGGCGCGGAGGGTTCCGGTACCGGACTTCACCGAGACGGCGAGGTGGGCGAGTTCCAGATCGAGTCCGTCGGCCCCGGTGAAGCGGACGCTTCCGGCGAAGGAGGCTTCGAGTGTCTGCCGCTCGGAGTCGTACGTGCCCTTGCCTCCGGGGAAGCGGAACAGTGCCCCGCCGTCCTTCGCGCCGCCCGCCAGGGTCCACTTGCCCCGGGCGACCGAGCCGGTGACGTACTCGCGGTAGGTGCGGCGGACGCCCCAGTCGACGGCTGCGTCCTCGAAGCCGGTCCCGGCCGCCTTCTTCTCCTCCGCCTCACCGGATCCCGCCTTCCCGGACGCGCTCGGGGTCGCTCCGGGGGTCGTGCCCGCCGAGGACTTCGGGGCGGCGGTGGCGGGTGCGGTGGTGTCGACGGAGAGGGTCACGGGGTCGAGACTGGTGCCGGCCGTGTAGTAGCCGGCGAAGGCGGAGGCACCCTGCGAAGTCAGCGTCGCGGGGATGTTGTTGAGCGCGACAGGGGTGGATCCGCCCCGCATGTCGATGCCGCCGAGGCCCAGCGTGGCGAGCGGCACCTGGGACCGGGAGGTGACGCGCCCGGTCCCCCGCTCCTTGCTGGTCATGTCGGCGTAGAGGGTGCCGGCGCCGCCGGAGATCCGGACGGTGGGCCGGGCGATGGTGAGGTCGAGCTCGTAGGAACCGTCGTCCGTGCGGTGGCCCACGAAGTGGACTCCGCCGAGGAAGCCGGAGGCGAGGGCACCGGTGGCCGGGTCGTAGGACCCGGTGGCCGAGTGGAACCGGAACTGGCTTCCGCCGACCGTGGCCGCTCCCCCGGTGAGGCTCCAACTTCCGCCCGCGATGGGGCCGGTGACGTAGGACTGGAAGGAGGACTTGATCCCCCAGTCCAGTCGGCCGCCCTGCACCGTACGGCTCGCCGCTTGGGCGGCGGTGGCCGGGAGCAGGGCTCCCAGCAGTACCGCGAAGAGCGCGACGGCGAGCGCGCGGGTGGACCGGGACGACAGCATGGACCCCTCCGAGACCTGGCGAATTCAGGTAAGGCTAACCTAAGCTACGTCTCGTCTGCGGCGGAACCCCCTTGTTCCGCACATGAGGTGCGGCAGAGCACAAAAACGATCAACCACTCGAAGCGGAACGACAGGACGGTAATCCGTGCCCCCCAGACAGGACTTCGCCCCGCCGGGCCCGGACACCCGATGCCCCGGCCGGACCGCGCCCGCCCGCCACGCGCGTCTCGGCCGGCCGGCCGCCGCCGTGGCCGCCGCCGTGGCGCTCACCCTCGCGCTGGCCGGGTGCGGCAGCACGACGGGCTCCGCCGCGACATCGACGGAGTCCACGAAATCCGCGAAGTCCACCGAGGAGAAAGCGGGCTCGACCGCGGCGGACCGGGTGGAGCCGCTGGCCACCGCCCCCGTGCCCGAGCTGCCCGTCACCGTGGACTCGGCGGACGGCACCGAGGTCACCATCACGTCCGCCGACCGGATCGTGCCACTGACGGGCTCCCTCAACGAGATCGTCTTCACCCTCGGCCTCGGGAAGCACGTGGTCGCCCGGGACATCACCGCCACTTTCGAACAAGCCGCGAAGCTCCCCGTGGTGACCCGCGCCCACGACGTGTCCGCGGAGAGCGTCCTCTCCCTGAAACCGACACTCGTCCTCGCCGACACCACCACCGGCCCCGGCGAGGCGATCGACCAGATCCGTGACGCGGGCGTCCCCCTGCTGGTGGTCGATCCGGCCCTGGAACTCGACGACGTGACACGGCGGATCGGCACCGTCGCCGCCGCCCTCGGGGTCCAGAAGGCGGGCGCCGAACTGGAGAAGCGCACCGCCGATCGGCTCGCCGCCGTACGCGAGGACGTACCGGTCCACGGCGACGAGCCCCGGGTCGCCTTCCTCTACCTGCGGGGCTCCGCCTCGGTCTACCTGCTGGGCGGTGCGGAGTCGGGGGCGAGTTCGCTGCTGGAGGCCGCCGGCGCGGTGGACGCGGGGAAGGCGTCCGGGCTCACCAAGGACTTCACCGCCATCACCAGCGAGGCGCTGGCGAAGGCGGCGCCCGACGCGATCCTCGTGATGACCAAGGGACTCGAATCGGTCGGAGGGATCGACGGCCTGCTGAAGATCCCGGGGGTCGCCGAGACCCCGGCCGGAATGGACCGGCGGATCGTCTCCGTCGACGACGGCGTGCTCCTCAACTACGGCCCGCGCACCGACCAGGTGCTGGCCGACATCGTCGAGCAGCTCTACCCCGAGGGCGGTGGCGCCCGGTGACCGCGGCCTCCGAGGAGAAGCGCACCGGACCGCCCGCGACCGCCCCCGCCGCCCCCGTCTCCCCCCGGCGGCGCACCGCGCCCGCACTCGTCCTCGGGCTGTCGGTGGCACTGCTGCTGAGCTGCCTGCTCTCCGCGGGCCTCGGGGCGTACGACATCCCGCTCGGCGACGTCCTGGGCTCGGTGCTGCACCGGGCGGGGCTGGGCGGCCACGCCCTGGACCGGGTCGGGGAGAGCGTGCTGTGGAACGTCCGGCTGCCGCGGGTCGTCCTCGCCCTGCTCGTCGGCGCCTCGCTCGGCTGCGCGGGCGCCCTGATGCAGGGCGTCTTCGGCAATCCCCTCGCCGAGCCCGGCGTCATCGGCGTCTCCTCCGGAGCGGCCGTGGGCGCGGTCGCCTCCATCGGCCTCGGCCTGAGCTTCTTCGGCAACTGGACCATCACCGTCTGCGCGTTCGCCGCCGGCCTCGCGACGGTGCTCCTGGTGTACGCGCTGTCGCGGTCGGGCGGGCGGACCGAGGTGGTGACCCTGATCCTCACGGGGATCGCCGTGAACGCCTTCGCCGGGGCACTGATCGGGCTGTTCCTCTTCTTCGCCGACAACGCGCAGGTCACACAGATCACCTTCTGGCAGCTCGGCTCCCTGGCCCAGGCCACCTGGCCCAAGGTGCTGGCGGTGCTCCCGTGCGCGGCGGCCGGGCTGCTCGTCGCACCGTTCTCCGCGCGGAAACTGGACCTGCTCGCGCTGGGCGAGCGGCCCGCCCGCCACCTGGGCGTGGACGTGGAGCGGCTGCGGATCGTCCTGGTCCTGGTGGTGGCGTTGCTGACCGCCGCGGCCGTCGCGGTCGCGGGGATCATCTCGTTCGTGGGGCTCCTCGTGCCCCATCTGCTGCGGATGGCGAACGGCCCCGGCCACCGCTTCCTGGTCCCCGGCAGTGCGCTGGGCGGCGCCCTGGTGCTGGTGGTGGCCGACCTGGCCGCCCGCACGGTGGCCGCGCCCGCCGAGCTGCCGCTCGGGGTACTGACCGCGCTCTTCGGCAGCCCGTTCTTCTTCTGGCTGCTGCGCAGAACCCGTCGGAAGCAGGGTGGTTGGGCATGAACACACGTGAACGGCACGGCAGGAAGACCCTCAGGAACCTTTTCGCCGCGCGTGAGAGGGAGTTGCCCGTCCGTCGCGCCTCCGGCACCCCGGTGGCGGAGGCGGCCGGCCTCTCGGTGCGCCTGGGCGGCAGGCCGGTGCTCGACGACGTCTCGCTGACCGCGCACGCGGGTGAGGTGCTGGCGCTGGTGGGCCCGAACGGGGCGGGCAAGTCCACCCTGCTCGCCGCGCTCGCCGCCGACCTGCCGTCCGACGCCGGCGGGGTACGGATCGACGGGCGGCCCACCGGGTCCTGGACAGCGGCCGAACTCGCCCTTCGCCGGGCCGTGTTGCCGCAGTCCGCCGCGCTCTCCTTCCCCTTCCGGGTCGAGGAGGTCGTGCGGATGGGGCGGGCCCCGTGGTCCGGCACGGTGCGGGCGGACGAGGACGACGCAGCGGTGGCCGCCGCCATGGAGGCCACCGAGGTCACCGCCTTCGCGGGCAGGCCCTTCTCCGCACTCTCCGGAGGCGAGCGGGCCCGGGTGGCGCTGGCCCGGGTCCTCGCGCAACGCGCCCCGCTGCTGCTGCTCGACGAACCGACGGCCGCGCTGGACCTGCGCCACCAGGAACTGGTGCTGCGGATCTGCCGGGAGGCGGCGGCAGCCGGGGACGCGGTCGTCGTGGTCCTGCACGATCTGGGGCTGGCCGCCGCGTACGCGGACCGCGCGGTGGTGCTGCGGGGCGGACGGATCGCGGTGGCCGGACCGCCGTCCGAGGTCTTCACCGGCGAGCTCCTGGGCGAGGTGTACCGGCAGCCCGTCGAGGTGTTCCCCCACCCGCGGACCGGGGTGCCCCTCGTCGTCCCGGCGCGCGACCGGTGACCTGGCGGCCGTCGGGACACCGCACGGGGCGTGCGTCGGCCTCTCGCCCTCAGGGTTGTCCCGCGGTCCCTGGTGGGTGCGCGACGACAACCACGGCACCTCGCCGTGTTGCCGGAACGTCCGCGTACACCCCGTATGCGGACGCTCGTCCGCCGTGCGACACACCGCGTCCGACGCCGGGCACCGATCCACCACGGATTGCGGGACGGCCTTCGCACGCTTCTTCGCCCCGGTAGGGTTCGGACGGTCAGTGCGGACGACGGATCAGAAGGCGCAGAAGGCAACGGATGAGAAGGCTGGGTCGGTCGGCGGCGGGGCTCGCGGTGGCGGCGGTACTGGGCATGACGGCGGGCGGCTGCGTGACGGTGCACGGGGAACTGGAGCAGGTGCCCCAGGCGACGAAGTCCGAGGCGGACCAGGCGCTCAAGGACTTCCTCACGACGTACAACAAGGCGGACGCGACGCTCGATCCCGCTCTGGACGCGGAGCGGGTGACCGGGGCGCTCGGGGCGATCAACCAGGCGGGGCTGAAGGCCCGGTCCACGTACACCGACAAGGACACCGCGGCGGCGCGCAATCCGCTGGAGCTGTCGGACACGCACTACGTCATACCGAGGAAGGCGGGCTGGCCGCGCTATTTCTTCGCGGACACCGACTCCAACCGTGACGTGGACAAGGGTGACCAGGACACCCGCTGGCTGCTGGTCTTCGAGCGGACCGGCCCGGACGCGCTGTGGACGGTTCCCTATCTCGGGGTCGTAGCGCCGTCGGAGGTACCGGAGTTCGCCCTGGACGCGGACGGGCTGGCGAAGCCCGCCGAGAGCGTGGGCGCCGAACTCGCGGTGCGGCCCGAGGACTTGAGCACCTCGTACACCGATTACCTGTCCACCGGGGCGCCGGACGTGTTCGCGGCGGGCTCGACCACCTCGGGCTGGCGGACGGCACGCGCGGCGGCGAAGAAGCCGGGGTTCTCGTACCAGTACGTCGACCGCCCGCTGGACGGCGCGTTCCGCCCGTTCGGGCTCGCGACGAAGGACGGCGGGGCGCTGGTCTTCTTCAGCAGCAAGCACTACGAGCGCCAGACGGCCGCCCAGGGACTGAAGCCCGAGGTGAACCGGGACACCAAGGCGCTGCTCACGGGCGAGGTGAAGAGCACCCTCACCAAGGAGCGCGTCTCCAGCCAGCTGGTGTACGTGCCGGCGCGGGGCGCCGCCGGGGGCGCGAAGGTGACTGTACTGAACCGGCTGCCCGGACTGGTCTCGGCGACCGGCGAGTAGGACGGCCGACGACGGAGCGGGAAGGCCGGACCGCGCGCGTCGGACCGGCCCGGCGTCTCAGCGGCCCAGCGGCCAGGCCACCGCGGCCGGGTCCAGGCCGGTCGCCTCGTCGCTGTCCACGTACGCGGCGCAGGCGTCGGTCAGCGCCTCCAGCAGGGTCAGCGGGTCCGGCAGCGGGTGCTCGGGGCCGCGTACCCACTGGACGTCGAGGTCACCGGGGAGACGGGCGGGCGGGAGCAGGACGTAGCTGCCGCGGCAGTGCCAGCGCAGGCCGGGGTGCTCGTCCATGGTCTCGGGGTGCGAGTCCAGCTCGCAGGGCCACCACTCGTCCTCGTCCTCGGGGGTGCCTCGGGTGGCGGTGAAGAAGAGCATCCGGTCGTCGCCGGAGCGGGCGACGGGTCCGACGTCGATCCCGCGTGCGGTCAGCCGCTCCAGGGCGTTGACACCTGCGGAGAGCGGGACGTCCAGCACGTCGTGGACCATTCCGGTGGCGGTGATGAAGTTCGCCAGCGGCTGGCCTTCGGCCCAGCGTTCGATCTGCGCGCGGTCGGTGGTCGACTGGGTCTGCCAGGCGAACGACACGGGGTGACGGGCGGGGGTGGGGCATCCGATGCGTTCGCACGAACATCGGTGTCCGAGCGGGTGGGCGGCGGGCGAGATCGGCATCCCGGCATCGGTCACGGCCAGGAGCATGCCCAGTCGGGCCGAGCCGTCGGCATCGGTCCGCTGCTTGGGTCGTCGCCGCAGCCACTGGGAAATCTTGCCCTCTGTGCCGCGTGCGCGGCCGGAATCGGCGCCCATCTATCCCCTCACCTCAGCGTTACCCGTCCATGGTCCCACCATCCTGCGCTTCGGGTGGCCAGAGTTCATCAGCGGGGCGGGAGACCACCGCCCCGAGTGAGGGACATCACGCCAGATAACGGTCATCGACGGGCATCCTCCCCCATCGCGGCCGGGTCGCCGACGCACGGCAGCGCGCATTTCCGCGCCCCGGCCACCCGCGCACGCTCACCCGATCGGCGCACTGCGGACCGGGGCCCCCGCGGCGCACCATGGGCTCACGCGCAGACCGCGCGTTCCCCCACCGTGCCGCGGCCGAGGCCGCCGTTCGTGAGGAGCACCCGTGCACCGTGACGCCACCCCTCGTCGCTATCTGATGTGCGCACCGACGCACTTCCGGGTCACCTACTCCATCAACCCGTGGATGGACCCCTCCAAGCCGGTCGATCTGCCGCTGGCGCAGACGCAGTGGGAGGACCTCCGGGACCGCTACCGCTCCCTCGGCCACACGGTCGAGGAGCTGGCGCCGCTGCCCGGTCTGCCGGACATGGTCTTCGCCGCCAACGGCGCCACCGTCATCGACGGGCGGGTGCTCGGCGCGCTCTTCGCGCACCAGGAGCGGCACGGCGAGGCCGAGGCGCACCGGGAGTGGTTCCGGACGCACGGCTACGACGAGATCCACGAGCCGGAGCACGTGAACGAGGGCGAGGGCGATTTCGCCGTCACCTCGTCCTTCGTGCTGGCCGGGACGGGGTTCCGGTCCAGCCCGCTCGCGCACGACGAGGCGCAGGAGTTCTTCGGCCGGCCGGTGATCGGCCTGGATCTGGTGGACCCGCGCTACTACCACCTGGACACGGCGCTCTGCGTGCTCGACGAGGCGGCGGACGAGATCATGTACTACCCCGGCGCGTTCTCGCCCGGCAGCCGTGCCGTGCTGGCCCGGCTCTTCCCCGGAGCCCTGATCACCCAGGAGGCGGACGCCGCCGCGTTCGGCCTGAACGCGGTCAGCGACGGTCTGCACGTGCTGCTGCCGCAGGCCGCGACGGGGCTGTTCGACCCACTGAGGGACCGGGGCTTCGAACCGGTGCCGATGGACCTGAGCGAACTGCTGAAGGGGGGCGGCAGCGTGAAGTGCTGCACCCAGGAGCTGCGGGACCGGTGAGCGGTCCGGCTCCGTGAGCGTCCGGCTCCCTGAGCGGTGGTCCGGGGCGGTCGGTCCCCCCTCGCGGTGTGGTCCGGGCGGTCAGTCCTCCTCGGGCGGCGGCCAGGCGTCGCCCCAGTCGGTGTCCCGGGCCGCCCGGTACAGCGCGCCGTGGCGTTTGGTGACCGTCTCGCGCCGCAGGGCCTCGTCCCGGGTGCAGAGCTCCAGCAGGACCTGGCCCTTGCGGATCTGCGGCCGGCGGGTGACCCGGGCGGCCACCGGCTCGACGGGGAACCGGGTCGCGACGACGTAGGAGAACTTCTCGTCCTCGTGGCTCAGCGTCCCGCCCTTGACCTGCCGGTGCAGGGAGGAGCGGCTGACCCGGGCGGAGAAGTGGCACCAGTCGGTGCCCGGCTCGATGGGGCAGGCGGCGCTGTGCGGGCAGGGCGCCGCCACGGTCAGCCCGGCGGCGATCAGCCGGTCGCGCGCCTCGATCACCCGGGCGTACCCGTCGGGGGTGCCGGGCTCCACGACGACGACGGCCTGCGCGGCACCGGCCGCCGCGTCGACCAGCTCGGTCCTGGCGGCGGGGGTCAGCTCCTTGAGCACGTACGAGACGGTCACCAGGTCCGTGGGGGCCAGCTCCAGCCCCGCGCCGATCCGGGCGCGCTGCCAGCGGGCGGTCCGCAGCCCGGGCGGTCCGCCGGCCTCGGCCAGCTCGCGGCCGAGCGCGAGAGCAGGCTCGGCCCAGTCCAGGACGGTGGTCTCCGGTCCGCCCCACGCCCCGGCGACGGCCCAGCTCGCCGCGCCGGTACCGCCGCCGACGTCGGTGTGGGTGGCCGGCCGCCAGTCCGGTGCGGCCTCGCACAGTGCGTCCAGGGCGGCCCGTACGGCCTCGAAGGTCGCGGGCATCCGGTACGCGGCGTAGGCGACGACGTCCGCCCGGTCCCGCAGCACCGGCGCGTCGGTCGGGGTCGTCCCGCGGTAGCTGGCGATCAGCCGGTCGACGGCCTGGGCCGCCTGCTTGGGCGGCAGTCCGTCGAGCAGACCGGCGAGGGCCGTGCGCAGGGCTTCGGCGGTGGGGAGGGTGACGTTCACCGAGGAATTCTATTCGCGGAGCGCCCCGCCCCGGCCCGGCGCGGGAGGCGCGGGCGGGGCCTCGGCGGCGGGTGGTGTCCGTCCGGTCACGGGTGCGCGACGGGGATACGTGTAACTCCGCTCGCCCATGTGGCAGTTGCTACGCTGACCGCCGCGAGACCCGCGAAGGCCCGATGGGGGGACCCATGAGACAGAGGATCGTTCGACTGACTCTGGTCGGCGGGGTGGTCTTCCTGGCGCTCCTGTTGCTGCTGGCGACCTGCGGCGGAGGCTCCCCGGACAGCGACGGCGGGGGCGGCGGGAGCGGCGCGGGCGCCACGGCTCCGGCGGCCTCCGCTTCGGCCGCCGCTTCGGCCGCCGCGAAGCCCGTGCCCGGCGCGTCCGGGGCCCGGACCGTGCTCAACGTGCCGCCGCAGTACACGACGGACAGCGGCTGGGAGGTCGTCGGCGCCTCCCCCGACATCGCCTTCTCCTGGCCGACGGGGACCCTGGCCTATCTGGAGCGTTCGGCCGACCACCGCTACCGGGTGCGCACCCTCGACACGGCCACCGGGAAGCTGGGGTGGCGGAGCGAGGCGCGCCAGACGCTGGATCCGGAGAGCTACCCCCGACTGTTGACCGTCTCCCGCGAGGACCGGCAGTTCTTCGTCACCTGGTCGTACGGGACGGCGGGCGACGGACTCGCCCCGTCCGAGACGTTCATCTCACTCGACGTGTACGCGGCGACCAACGGCGACCGTCACCATGTGGAGCTGCCGTGGAACGGCGCTCCGGCGGTCTCCGCGAGCGGACCGGACATCGTGATCTCCGACGCCGACGCGAACGTGGCGCTGATCGACCCGGTGACCGGCGAGACGTCGAAGATCGCCGCGTCGGAGCTGAAGTACCCCAAGGGCTGCTCCGACTGCCGGAAGCTGACGGAGGTGGCCGGCCAGACCGCGCGGGGGCTGCTGGTGAGCGGGGCGCGGGAGTTCTGGGTGCCGGGCGGCTGGTACAGCCGGGACGTCGCGCCGAAGGGGGCCGACCCGGCCACCGGGGTGCCGACGTCGGTGGTGGCGGGTCTGGTGCTGGCGAAGTGGCAGCCGGAGAAGTCCTCGAAGCGGGCGGCGACCCACGAGCTGTGGACGGTGCACGACGCGGCGAGCGGCAAGGCGCTGGTGTCGGTGGAGTGCCGCCGTCCGGCCATACAGCCGGGCCGCTTCCCGCAGGCGGTCGTCCCGCCGTCGGGCGACTACCTGATCGCCGGGAACCTGGCGTTCGACCTGGTGGCCAGGAAGGGGTACTGCCTTGAGGACGAGGACGGCTCGTCCCACGTGACGCTCGCCTCGGTGACCGACGACGGGCTCGCGTACGGCGCCCGGAACGTGCGGGACGCCGACGAGGCGCTGGCCGGGGGCGGGGTGCCGGTGGTGGTGAACTTCGTCGACGGGTCGGACAAGCCGCTCTCCCGCAACGTACGGCTGCCGGTGGCGGAGGCGACCGGGGTCGGGATCTTCCGTACGACGGACCGCGACGACCGGCAGCATCTGATCGGCTACCCGCGCGCCGGCTGACCGGCGGCCCTCGCTTCGGGTCGTACGACGACGGGCCCGGTGTTCCGGGCCCGTCGTGGCGCGCGGGTGCGCCGGGTTCGAAGGAGGCGGGGCCGAAAGGCCCTCGGAGAAGGGGGCCTACAGCCCGCCGTCGGTCCGGCCGCGCCGCTCCCAGGGGCGGCACAGCACCAGGAAGCAGGTCATGGCCGCGGCGGCGCAGACGGTCTGGACGAGGGCCATCGGGACGGCCGTGTCCTCCCCCGCGATGCCCACCAGCGGCGAGGCGATCGCGCCGATGAGGAACGACGAGGTGCCGAGCAGCGCGGAGGCGGAGCCCGCCGCGTGCTTGGAGCGCATCAGCGCCTGCGAGTTGGTGTTGGGCAGGGCCAGGCTCATCGCGGACATCAGGACGAACAGCGTGCCGGCGACGGGGGCGAGCCCCACCGTGCCGAAGACCCCGCTGGTCATGAGCAGCAGTGCGACGGCCGCGGCCAGGATCACGGCGAGCCCGAAGAGCAGGACCCGGTCGAGGCTGACCCGGCCGACCAGCAGCCGGCCGTTGATCTGGCCGACGACGATCAGGCCGACCGAGTTGAGGCCGAAGAGCAGGCTGAAGGTCTGCGGGGAGGCGCCGTAGATCTCCTGGATGACGAACGGGGAGGCGCTGACGTAGGCGAAGAGGGCCGCGAAGGCGAGGCCTCCGGCGACGGTGTAGCCGATGAAGACCCGGTCGGCGAAGAGGCCCCGCATGGTGCGCAGGGCCTCGGTGACGCCGCCGGTGTGGCGTTCCTCCGGTGGCAGCGTCTCGTGCAGGCTCTTCCACACGACGAGGGTCAGCAGCACGCCGACGACGGTGAGGACGACGAAGACGCCGCGCCAGTCCGTGATCCGCAGCACCTGGCCGCCGATCAGCGGGGCGACGATCGGGGCGACGCCCGAGATCAGCATCAGGGTGGAGAAGAACTTGGCCATCTCGATGCCGTCGTAGAGGTCGCGCACGACGGCCCGGGAGATCACGATGCCGGCCGAGCCCGCGAGGCCCTGGAGGAGACGGCAGCCGATGAGCATCTCGGCGTTGGGGGCGATGGCGCAGATCGCCGTGGCGACGACGTAGACGACCATGCCGGTCAGGAGCGGTCCGCGGCGGCCCCACCGGTCGCTCATCGGTCCGACGACGAGCTGGCCGAGGGCCATGCCGAGGAGGCAGGCGGTCAGCGTGAGCTGGACGGTGGCGGCCGGGGCGTGCAGCGCGTCGGTGACATCGGGCAGCGCCGGCAGGTACATGTCCATGGACAGGGCCGGCAGCGCGGTGAGGCCGCCCAGCACCAGGGTCACCAGGAACGCGGTCCGCCGGAGGGCCGCCGCCGGGGCGGCCGGGAGGCCGGTGAGACCGGGAAGGGCCGGGCCGTCGGGGCCCGGCGCGGGGTCGGGAACGGCGGGCCCGGTGATCAGTTGACCGGTTCCCGCCGTAGGTATGTGCTCTTGCTCTCGCTGGGCCCGGCTTCCGCCGCTGTCCGGCATGCTTCATCTCCACATCGTTGAAATCCGCATCTATGCTCTCAGCTCGGGCCGACTGGCCGTAACCCAATATCAAGGGCGGGGCATGAGCGGGACTGTGCGTTGGGGCATATTGGCGACGGGCGGCATAGCCGCGACCTTCACCAAGGATCTGCTGGGACTGCCGGATGCCGAGGTGGTCGCGGTGGCCTCGCGCACCGAGGAGTCGGCCCGGGCGTTCGCCGAGCGGTTCGGTATCGAACAAGCCTACGGAAGCTGGGCCGAGCTCGTCGCGGACGAGGACGTCGATGTGGTGTATGTCGCAACTCCGCACTCCGCCCATTACGAGGCGGCCGCGCTGGCGCTGCGCGCGGGAAAGCACGTGCTCTGCGAGAAGGCGTTCACGCTGGACGCGGGGCAGGCCGGCGAGCTGGTCGAGCTCGCCCGGGAGCGCGGGCTGTTCCTGATGGAGGCCATGTGGACGTACCTCAACCCGGTGGTCCGCCGCATGACGGAGCTGGTGCGCGAGGGCGCGATCGGCGAGATCCGCACCATCCAGGCCGACTTCGGGTTCGCGGGTGACGTGGGTCCCGAGCACCGGCTGCGCAACCCCGCGCTGGGCGGCGGCGCGCTGCTGGACCTGGGCGTCTACCCGGTGTCGTTCGCGCAGCTGCTGCTGGGCGAGCCGGACCGGGTCCAGGCGGACGCGCTGCTCTCCCCCGAGGGCACGGACCTGAACACCGGGATACTGCTGGGCTGGGACTCGGGCGCGACCGCCCTGCTCTCCTGCTCGATCGTGGGCCACCACCCCACGGCGGCGACCGTCATCGGCACCAAGGGCCGGATCGACTTCCCGCACAGCTTCTTCCACCCCGACCACTTCCTCCTGTACCGCGCGGACGCGGCGGACCCGGCGCCGGAGAAGATCGTCACGGGCCCGGGTCCGCAGGGACTGTCCGGGATGCAGTACGAGGCGGTCGAGGTGATGCGCGCGCTGCGGGCGGGCGAGACCGAGTCCCCGCTGGTGCCGCTGGACGGTTCGCTGGCGGTGATGCGGACGCTCGACGCGGTACGGGACCGCATCGGCGTCCACTATCCGTCCGACTCCGTTGCGGAGAAGCCCGCCTGACGGATCGTCACATCAGCACGCTCAGGCCGGGGTGAGCCCCGGGTTGCCCGCCTCCGTCACGAAGGAACCGGCCGTCGTGACGGGGGCGCCGGGCGTGGTGACGGCGTCGACCGCGCGGAAGTCGGCGCGGGCGTGGTCGCTTTCGAGGGTGACGAGCGCGTAGCCGCGCCGGCCGTCGTAGAACTTCAGGTGCGGGTTGGCCGTCATCTGGTTGTTCCAGTTGGCGGGCTTCACCGAGCCGTTCTGGCCGCTGGTGATCGAGCTGGTGACGATCTCCGTGCCGACGGTGCGGGACGAGGGGTCGTCGAAGTCCTTCTTCAGGTCGAAGCCGTAGGCCACGTGCACGTCGCCGGTGAGGACCAGCAGGTTGTCGACGCCCGCCGACTCGGCACCGTCCAGCACCCGTTGCCGGGAGGCCGGGTAGCCGTCCCAGGAGTCCATCGAGAACTTGTACGCGGCGGTGGGCACGTCCTTGCGCTGGGCGAAGGTGACCTGCTGGGGCACGACGTTCCAGGTGGCGCGGGAGGAGCGCCAGCCGTCGATGAGCCACCGCTCCTGGGTGGCACCGGTCAGCGTGCGCGTGGGGTCCTCGGACTCCGGTCCGGGGACCTTCCAGCCGTCGCCGTACGCCTGGTCGCTGCGGTACTGGCGGGTGTCCAGGATGTCGAACTGGGCGAGCCGGCCGAACCGCAGCCGCCGGTAGAGGCGCATGTCGGGGCCGGTGGGGCGCTGCGGGGTGCGCAGCGGCTGGTTCTCCCAGTACGCGCGGTAGGCGGCGGCCCGGCGGAGCAGGAACTCCTCGGCGGGCACGCTGTTCTCGGGGGTGTCGTCGGCGTAGTTGTTCTCGGTCTCGTGGTCGTCCCAGGTGACGACGAAGGGGTGCGCGGCGTGCGCGGCGCGCAGGTCGGGGTCCGACTTGTAGAGGGCGTACCGCAGCCGGTAGTCCTCCAGGGTCAGCGTTTCCCGGTTGAAGACGTCGGGCAGCACGCGGTCGGTGTAGGCGCGGGCGCCGCCGGTGGCGGTGACGGCGTACTCGTAGAGGTAGTCGCCGAGGTGGAAGACGGCGTCCACGTCCTCGTCCGCGAGGTGGCGGTAGGCGGTGAAGTACCCGTCGTGGTACGCCTGGCAGGAGACGGCGGCGAGCTTCACCGCGCGGTTGCGGGCGTGCGGGTCGGGGGCGGTGCGGGTGCGGCCGGTCTCGCTGGTCCAGCCGCCGGCGCGGAAGCGGTAGTAGAAGGTGCGGCCGGGTTCCAGGCCTCGGACCTCGGTGCGGACGCTGTGGGCGAACTCCGGGTGCGCGGTGGCGGTTCCGCGCCGGACGACCCGGCGGAAGCGCTCGTCGTGGGCGAGTTCCCAGCCGACCTGGACGCGGGCGGCGGGCAGCCCGCCGTCCGCCTCGTACGGGCGGGGGGCGAGGCGCGTCCAGAGCAGGAGGGAGTCGGGGAGCGGGTCGCCGGAGGCCACTCCGAGCGTGAACGGGTTTTCGCCGATCCTGCGGGGGTCGAGTTCGGCGGCGCTCGCCGTGCCGGCGGCGGGCAGGTTCACCGCGAAGGCGAGCGCGGCGGCGGCGCCGGTGGTGGTGAGGAAGCGGCGACGGCCCACGCCCTCGCGGTGGCGGCGGGCCGCCGCGCGGAACTCGGCCGGGTGGCCGGGGCGTTCGGCGTCCGTGGCGGTCGGTGCGGGCGTCATGGGTCTCTCCCCTGGCAGGTGGGTGTCGAGGGGGGCGCCCTCGAATCGCCGGACGCCCCCTGGGCATTGGAGTGCGGGACCACGTCCGCGACTTGTCGGGTGCACAACATTCGGATGGCGGGACGGTGAGCACCGGGTGTGCCGGGGGCGGCGGTCGTCGGCGTGCGTTCCCGCAGGTGAAAAACGGCTGTCCGGGCAGGAGCCGTGCTGTGATCATGGATGAGGAACCGACGCCGCTTCCGGGAGGACCCTCCGACGTGCCCGTACCAGCCGACGCTCCCGTACCCGCAGACCCGACCGTGCTCCATCCGATGCCCGGACAGCCCCGGGTGGTGCAGCTCCGCCCGCTGGTGAAGTCCCCGTTGATCGAGGTCGGGGAGTACACCTACTACGACGACCCCGACGACGCGACCGCGTTCGAGACGCGCAACGTCCTCTACCACTACGGCCCGGAGAAGCTGGTCATCGGGAAGTTCTGCGCGCTCGGCACGGGGGTGCGGTTCCTCATGAACGGCGCCAACCACCGTATGGACGGCCCCTCCACGTTCCCCTTCCCCACCCTGGGCGGTTCCTGGTCCGACCACTTCGACCTGCTGACGGGCCTGCCGAACCGGGGCGACACCGTCGTCGGCAACGACGTCTGGTTCGGCCACGGCGCCACGGTGCTGCCGGGCGTACGGATCGGGCACGGGGCGATCGTCGGCGCCGGCTCGGTGGTCACCGCGGACGTGCCCGACTACGGCGTCGTCGGCGGCAACCCGGCCCGCCTGCTGCGCACCCGCTTCGGCCAGGAGGACATCGCCCGGCTGCTGGCGGTGGCCTGGTGGGACTGGCCCGCCGAGCACCTCACCGCGCACATCCGGACGGTCATGGCGGGAAGTGTCGCCGAGCTGGAGGCCGTCGCGCCCGGCCCGCGCGCCGCATGATGGTGCCCGTCCCACCGCAGACCCGGAAGGTGTGATCCCCGATGCCCCGTCGCCGCGCCCACATCGCGATGGCAGGAATTCCCGCCGTCAGCCACGTGCTGCCCAGCCTGGAGATCATCCGCGAGCTGGTCTCCCGCGGCCATCGGGTGACGTACGCCAACGATCCGGCGGTCGCCGGCCTGATCGCCCCCACCGGCGCGGAGCTCGTGCCCTGCGCCTCCGGGCTGCCGGTCGCCGACAACACGTGGCCCGACGACCCGATCGCCGCCATGGAGCTCTTCCTCGACGACGCCGTCCGGGCCCTCCCGCAGCTGCGCGCCTTCTACGACGACGACCCCGCCGACCTCTACCTCTACGACATCGGCGCCTACGCGGCGCGGGCACTCGCCGAGTCGCAGCGGCGGCCCCTCCTGCAGCTCTCCCCGACCCTGGTGGGCTGGGAGGGGTACGCGGAGGAAGTGGCGGCGCAGCTCTGGCAGTTGCCGGGCGCCGACGCCTACCGGGCGAAGTTCGCCGGATGGCTCGCCACGTGCGGGGCGACCACCACCGACATGGAGGCCTTCACCGGCCACCCGGCCCGCGCCCTGGCGCTGATCCCCCGGGCGATGCAGCCGCACGCCGACCGGGTGGACACCGACGCCGTGACCTTCGTCGGCACCTGCGTGCCCCCGCGTACCGGTGAGGAGGGCGGCGGCTGGACGCGTCCCGCCGGTGCCGGGCGCGTGCTGCTGATCTCGCTGGGGTCGGCGTACACCCGCCGCCCGGAGTTCTACCGCCAGTGCCTGGCGGCCTTCGGCGGCCGGCCGGACCTGCACGTGGTGCTCCAGATCGGGAAGTACACCGACCTGGCCGAGCTGGGCGGGATCCCGCCCCATGTGGAGGTGCACCGCTGGGTGCCGCAGCGGGCGATCCTGGAGCAGGCGGACGCCTTCGTCACCCATGCCGGGATGGGCGGCTGCGGCGAAGGGCTGCTCGCCGGTGTTCCCATGATCGCGGTCCCGCAGGCCGCCGAGCAGTTCATGAACGCCGACCGTCTCGTGGAGCTGGGTGTGGCCCGGCGCATCGACACCGAGGACGCCACCGCCGACGCCCTGCGGACCGCGCTGGACGAGCTCCTCGCCGATCCGGAGGTCGCCCGCCGCTCGGCGGGCGTCCGTGCCGAGGCGCGGGCCGAGGGCGGCACGCTGCGGGCAGCCGACCTCGTCGAGGAGCAGCTGGTCGGCTGAGTGCGGGGGGCCGGGGCGTGCGCACGGGAAGGTGCGGGGCGGCTGGGCGTGCGCACGGGGGCGGCCGGGGCGCGACCCGTACGGGAATGCGCGGGCGCGCGCCCCGGTTGTGCCGATGCATGAGCACAGAGAACCCCGCCGAGATCCTGCACTACACCGCCTTCTCCACCCGTCCGGAGGGCGGCAACCCGGCCGGGGTCGTCCTGGACGCGTCGGCGCTCGACGACGCCGCGATGCTCGCCATCGCCGCCGAGCTCGGTTACAGCGAGTCCGTGTTCCTGACGGAGGCACCCGGGGAGCGGACGTACACGGTCCGCTATTTCAGCCCGAAGGCCGAGGTCCCGTTCTGCGGTCACGCGACGGTGGCCGCCGCGCTCGCGCTGGCGGACCGCGACGGCCCGGGGGACCTGGAGTTCCTGACCCTGGCCGGTTCGGTGCCGGTCACGGTGGAGTCGCGCGACGGGGCCCTGCGGGCCACGCTGACCAGCGTGGAGCCGCACGTGGCGGAGGTCGCCCCGGCCGATCTGGCGGAGGCGCTGGCCGCCCTCGACTGGCCGGCCGTCGATCTGGACCCGGCGCTGCCGCCCCGTATCGCGTTCGCCGGAGCCCGGCATCTGGTGCTGGCCGCCGCGACGCGGGAGCGCCTCGCGGACCTGGCGTACGACTTCTCCCGGCTGGAAGCCCTCATGCGCCGGCTTGACCTGACCACCGTCCAGCTGGTCTGGCGGGAGTCCGAGCGGGTCTTCCACGCCCGTGACCCGTTCCCGGTCGGCGGTGTGGTGGAGGACCCCGCGACGGGTGCCGCGGCCGCCGCTTTCGGCGGGTACGCGCGTGAGCTGGGTCTCGTCCCCGAAGAGGCCGTCCTCACACTGCACCAGGGCGAGGACATGGGCCGGCCCGGCACCCTCACCGTGGAGCTGCGCCCGGGCGACGCACGCGTTCGGGTGAGCGGCGCGGGGACGCGGATCGGCTGACCCGGACCGGCGACCGGCGCCGGGCGGCCCGTCGCCCGGCGCCCGGCAGCCCGCGGCGGGCGAGGACAGGCTGTCCGACGACGCGTGCACCGCCGCCGGGTCCAGGAACGCGGCGCCGACGCCCTCCCCGCCCGGTGAACGCCGCTCGGCATCCGTACGACGGTTCGGAGTCGGGCGGCCCAACTTCGGGGCGTACGATCGCGGACACCGCAGCCGAGCACGGGAGTACCGATCTTGTCCCCATCCGCAGCCCTCGCACCACGCATCGGTGTCTCCATCGTCACCATGGGTGACCGCCCGCAGGCGGTGGAGGCCCTCCTCGCGTCGGTGGCCATGCAGGACGTCCGGCCCACCCGGCTCGTCGTCATCGGCAACGGCACGAAGCTCCCGGACTTCTCCGCCTTCCCCGGCCTGGAGGACCTGGAGGGCGGGGTGACCCTCATCGAGAACGAGGAGAACCTCGGCTGCCCCGGCGGCCGGAACGTCGGCCTCGCCCGCCTCGCCGAGCTCGGTGACGTGGACGTGGTGATCGAGCTGGACGACGACGGCCTGCTGGTCGAGAAGAACGTGTTCAGCACGGTGCAGAGCCTGTTCACCGCCGACCCCGGCCTCGGCATCGTCGGTTTCCGGATCGCCGACGAGCACGGCGAGACGCAGCGCCGGCACATCCCGCGGCTGCGCGCCTCGGACCCGATGCGGCGCGGGCTGGTCACCGCCTTCCTGGGCGGCGCGCACGCCTTCTCCATGAAGATGCTGGCGGGCACGGGCCACTGGCCGGCCGAGTTCTTCTTCACCCACGAGGAGACGGATCTCTCCTGGCGGGCGCTCGACGGCGGCTGGAACATCCTGTACGAGCCCGGTCTGCTGCTCCAGCACCCGAAGACCTCGCCGGCCCGGCACGCGGTCTACTACCGGATGACCGCCCGCAACCGGGTCTGGCTGGCCCGCCGCAACCTCCCCGCGCCGCTGATCCCGCTCTACCTGGGCGTGTGGACGCTGCTCACCCTCGCCAGGACCCGGTCCGCGAAGGGACTGAAGTCCTGGATGGGCGGTTTCGTCGAGGGCCTGCGCACCCCTTGCGGCCCCCGCAACCCGATGCGCTGGCGCACGGTGTGGCGGATGACCCGGCTCGGCCGGCCGCCGCTCGTCTGACCTGCCGCCCCCCCTGTTCACCACCCCGTAGAACCGCTGCTCCACCGCTTCACCTCTTTTTGCCGATCGCCCGGACGCCTCGCGTTCCGGGCGATCGGCGTTTCCGGGTGCGGCGGCGGGCCCTGAACCGCCGCTGTTGGAAGCCGCCTTGACAGCCTCCCACCCCTCAGTCAATTATTCCATTAATTGACTCATGGAATTGGGGCGAGGCGTGGAACACCCGAGCACACCGAGCGAGACATCCGAGCAATGGGCCATGGAGGCCCGCGGCCTGGGCAAGCGGTACCGCCGCGGCTGGGCCCTGCGGGACTGCTCCTTCCGGCTTCCGGCCGGCCGGATCTGCGGTCTCGTCGGCCCCAACGGCGCGGGCAAGAGCACCCTGCTGGGGATCGCGTCCCGGCAGATCGCCCCGACCGAGGGCGGGTTGAAGCTCTTCGGCATCCCGGTCGACGACGCTTCGGCCATGCCCCGGTTCGCCTTCCTCGGCCAGGACAAACCGCTCTTCAAGCGGTTCACGGTGGCCGAGACGCTGCGGATGGGCGCCGAGCTGAACCCCGGCTGGGACATGGCGGCCGCGGAACGGATCGTCCGCTCGGGCCGGGTCCCGCTGGACGCCCGCGTCGGCACGCTCTCCGGCGGCCAGCGCACCCGGGTCGCGTTCGCGCTCGCCTTCGGCAAGCGCCCGGACCTGCTGCTGCTCGACGAGCCGATGTCGGACCTCGACCCGCTGGCGCGCGACGAGATGAGCACCCTGCTGATGTCGGAGGCCACCGAGCGCGGCACCACGGTCCTGATGTCCTCCCACATGCTCGGCGAGCTGGAGGAGATGTGCGACTACCTGCTGGTGGTGTCGGAGGGCCGGCTCCGGATGGCCGGTGACACCGACACGCTGGTGCCCGCCCACACCCTGGTGACCGGGCTGGCGGCGGACGGCGGGCTGCCGCCGGAGCTGACCCGCCACACCGTGATCGAGTCCCGGGTGCAGGGGCGCCAGTTCCAGGCGCTCGTACGCCCCGACGGGCCGCTCACCGGCGACTGGCAGATCAGCGAACCGAGCCTGGAGGAGGTGCTGTTGGCCCACCTCCGCTCGCCGGACGCGCCCGCGCTCCTCACCCGGGGTGCCCGTATCGACGCCGAAGGGATCTCCGCATCATGACCACCACCACCCCGACCGCCCCCGCCACGGGGGCGGGAACCGTCCGGCGCGGCCCGCTGCACGGCCTGACCTGGCTCATGCTGCGTCAGCACCGGGCGACGCTGTACTCCGTGTTCGCGCTGGTGGTCCTCGGCTCGGCCGCCATCCTCTACCTGCGCGGGGAGACGGCCGACAGGCTGGACGCGGCGGGCTGGCCGGAGAAGGAGCTGATGACATCGCTCGAGCTCGGAGATGCCTACTCCTATCTCACGCTGGCCCTCGGCTCCCTCCCGGTGCTCCTCGGCGTCTTCGTCGGCGCGCCGCTGATCTCCTCCGACCGGGAGCAGGGCACCGCGCAGCTCGTCACCACCCAATCGGTACCGCGGCGCCGCTGGCTGATCGCCAAGCTGACGGTGGGATACGGCATCGCTCTCGTCACCGGCCTGGTGATCTCCGTGCTCTACACCTCGTGGTGGAAGCCGTACCGCACGGTCCTCCCGGCCACCTGGCTGGACTCGGCGATTTTCGACAACACCGGCCCGGTGCTGCCCGCGTTCTGTCTCTTCCTGACGGCCGCCGGCGTCACGATCGGGGTCCTGCTGCGCCGCGTGATGCTGTCCATGACGGTGACCCTCGGCTTCTCCGTGTTCGCGAACATCGTCTGGGACCGGCTCCGCAACAGCCTCGGCACCAGCCATCTGCTCACGTACCCGCTGAACGGGGAACCCGCAAGCGTCCCGGGCCGCCAGGAGCTCGACAGCTGGGTCGGCACCGCGGACGGCACGCTCTACGGCTGGGGCACCTGCGCCGAGGCCACCGAGGCCGCGCAGAACGCCTGCATCGAGAAGAAGGGCATCGTCGACCACGTCATGGAGTACCTCGACTACGACCAGATGCCCTCCATGCAGTGGACCGGCGCGGGCATCCTGCTCGCCGCCACGGTCGCCCTCACGGTCTTCGTGGTGTGGCGTGTCTCCCGGCGCCCGTTGTGACGCGGCGCCCTCCGTGTCCGTAAAGTCTCCTCAGTCGAGCGGAAAGGTGAAGAGCAGTGGTCGTTTTCCGCATCGACCGGCGCAGCGGCATCGCCACGTACCTGCAGATCGTGCACCAGGTCGAACAGGCCCTGCGGATGGGCGCCCTCCAGGAGGGGGACAAGCTGCCCACGGCCGCCCAGGTGGCGGCGACCACCAAGGTCAACCCCAATACGACCCTCAAGGCGTACCGGGAGCTGGAGCGTCTCGGTTTCGCCGAGGTGCGCCAGGGGGCGGGCACCTTCATCACCCGTGACCTCGCCCGGCCCCAGTCGGGTCCGGACTCGCCGCTCCGCACCTCCCTGGACGCGTGGCTGGTCCAGGCGCGCACCGAGGGGCTCTCGGGGCACGACGTGAAGGCGCTGTTCAGCGCCGCGTACGAGACGGCGTACCCGCAGGAGAGCTGAGGCTCCGGCCGGGTGGGGCGGGGACGCTTTCAGGAGGGCGTCCCCGCGCCTGCCGCCAGGTGGGCGTAGCCGGGCAGGTCGATGTCCCCGGCCTTGGCGAACTGGGCGGCGAGCACCTGCCGCATGGGCCAGCGGTTCATCGACCGCATCGAGGCGGCGCGCAGCCGGATGGCGAGCGCGCCGTTCGGTGCGTACCCGGAGGCACCGCCGGGCGGGAGCTGCTGCGCCCGGGCGACGTAGGGGCGCATGATCCGGTCGTAGTTCCGGAAGGCGTCGAGGTGACCGGCGCCGGGCGTGGACAACTCACCGGCCAGCACGTACGCGCCGACGAGGGCGAGGCTCGTCCCCATGCCGGTGAGGGGCGAGGGGCTGTACCCGGCGTCGCCGAGCAGCACCGCCCGTCCGCGCGACCAGCTGTCGAGGCGTACCTGCCCCAGGGAGTCGAAGAAGAAGTCGTCCGAGGTGTGCATCGCCGCGACCAGGCGCGGGACTTCCCACCCGGCACCCTCGAACCGGCGTGCGATCAGGGCCCGTTGGGCGTCGACGTCATGGCGGTCGTACGTGAAGGGCTCCGCGCGGAAGCTGAGTCCGGCCTTGATCTCGCCGGGGAGCCGGCCGGGGCGTGCGGACGCGACGAGCCCGCCGGGGGCGTTGAACATCCGGAACCAGCCGCCGAGATCCCACTCCTCCTGGGCCGTGAACCACGCGGTCCAGCAGTTCAGCGGGCGGACGAAGTCGGCCTCGGGACCGAAGGCGAGCGCCCGGACGGTGGAGCGCGGGCCGTCGGCGCCCACCACGATCCCGAAGCGGCGCCGGCCCGCCTTCTCGAAGGTGACCGTGACACCGTCGTCGTCCTGGACGAGCCCGGTGAGGGTGTCGTCGAAGAGGTACTCCGTGCCATCGGCGCCGGACGCGCCGTCCGGGGCCGGCGAGCTCGCGTCGTGGAGGAGACGGGCGAGGTCGCCGCGGAGTATCTCGATCTCGGAGACGATCCCCTCCCCGCCGAAGGCGGCGGTCGGCATCTCGGCGGTGACCCGGTCCCGGGCGTCCACCAGGGCCAGGCCGCGCTGCTCGACGGCGACGGCGCGCGCCCGGTCCATGAGCCCCATACGGCTGATCACCTCCCGGCCCGCACCGCGGAGATCCACCGTCTGACCGCCCGGCCGGGGGCTCGGCGCCCGCTCGACGACCGTGACGCGGAAACCGGCCGCGCGTAGCCAGTACGCGAGGGCGGGGCCGGCGATACCGGCGCCGGAGATGAGTACGTCGCTGCTTTCCATGAAGGTGAATGTACGGCGTACGCAGGACGCGTTGCAACCTCGAAAGCCCTTTGAATTCAAGGGATTTGGCCATCTGTGCACTAGTACGGAGCGGGCCGGCGATCCCGTTCTGCCGACGGTTTCCGGAGACTTCCGCCTTCCCTCGCAGGCAGGCAGTACAGTGCGGACCCGCAGAGGTGCACTAGTACGGAGGCGTCATGGAGCGGCCGGAGGAACAGCACGGCGAAGCACGGCGGGCGCTGCCGCAGGAGCCGCCCTACCGCCGGATCGCCGCGGTTCTGCGGCAGCGGATCGAGTCGGGGGAGCTCGGCCCCGGCGACCGCATCCCGTCCACCCGGGAGATCGCCCGCCAGTGGGGGGTCGCCATGGCCACCGCGACCAAGGTCATCGCCGAGCTGCGCCACGAGGGGCTGGTCCGTCCGGTGTCCGGCGTCGGCACGGTGGTCGAGCGCGCCGCGCGGGCGCGCCGCCCGGCCGCCGCTCCGGAGTCCGGCACGCCTGCGGCCCGGGCCCCGGCTCGCATCGTGAGCGGACCGGCCGTCGTGGGCGGACCGGCCGTCGTGGGCGGGCCGGCCGTCGCGCTCGCCCAGGAGCGGATCATCGCGACGGCCATCGCGGTCGCCGACGCCGAGGGGCTGGGCGCGGTCTCGATGCGGCGGGTGGCCAACGAGCTGGGGGCGGCGACCATGTCGCTCTACCGGCACGTGACCGACAAGGACGACCTGATGACGCAGATGATGGAGACCGCCTGCTCCGAGTGGCACTTCCCCGCCGATCCCCCGGCGGGCTGGCGGGCGCGGCTGGAAATCGCCGCCCGGCTGCTGTGGGAGACGTTCCGCCGCCATCCGTGGCTCGCGCCCGCGCTCTCGGTGACCCGGCCGCAGCTGCTCGCCGGGGCCCTGCCTTTCACCGAGTGGGTGCTTCGGGCGCTGGACGGACACGGCCTCGACGGCCAGACGCACTTCACGCTCCACGTCACGCTGTTCAATTACGTGCGCGGTACGGCGATCAATATCGAGCCCGAAGTCGTGGCCGAGGAATTCACCGGCCTGACGAGCGACGAGTGGATGGAGACGCAGGAATCACAACTCCGGGAGGCACTCTCGACCGGTGCGTTCCCGACGCTGGAGCGCATCGCCGCGGCCGGTTACGACTTCGATCTCGACATGCTTTTCGAGTTCGGGCTGCAACGCCTGCTGGACGGTTTCGCGACCCGGATCGACACCCTTCTGGCGCCCCGGCGCCCTTGACGTCGGCGCCCCTGGCACCGACACCCCGCCCCCGCCTGCCCGGCCCGCCGCGCTTCCGGGTCCCGCGCCCGTCCCCTGTCAGTCCGCCCGCGCCTCCGACGTCCCGTGCGCCTCGTGCGCCTCAGTGCGCCTCGTGCGCCGGACCGCGCCGGGCCGCACCCTTCGCCCGCACCGCGCCGGTGCCGGCGCCCGTACCCGTACGGCGACGGGCGCCGGCCGGTCCCGGGAAGTCGGGGTCGTCCTCGGCGGTCGGCAGGGCGCGGTGCCCCTCCGAGTGGTCGTTGACCCAGCCGCAGCCCGGGCAGGCGTAGCGCCCGTCCAGACCGGCGATGAGGGTGCCGCACCGGCGGCACTCCGTGTACGTGACCTCGGGCGCGGCCATGGGGCCGTCGACGGCGGGCCGCCCGGTGGGGCGCGGTCCTGGGACGGCCGCGTCCGTACCGGACGGACACTCGGCGGAAGAATCCATGCCGGAAGGCTACGCCGCGCGCACGCGGGGCGGCATCCTCCCCGGACGGCCGGGGACGGAGCCGTACGGCAGGAAACGCGCAGGAAACGCGCAGGGGACGCGAACCGAGCAGCGCGGGCCGCGAACAGAACGGACGCAACCGGCCGGGAACACAAAAAAATACCCCGGACCGCATTGGCGTCCGAGGTGTTCGTCTGCTTAAACTGAATATTTCCGTGATTTCGATGCGTCAACTTCGCGCAACCTTCCGGCGACATCACGGAAGAAATTCACAGGGCTCACCTTATCTTTTATGGAGTCACATTGTCAAGCGAGGAAATGGTTCGCGAGCAGGAATTCGTCACCCTGCTCCACGAGCGTCTCGACGCCCTGCGGGAAGGGGCCGAGGGCGCCGTGCGGGGTTCGCTGGGGCAGCCCGTGCACAGCCGCCAGGCGCGGCTGGAGCGGGACGTCACGGTCGCCGAGCAGTCGGACCGCCTCGCCACGCTGAACGCCGTGGAGGACGGGCTCTGTTTCGGCCGTATCGACCTCCGCGACGGCGAGCACCACCACATCGGCCGGCTCGGCATCCGCGACGAGGACGAGGCGCGCACCCCGCTGCTCATCGACTGGCGCGCCCCGGTGGCCCGCCCGTTCTACCTGGCGACGGGCCACACCCCCATGGGGCTCCGCCGCCGCAGACACCTGACCACACGCGAACGCCGGGTCACCGCCCTGCACGACGAGATCCTGGATCTGGACGAGACCGCGCCCGCGCTCCGCACCGGCCACGAGGACCCCAACGGCGACGCCGTGCTGCTGGCGGCCGTGAACGCCACCCGTACCGGCCGCATGACCGACATCGTGCGGACCATCCAGGCCGAGCAGGACCGCATCATCCGCGCCCCGCACCGGGGTGTGCTCGTCGTGGAGGGCGGGCCCGGCACCGGCAAGACGGCGGTGGCCCTGCACCGTGCCGCGTACCTCCTGTACGCGTACCGGGAGCAGCTGGCGCGCCGCGCGGTGCTGATCGTCGGCCCCAACCCCGCCTTCCTCGGCTACATCGGCAACGTGCTGCCCTCCCTGGGCGAGACCGGCGTGCTGCTGGCCACCCCGGACGAGCTCTTCCCCGGGGTACGGGCCACCGGCACCGACACCCCGGAGGCCGCGGCCGTCAAGGGGGCGGCTCGGATGGCGGAGGCGCTGCGCGGGGCGGTCGCCGGCCTTCAACGGCTGCCCGTCGACCCCGTCGAGATCGCCCATGACCGGGACACCCTGCTGCTCGACCGCGAGACGGTCGGCCGGGTCAGGGCGGAGGCACGTGACACCGGACTGCCGCACAACCTCGCCCGCCGCCCGTTCGCCGCGGGGATCGTCGACGCGCTGACCCGGCAGCTCGCGGACCGCATCGGGGCCGATCCGCTCGGCGGCCCCAACCTGCTCGACCCCTCCGACGTCGAGCAGCTGCACGAGGAAGTGGCCGGGAACGAGGAGGTGCACGCGGCGATCGACGGCCTCTGGCCGCGCCTCACCCCCGGGGAGTTCCTCGCCGCCTATCTCGCGGCCCCCACCGGGCTCCTGCCCGGGGAGGCGGAGGCGGTCCGCCGCGACGACACGGACCCCACCGGGCTGACGGACCGCACGGAGTGGACCCCCGCCGACATCCCGCTGCTCGACGAGGCGGCCGAGCTGCTCGGCGAGGACGACAGCGCCCTCCGGGCGGCCGAGGAGGCGGAGCGCCGGAAGCGGATCGCGTACGCCCAGGGCGTGCTGGACCTCTCGGAAGGCTCCCGCTCCACCGACTTCGAGGACGAGGACGACGCGGAGATCCTCTCCGCGCACGACATCATCGACGCCGAACGCTTCGCCGAGCGCCAGGAGGAGGCGGATCACCGCAGCGCGGCCGAGCGCGCCGCCGCCGACCGGACCTGGGCCTTCGGTCACATCATCGTCGACGAGGCGCAGGAACTCTCCGCGATGGCCTGGCGGTTGCTGATGCGCCGCTGCCCGACCCGCTCCATGACGCTGGTCGGCGATCCGGCGCAGACCGGTTCGGCGGCCGGGGCCGACTCCTGGGCGGGCATCCTCGGCCCGTACGTCGGCGACCGCTGGGAGCACACCCGCCTGGACGTCAACTACCGTACGCCGAAGGAGATCATGGAGACGGCCGCCGAGGTCCGGCGCGAGACCGATCCGTCCTTCGAGCCGCCCCGGTCGGTGCGGTCCACGGGTGTCGCGCCGTGGACCCTGACCGCCGAGCCGGAGAAGCTGGTACGTACGGCGGCCGAGGCCGTCGCCCGGGAGGCCCGGTACGAGGGGAAGCTCGCGGTGATCGCCCCGCGGGAGCTCCACGTCGAGCTGGCCGAGGCCCTGCCCGGCGCCTCGTTCGGACCTGACCCCGACCTCGCGGCCCCAGTGGTGATCCTGGACGCGCGGCAGTCCAAGGGGCTGGAGTTCGACTCGGTGGTCGTCGTGGCGCCCGAACGCATCAGGACCGGCTCCCCGCGCGGGGTCAACGACCTGTACGTGGCGCTGACCCGGGCGACCCAGCGGCTCGGGCTGATCGGGTTCGCCCCGGTGCTGCCGGAGGAGGACGCGTAGGGGCTTCCGTCCGGATCCGCCTCCCGGATGCCGGTCGCACCCGGACGGCAACCGCTCCCGGCTGCAGGCCGCACCCGGATGGCAACCGCTTCCGGATGCCGCCCGCTCTCAGATGCCGCCCACGATGCTGGGCGGGACGACCAGGTGCCGGGCCCGGTGCTCCAGGACCAGGGCTCGCGGCATCGTCGTGGACACCGCGTCCGAGGCGCACCGCCCGCAGGACGCGACGGTGCCGGGCACGTGGGCCGTGTGCTGGTTGGCGATGTGCTGGGAGAGCCTGATCTGGGTGGTGATCACCTGGTCGAAGGGGTCGCAGTCGATGCCCGGGCCCACCTCCTCCCGGGCCGCCGCCGCGAGTTCGGGCGCTTCCCTCATCCGCCGGTACAGGGTCACGCAGTCTTCGCAGTCCCACATCCAGGGAGGCGGGAGAGGCCACTTGTCGGCTTCTTCGGCGTCGAGGTCTTCCACGGCGACCACGGTAGCGTCCGCCGGTCGTGAGCGGTGCGCGATGGGCCATTTACTCACCGCCACGGGGCTGTTCGCGGGAAAGGCCCGCCCGGTTCCCGAACAGCCCTTCGGGAACCGGGCGGTGACCGTCGCGCGCGGGTCAGGCGATGCCCAGGTGGTGCTTGAGGGTCGGCCCCTCGTAGTCGTGCCGGAAGAGCCCCGCGCGGCGCAGCGCGGGCACCACGCCCCGGGTCAGCAGGTCGAGTCCTTCGGGGAGATGGCTGTGCGAGAGGACGAACCCGTCCGCGGCGCGCTCCTGGAAGAGTCCGGCCAGCTCGGCGGCCACCTGTTCGGGTGTTCCGGTGAATCCGAGGTGCAGGCTGTCCTGCCGGTGCTTGACCGCCAACTGCCGTACGGTCCGCCGGTGATGGGTGCGCAGCCAGGCGGCACCCCGCTGGTACCGCTCGTCGCGCAGCGCCTCGGCCTCTTCGAGCAGGGTGAGCGGAATCGGTGCGTCGAGCGGGAGTTCGGCGAGCCGCAGATGAGGGCTGACGACCGTCTGGAGGTAGGCGACGGCCTTGTCGATGTCGATGCCGTCGACCCATTCGCTCTCCAGCGCTCTCGCGTCGGCCTCGGTGGCGCCGAGGACGACATGGGTGCCGAGGAGGATCTTCAGCGACTCCGGGTCGCGACCCTTGCGCCGGGCGCGGTCCTTCATGTCGGCGTAGAACGCCTGGGCGCCGGCGACGTCGTCGGCGGCGGCGAAGACCACGTCGGCGTAGGTCGCGGCGAAGTCGCGGCCCTCCTCGGAGCGGCCGGCCTGGACGAGTACCGGCCTTCCCTGCGGTGGCCGGTGAATGTTGAGCGGGCCCGCGACCTGGAAGTGTTCGCCGCGGTGGCCGAGCGGGCGGATGCGTGCCTCGTCCGCGAAGACTCCGGCCTCGCGGTCGAGGACCAGCGCGTCGGGCTCCCAGCTCTCCCAGAGGCCGATGGCGACGTCCACGAACTCGCGGGCACGGGCGTACCGGGCGGCCTTGGGGGGCAGCGGCTGGTCGCCGTAGTTCTCCTCGCCGACCGTGGAGGTGACCATGTTCCACCCGGCGCGGCCCCCGCTGAGGTGGTCCAGGGAGGCGAACTGGCGGGCCAGCGTGTACGGCGCGTTGAAGGTGGTCGACGCCGTGCCGATGAGGCCGATGTGCTCGGTACGCGCCATCAGCGCCGAGAGGACGACCATCGGCTCCAGGTAGTGCGGCGGGCCGCTCGCCCGGACCCGCGAGGGGTCGAGGCGCATGTTGTCGGCGCGGAACAGCGCGTCGAACTTCGCGTCCTCGGCGGCCCGGGCGACCTCGGAGAGCAGAGGGAGCGAGAACGCCTCCTCGATGCGGCTGTCCTTCCGCCGCCAGAGCTGTCCGGCGGGCCGCCCGACCGACATCGCCAGATGGATCCGCCGCGGCGGCCCGGCGGCCACTACTGGTCTCCGGCGGGCAGCGGGTCGGCGGCCGGCAGGGGATCGACGGCCGACGCGGGGGCGACGGTCACGGGGTCGACGGTCGGCAGCGCTTCGGCCTGCCAGCGCGCGAATCCGCCCCGGACGTGGGTGACATTGCGGTACCCGTACGCGTTCAGTTTCTCGATGATGGGATCGGAGCCGAATTCCGAATTGCAGAAGACCACGATCTCGCTGCCGTCCGCCAGATCGGAAAGCTGCGGTATCAGACTCGGCGACGCGGGGTCGAGCAGCTCGTCGGCACGCTCCTTGCCCACCTTCACCGCACCCTCGATCCCGCCCTTCGGCGCATCCGGGCGATCCCGGCGCACATCGATGAAGAGGGCGCCCGACTGGCGCTTCTTCTCGGCGACTTCGGGCTCGATCAGCTGGTCGGGGTGGTGAATGACGCGCGTCTCGGGATTGGCCATGCGAGCGATCCTCCTCGGTATTTATGATTCGACTGAACGGGCCCCGCACTTTTGATCCGAAATTCTACGGGAACCCGTCTCGCCGCCTCGAACTCTATTTCCTCAATGCCCTGCGTACAAGCACGTAACGCCCCACCGCGGGCTCGAATCATAATTTCAATGACCATTTATGATTCAGACCCGTGGTGGAGAATTCCTAGAAACCGGCCGGCCGGCGCGGTGTGTACGGCGCCTCCAGGCGCGCGGTCTCGTCCTGGTCGAGCTTGACGTCGACCGCCCCCACCAGGTCCTGGAGCTGCTCGACGGTGCTGACGCCGACGATCGGGGCGCTGACCGCGGGCTGGTGGAGGTTCCAGGCCAGGGCCACCTGGGCCCGGGTGAGCCCCCGCTCCGCGGCGACGGCGCCCACCTCGTCCACGATGGCGTGGTCCGACTCCAGCGCCTGGTTGTAGAAGCCGGCGCCCGGCTCGTCCGTCTGGAGCCGGTGGGTGACCGTGCCCCATTCACGGGCCAGCCGGCCACGGGCCAGCGGGCTCCACGGGATCACGCCGATGCCCTCTTCGAGGCAGAAGGGGTGCATCTCGCGCTCCTCCTCCCGCATCAACAGGCTGTAGTGGTCCTGCATCGAGACGAAACGGGTCCAGCCGTGCAGGTCCGCGACGTACTGCGCCCGGACGAACTCGCGGGCGTGCATCGAGGAGGCTCCGATGTACCGGACCTTCCCGGAACGCACCAGGTCGTGCAGGGTTTCGAGGGTCTCCTCCACCGGGACGGAACGGTCCAGGCGGTGGATCTGGTACAGGTCGATGTAGTCGGTGCCGAGACGGCGCAGGCTCGCGTCGACCTGGCTCAGGATGGCGCCGCGGGACAGTCCGCCGCCCTTCGGGCCGGGGCCCATCCGGCCGTTCACCTTGGTCGCGAGGACGACCTCCTCGCGTACCCCGAACTCCTTGATGAGGGCGCCGATGATTTCCTCGCTCGACCCCGCGGAGTACACGTTCGCGGTGTCGAAACAGTTGATTCCGGCCTCGAGTGCCGCACGGACGACCGGCCGGGCCCCGTCGATCCCGACGGACCACGGGTGCGGTCCGCGATCGGGTTCGCCGAAGCTCATGCACCCGATGATCAGCCGCGAGGTGACCAGGCCGGACTTTCCGAGACGCGTGTATTCCATCGAATTCTTCCTCTGTGTGGTGTTCGTGTTCGTCCGCCGGCCGGGGCATGCGGGCGGGAGGGGGAAGCGAAAAAAGGGGGCCTTTTCAGCCCGGCGTGTCACCGCCGGCGACGGGGCGGGACGGGTCGGCACTCCATTCCGACCAGGAGCCGGGATACAGCCGGCCCGGAACACCGAGGGTGCTCAGAACGAAAAGGCCGAAGGTGGCGGCGACACCGCCGCCGCAGTACAGGCCGATTTCGGTGCCGTCTTCCGCGCCGAGACCGGCGTACAGGGCGCGCAGTTCGTCCCGGCCCTTCAGCCGGCCGTCCGGGCCGAAGTGCGCCGCGACGGGCAGGTTCAGCGCGCCGGGGATGTGCCCGCCGCCGTCCTCCCCCGTGTAGGCGGCGGCCGGGCGGGCGTCGATCAGCGTGCCGGACCGGGCGAGGCGGGCGGCCCCCTCCGCGTCGAGCGTCGGCAGCGAGCCCGTCGCCACGGTGAACGTACCGCCGCCCTCGGCCGGTTCGGCGCTGCCGAGCGGGCCGCCCGCGGCGACCCACGCGTCGACGCCGCCGTCCAGGAAGCGGACGTCGGGCACGCCCGCCCAGCTGAGAACCCACCAGGCGCGGGTGGCCAGTTGGGGATCCGAGCGGGTGTGGACGACGACGACCGAGCCGTCGCCGATGCCCCAGCGCCGCACCTGCCGCTGGATCTCTTCGGCGCTCGGCAGCGGGTATCTGCCGGAGCCCGGCCGGGGTGCGCCGGCGAGCTGGGTGGAGAGGGCGACGTAGTGGGCGCCGGGCAGCCGCTCCGAGGCGTCCGGGGCGTCGGCCGGCTCGCGTCCGACCTCCAGCAGGACGAGGGCGCGGCCGCTCCCCCGTTCCTCGGGCAGGTCCAACAGGTCCCGCAGGTCCAGCAGTTGAGCGGCCGAGATCAGGGCCTCGTCCGCTCCGGTATCCGTCGTCACCCTCGTACCTCTCTCGTCGTCCTGTCCTCGGCGGCGGCCGCCCCGTACGGTTCCGGCCTGCGGCCCGCGCCGCTCCCGGGGAGGCCGCTCCACACCCCGGCCAGCACGCTCCGGGCCGTACGGTCGGTCTCCCGCAGGGCCACCGCGTCGGCGCCCGGTGCGGGCGCGGCCAGCGAGGAGACGCGGGTGTCGCGCATGAGGACACCGAGGGCGTAGAGCTGCGGCCCGGGGCCGTCGGCTCCGTCCGCCGTCCCGCCCGGCCCGTGCAGGCGTCCGGTCAGCGGGTCGGCGCGGGGTGCGGCGGTGGGTACGGGCCCGTCGGCCGACTCCAGGCGGAACGGCTCCGCGAGCCCCCGGCGGCGCAGCGCCCGCAGCAGCGGGTCGGTCCCGGTGTGGAGGTTCGGGGCCGGGACGCGCGCCTCGATCACCAGGTCCGCGCGGACTCCGCCGCCGGGCACGGCCGGTGAGCTCCACCGGGCGGACCCGGTCGGGTCGGGGCGGTCCTCGGGGGTGGCGCGTGGTCCGAGGAACCGGACCAGGCCGGAGTCGTGCAGGGCGAGGAGCTGCCGCAGCCGTACCGGCGGCGGGCCGTTGTTCAGCCGGAACGCCAGGTCGAGGTAGTCCGCGTAGCCGCCGGAGTGGCTCTCGGCGGTGAGCCCGCCGTCCTGCACCGCTGCGACCAGCACTCCGCGCGCCTTGCCGAACGACCGGTGCGCGACCTTGAGGCTGCTCGCGGCGCCCCTGGCGGTCTCGGCGAGGTCGAGGAGCAGGCGGGCCCTGATCGCGTCCCCGAACGCCTCCGGACCGGACCACTGCCGCACCGCGAGTGCCGCGTCGCCGTCCAGGTCGAGCCGGAGCTCCGGTTCGGGTACCGCCTCGGCGACCGCTTCCCGCCACTCCGGGCCCTCGGGCGGCAGGACGGCGAGCGCGTCCAGCAGGCGTCCCGGAGGGACCGCGAAGGCGTCCGGGTTCACCGTCGCGAGGTGCGCGTAGTAGTCCGTGTGGGTGTCGCGGGCGATCGCCGCGCCCACCCCGTCGAACCGCCCCGGGCGGGGCAGACCGCGCAGCGCCTCGGTGAGGAAGCGGTGCCGGCCCGCCCCGTCCGGTACGGCGGTGCCCGGGCGCCCCCAGTACGGGACCCCGTGCCGCGAGGTGGCGTGCACCACCGGCTCCTGGCCGGAGGGCTCGTAACGCAGCCCGTACGGCGTGGTGCCGTCGGGTACGAAGCGTCCGCCCCGGCCCACCGTGAGCAGGGTGGTGACGTCGAAGAAGCTCAGGCCGAGCCCTTCGACCACGACGTCCGCGCCGGGCTTGGCGTCGGACAGGTCCTGGTCGCTCGCGTTGTCGCCGCCGAGGCGCCGGACCGCCGGGCCGGGGCGGGCGGGCCGGTGGTCGCGGGCCGGCGAGTGGTCGCGGGCGGGGGTGGACCAGCCGGTGCAGAGGATCACGGCGTCGGCGAGGAGCGGTGCGGCCCCGCTCGCGAGGGTGACGCGGTAGCGCCCGCCGGTCCGCTCGACGTCGGTCGCCCGGTCGCGCCACCAGTCGTGGCGCACCCCCTGCGGGAGGGAGCCGGTCACCGTCTCGTGGCACCAGGTCAGGTAGTGGCCGAGCAACACGCGCGGGGTGCAGGTGTCGGCGGTCGCGGCCCTGACGGAGGCCGCGAGCCCGGGGCGCCGGGCCAGGTCGGCGGCGAGCGCCCGGCCGAGGACGGGGCGGCCGGTGCCGGGTGCGCCGAAGCCGCCCGCCTCCGTCCCCTCCGGCGCGTCCAGGGCTTCGGCGACCCGTCGCTGCCACTCCCAGAGACTCGGTCCGGAGACCTTCGGCCCCTCGCTGCTGACCGAGGCGTCCGGCCACACGGTGAAGGCCGACGCCGGGGTGTTCATGAGCAGGTCGGCGCACTGGTCGGTGCGCCAGATGCGGCCGGGGCCCGGCGGGTGTTCGTCGACGGAGACCAGGCGCAGCCGTCCGCCGGACGGCCGGAACTCCGCCAGGTTCGCCACCAGCCGTTCCAGGACCGACGTCCCCCGGAAGCCGCCGCCCACCACGACCACGACGCGCTCGTCCGGTATCGCCGTCTCAGGCATGGGCGACGGCTCCGGCCCGTCGCGCCGGGCGGCTGAGCCCGTAGTGTCCGCGCAGGGTCGTGCCCGGGTACGCGGGCGGGCGCAGGCCGCGCCGCCGCAGTTCGGGGACGAGGTGCTCGACCATCGCGTACGTGCCCTGGCGCAGCAGGTCCGGCTGGAGGTTGACACCGTCCAGCGCCCCGGCCCGGAACCACTCCTCCAGCTCGTCGGCGACCGTGGCGGCGTCCCCGACGAGCAGGTTGTCCGCACCGAGTCCGCCCCCGAGGCCCCGGGCGAACTCCCTTACCGTGCGCGGGCGTTCACGCTCCACGAAGCGGTGAACCGCCAGCAGGTGGGACCGGTAGGACTGGGAGCTCTCGACCGGAGGCACCGGGGGCAGCGGGGCGTCGAGCGGCAGGTGGTTCAGGTCGTAGCCGCTGAACAGGGCGATCTGTCCGAGCACATGACGGGGGTCGGCGAGCCGGTTCAACTCGGCTTCGAGGGCGCGCGCTTCGTCCGTGGTGGCGGCGACGAGGACGCGGAAGCCGGTGAAGACCCGCACCGAGTCCGGATCGCGCCCCTCGGCTACGGCGCGGGCGCGCAGGTCGGTACGGAAGGCGCGGCCCTCCTCGGCCGAACTGGCCACGGTGTACACGGAGTCGGCGTGCCGGGCGGCCAGGGAGCGGCCGTCGCCGGAGGAGCCGGCCTGCACGATGACGGGCCAGCCCTGGGGCGGGCGGGGGGAGTTGAGCGGTCCGGCGATCCGGAAGTGTTCGCCCGCGTGGTCGACGGCGTGGATCTTCTCCGGGTCGACGTACCGGCCCCGGTCGCGGTCCTCGACGATCGCTCCGTCCTCCCAGCTGTCCCAGAGCTTCTTGACGGCCGTCACGAACTCTTCGGCCCTGCGGTAGCGGGCGGCGTGTTCGGGGAGGGTGTCCTGTCCGAAGTTCCGGGCGGCGGCGGGGATGGCGCTGGTCACCACGTTCCAGCCGAAGCGGCCGCGGCTGATCCGGTCCAGGGAGGCGGTCTGGCGGGCGACGACGAAGGGGTCGGAGTAGGTGGTCGAGACGCTGCCTATCAGGCCGATGCGGCTGGTGCCGACGGCCAGTGCGGAGAGCAGGGTGAGCGGCTCGAACGCCGGTGCCACGGCGGCGGGTTCGCGCGAGAAGGTGAGCTTGTCGGCGAGGAACAGGGCGTCGAAGCCGCCGCGTTCGGCGGTGCGGGCGATGTCGAGCAGCGCGTCGATGTCGTTGATCTCCGCCAGGTCCACGGCGGGGTGGCGCCACGCGGCGGGGTGCGAGCCGGCGGGCTTGACGTTCAGGTTCAGCCCGAGCGTCGCCCGCGAGGGTCCGGTCACGTTGGTCTCCTTCGGTACATGTCTTCGGCCGGTCGGTGTCCGGCGGGTCGGGGCGGGTCGGGCCGCTTCGGGTACCGCACCCCCCGGGCCGTGGCCCGCCGGACACCGCGCGGGACGGCACCCGCCGGGGACCGCGGGCCTCAGGCGTAGAGGTCGCGCATCTGCCCGTGCATCGCGCGCCCGATCGCGTCGGCGATCCGGTCGATCGCCGCCGGGTCGTCGGGCAGCCGGAGGGTGGCGATGCGGAGGTGTCCGGCGGTGGGTGGTTCGACGAAGCTGCGGCTGCCCGCGCCGACCGAGTAGCCGGCGGTGGCGAGGTCGATGAGGGTGTCGACCTCGCTGTTCACCTCGATCCAGAGGAACTGGGCGTTCGGGCCGGAGAGGCTGGGGATGTCGCGGCGCAGCAGCGCGTCGGCGAGCGCCGCCTTGCGTTTGGCGTACACGCCGCGCGCCCGCTTGAGCGTCCGGGCGGTGGTGGAGCTCTCGATGAGGTGGGCCAGCGCGTCCTGCAGGATGCGGCTGTTGACGGCCAGCCCGTAGCTGCGGTTGTCGCGGATGCGCTCCACGGCCTCGCGCGGTCCGCCGATCACGGAGGTGCGCAGGTCGGACCCGTACGACCGGCAGAACGACCGTACGCGTACCGCCTGTCCGGGGAGTACGGTGCCGAACGTCGGGCCCGGCACGTTGGCGAGGGGGCCCACCGCGTCGTCCTCCACCACGACGACGTCGTCGTCGAAGCGGGCGATGACCTCGGCGAGTTCCGCGATGCGCGCGGCGGTCGCGGGGGGCGTCATGGCGTACGGGCCGGTGGGCTGGAACAGGTAGGTCCGGGCGCCCTGCTCCAGAGCCCTGGCGAGGGCTGCCGGGTCGGCGCCGTACGCGTCGGCGGGCACCTGGAACACGTCGAGGCCGAGGCGCCGGATGTGGTCGAGGAGGCCGGGGTTGATGGGGACGTCGATGGCGAGCTTCCCGCTCGGCCCGGCCAGCGTGGCGACGCAGAGCAGCGCGGCCTCCGCGCCGCTGCCTCCGGCGATGTAGGTCTCGGCGGCGAACGGCCAGTCCCGCTGGGCGACGGTCCGCAGCCGGTCGGTGATGTACTGCCGGACGTTGGAGTGGAGCCCCGGGCTCCGCAGCCCGGCGGCCAGCGCTTCGGCCAGGTCCGGCAGGAGTTCCGGGTCGGACGAGGCGTGCGCGAGTTCGCCGGCCTGGTTCGGCGCCGCCGCGTCCGTACCGGCGGATTCGGCGGCCGGTGCGGGGCGGGGGGTGGCGAGGGGGTCGGCGACCACGGTGCCGCCCCGCCGCCGTGTCTCCACGAGGCCCTTGCCCCGCAGCACGGCGAGGGCGTCGCGGATGTTCCGGAAGCTCACCCCGGACTGCTCGCTCAGGGCGCGGATCGTGGGCAGCCGCGTGCCCGGGCGGATCGTGCCCTCCCGGATCCTGCGTTCGAGGAGCGGCACCACGGACTCGGCGGACCCGGCTGCCGCGATGTGGTGGGCGAGCCAGTCGTCGTCGAGCTGTCCGGCGTCCGCGATGTCCTCGGCGTCCAGGACATCCGGTACGTCCGGTACGTCAGGGTGTTCCTTCGTGAGTTCTTCGGCCATCGTCTCGTTCGCCCGCGCGGAGTTCACGTCGGCCGGTGTGTGCGCCGGTCGGGCGTCACTACCGGCCGAACCGGCAGGCGCTGCCCCTCTCTTCGACTCCATGTGGCCCGGCAGGGGACGCGTCCGGACGGATACCGGCGCGAGCCCCGTCCGGACGCGCCCGGTCACTGCGCCGCCACCTGATACACGTAGCCCTGCGGCGTGAACTTCGTGGCCCCGATGAAGTCCTTCGACCACTCCTCCACGACGGACAGCGGGTCTACGTCCTGGTAGCGGTCAGGGTAGGCGAACGACGCGAAGAAGAGCGGCGAGATCTGGTTGCCCGCCAGGTCGAAGGCCCACGGGTTGAACAGGAAGAGCTTGCCGTTCCGTACGGCCTTCAGGTTCTTCCAGCCAGGCCGGGCGAGCAGTTTGTCGGCGATCGCCCTGTAATCGGCGTCGGACCGGCCGCCGTAGAGGTTGTCGGTCTCCACCACGATGATGTCGGGGTCGGCGGCCAGTACGGCCGCCGGGTCGGAGTCGATGGTGTTGCCGGGGCTGTCGGCGAAGATGCTCCTGACGTGTGCGTCGCCGAAGGCGAGGGTCTTGCCGCCCTCCACGCCGCTGGTCTTTCCGGCGTTGTCCTCGTAGTAGGCGGTGGCCCGCGTGGACTCCTGCCCGGCCCGGGCCGTGAGGGCGCCGACCTTGTCGGTGAAGGCGAGGACCTTCGCGGCCTCCTTGTCGCGCCCCAGCACCTTGCCGAGGAGCCGCACGTTGGTCTTCCAGTCCTGCGACACCCAGGAGCTCACCACCAGCACCTTGACGCCCGCCTGCTTCAGCGAGGTCTCCGCCGCCTGCCACGGCTGGTTGGCGTAGAGCACGACGGCCTGTGCGCCGCTCGCCACGATGCGCTCGTAGTTCAGCGCGTCGGCGCTGGCGCCGATCGACAGGCTCGACGGGAAGCCGGCGAAGTTCTCCTGGCCGATCGTCTTCTCGTCGATGCCGACGATCTGGTCGCGGGCGCCGAGGGCGAGCGCGAGGTCGACGTTGAAGCCGCCGACGACGGCGACCTTGTCGATCGGGCCGTCCGGGAAGGTGACCCGTCGCTTCGCGCTGTCCGTGACGGTGACGGAGGACGAACCCGCTCCCGTGCCGCCCGACGCCCCGTCGGAGCCGTCCTGCGCGTTCCCGCCGCACGCGGTCGCCAACAGGGCCGTGACGGTCAGCAGGGCCGCGGAGGCCGCTGTACGCAGCCTGCGGGTGGATGGATGGTTCACTTCTCTCCTCGTTGTTCGGTTCACGGATGTCGTCATGGGGGTGGTTCTCGGGGCGCGGGGGTGGATCTCCGGGCGCGGGTGGATCTCCGGGCGGGGGGGGAGGGCCGGCGTCGGGCGTCAGGAGGCGGCGGCCAGGGGTTCGACGGCCGCTGGTCCGATGACCGGGTGCACCTGTACGGTTCCGTCGCGCTCGAAGAGGTCGACCTCCAGGCCGTACACCTGCTCCAGCATCCGGCTGTCGTACACGTCGTTGGGGCGGCCGAACGCGATGATCCGGCCGCCCTGGAGGATCGCGACCTTGTCGCAGAAGCGGGCCGCCAGGTTGAGGTCGTGGATGGCGATGAGCGAGACGAGGTTCCGACTGCGCGTCAGATCACGTACGTGGCGCAGGGTTTCGACCTGGTAGCGCAGGTCGAGCGCGCTGGTGGGCTCGTCCAGCAGCAGGATCTCCGGCTCCTGGGCGATGGCGCGGGCGATGAGGACGCGCTGCGCCTGGCCACCGCTGAGGTCCCCCACCGAGAGCGCCGCCATGCCGGTGAGCCCCATGTGCTCGATCGCGGCGTCGGCGATCTCCCAGTCGCGGGAGCGGGGCCGCATCCCGAAGTACGGCGTACGGCCGAGCAGCACCGAGTCGCGTACGGAGAGCTGGAAGGTCGGTTCTCCGGACTGCGGCACATAGGCGACCACCTTGGCGTGTTCGCTCATCCGCAGGTGGTGGAGGGGCTTGTCCTGGAAGCTGATCGAGCCGGTGCGCATCCGGTTGACCCGGGCGATCAGCTTGGTCAGCGTCGACTTGCCCGAGCCGTTCGGTCCGAGCAGCCCGACGAACTCGCCCCGCCGCACGGCCAGGTTCACATCGTGCAGCACGGGCCGGCTGCGGGAGTAGGAGAAGGCCACGCCTTCGACGGAGAGCGTCATGACTGGGCCAACGTCCCTTTCGAGAGTACGAGGTTGATGAAGAGCGGCGCGCCGATGAGTGCGACGACGATGCCGACGGGGATGACGACCGGGGAGAGCACGGACCGGCCGACCACGTCCGCGCAGAGGATGAGCAGGCCGCCGGCTATGGCCCCGAACGGCAGCAGGTAGCGGTGGTCCGAGCCCACCACCAGGCGGGCGATGTGCGGGCCGACCAGTCCCACGAAGCCGATCACTCCGGTGAAGGACACGACGACCGCGGTGAGGACGACCACCACGACGATGAGCACCAGGCGGGTGCGGCGTACGTTGACGCCGAGGCTCGCCGCGGCGTCGTCGCCGGCGAACGCGATGGCGTTGAGCGCCTTGGCGCGGGCGAAGAGGTAAGGCAGCGTGGCCGCGAGCAGGATGGTGACGACGAGCACCTGTTGCCAGGTGGCGTCGTTCACCGAGCCGAAGGTCCAGTGGACGATCTCGGCCAGGGTGTTCTCGTCGGCGAAGAACTGCGTGGCCGAGGTGAGTGCTTCGAAGAGCTGGAAGAAGGCCATGCCGACCAGGAGCAGCGTGATGGCCTTCATACGTTTCAGGGACGCCACTCCGAGGACGATCAGCGAGACGATCAGGCTGAAGAGCAGGGCGCTGAAGATCACCACGACCGAGGACGGGGTGTGTCCGGCCTTGTTGGAGAGCACGATGGCGAGCGCGGCCCCGAAGGACGCCGCCGGGGAGAGGCCGAGGGTGTAGGGGCTCACCAGCGGGTTGCGCAGCAGCCCTTGCATGACGACCCCGGACACCGAGAGCGCGGCCCCCGCGAGGAAGGCCAACAGGGCTCGGGGCAGGCGGAGTTCGGTGACGATCACGTCCGTGGGCCGGAAGCTCTCGCTCGGCCGGGCGCCGAAGACGTGGATGGCGATGGTGTGGAGGACGTCGCCCAGGCCGATGCCCGCCGTACCGATGACGACGGAGAGCGCGATCGACAGAAGCGACACCACCAGGCTGACGCCGATGATCACCGGCCGGGACGGTCGGCCCCACAGCGGTACGGCCTGGAAGGTACGCGCGAGTGCGTTGGACATCATGCTCCGTGTCGCAGGCGGACGCCCCGTGCGCACGGTCGTTGAGCGCGCACGTCGGCGGTGGATGGGATGAATGAGGGCGGGCGAGTACGGATCACAACGAGCAATTCCGAATATGATCCGCTCTCTGCGCGGTGACAGGGCGATCGGTCGGGACCACGTCGAAGCGAGGCGACACTCAAGGAATCGGCGCCGGTGACCGGCGGTCGCGCACCCGCGCACGGGTCACCCGGACCAGCGGGCGGAAGCGGCCGGACAGGGGCGGCGGGACCTGGCAGGGCGAGCTCCACCGGCCCGGGGCACCCGTCAGGTGCTGGGCCGGCCTGGGCGAACTCAGCCGAACAGCGGGATCTCAGCCGTACAACAACAGAGACGACAACACTCGTGCCGCACCGCACTCGCGCGCACACGGTCGGTCTGCGGCAGGGTGACGCTCGACGTCGACGCCGGGCTCGCGAGGGGGCACAGCACCGTCGGTGTGAAGCTCGCAGTCATGGCCACCTCCCTTGTCCGGTCTCGTCGTGCGGCGAATCTTTTTTCTGATCCGCCGCTACGCAACGCATCATATGGGGGTCGCGTAAAGGATTTCAATCCCTGCCGGGTTCCTTCTGCCCCTTCGGAGGGGCGAGTTGGGGTGGAACCCCTCGGCGCGACGAGCGGTTCGTACGCCAACACCCGAGGTGGGACGGGGTGGACGAGGCCGCCCGGGGCCGTACGGGCTCGTCCGCGGCACCGGAGAGGACGGGAGGAGCGGCCCCGCCGGGCGGCCTCCGGTGATCCGGAGACCCGTCCGCCGGGCTCAGAGCACCAGCCCGGGATCGGAGGTGATCTCGACGACGCTCCACGGTTCGTAGGGCAGGGCGGTCAGCCCGTCCCGCAGCGCCCGGCGCACCCGGTCCTCGCCCGCGACGTCCCAGCTGTGCGGCGGCACCACGAACGCGATCTCGACGTAGAGCTTCTGACCCACCTTGCTGGTGCGCAGCACCGGTTCGGGGAGTCCTTCGGCGGCGCGCACCCGCTCCACCACCTCACGCACCCCCTGCTGCACGGCAGGTTCCGGGGCGGACTCCAGCAGCTCGGACGTTGCCTGCCGGAGCATGCGTACGGGCAGCCCGCCGAGCAGCAGGCAGCTCAGCAGGACCAGCACCGAGTCGGCGTACTGCTTCGCGCCGTGCCACACCGTCGTGCCCAGCAGCAGCGCCACCGCGCCGCCCACCGCGATGAGGAGACTGGCGACCGCACCGGCGAGCCAGACCGTGGCCTCCGTACGGATCAGGTCCGAGCGCGGGCCGCGCCGCGCCAGATGGGCGTACGTCGCGAGGCAGGCCAGCCCGGTCACCGCTCCGTACACGGCCAGGCCCAGCGCCGCCACCTCGGACCCGCCGTCGAGGATGACCCGTACCGCCTCCACGGCGGCGTAGCCGAGCGTGCCGAGCAGGGCGAGGCCCTGCACCCCCACGACCACCGGCACCAGGGTCTCCCGCCCGAACGGGAAGCGCGGCGTCGGACCGGCCGCGGCGAGGCGTGAGGCGCGCAGTGCGAGCCAGGACAGCCCGAGGCCGAGGACCGTGTAGACGCCGTCGAGGAGGATCACCTGCGATCCGGCGGCGAGCCCCCACGCCACGCCCACCACCGCGACGGCGACCGAGACCGCCATCGAGACGCGCAAGGCGCGCTGTTCGTGCCGCGCCTGCCGGGACGGCCCTCCGTCTTCCACCCCCTCATCGTTATGGGGGCCCGGCCGGGCGGCAACCGGACCCGAAAGCGCGGGGCGTCCGTACTGCTGCGCCGTTTCCGGGAGTTTCGGCCATCCTCCGCCGGGCCGGGTCCCTTGTGCCGCACGGGTTGATGCACGCCGCACGTACGTACGGCCTGGTGTGCCGCGCCCCGGGCTCGACCGAAACACACGCGTTCGTCGTCCCCGTCCCGTCGTTGAGCCTGGTGCCCCGGCCGGAGCAGCCGCCGCCCCCGGGGGCGTGTCGTCGACACAGAGGAGAGCGATCCGTGGCATACGCGAGGGCCGACTGGTCCGCACACTTCGCCGAGGGGCGCGGCTTCGCCCGGCTCGGGGACGAGGAGAAGCGGCTGCTGACCGAGCACGTCCCGGCGCCCGGGGGCGGCGGCCGGGCGCTGGACGCCTGCTGCGGTACGGGCGAACTCGCGGTGTTCCTGACCTCGCTGGGGTACGCCGTCGACGGCGCCGACTTCGCCGAGGGCGCCCTCGACCGCGCCCGCGCGGAGCACGCCGGGGCCCCGGGGGTGCGCTGGCTGAACCTGGACATCGAGCACGACGATCCGGCCCCCCTGCACGAGGACGGGTACGACCTGGTGACCTTCCGGCTCTCCGTCGCCTTCCTCCGCGACCGCTCCCGGGTCCTGCGCGGCCTCGGCGCCCGGCTCCGCGAGGGCGGCGCGGTCGTCGTGATCACTCCCGTCGTCACCCCTGTCGTCGATGGAGCCGCCTCCGATGCCGCCGCCTCCGAGGAGCGGCGCCGCATCGCCCTGGACGAGGACGAGCTCGCCCTCCTCGCCGACGGCTTCGAGGAGACCGCCCGGTTCGACGCGGCGGGCCTGGCGTTCCTGGTGCTGCGGAGGCCCGGCGGGACCTTCGTCGCGCTGGAGAAGGGCGTGCCCGCCCCGCAGGCGGTGGTCGGTGCCGCCGCGGTGGTCACCGATCCGTCCGGGCGGGTGCTCCTGGGGCGCTCGGCCAAGGGCATGTGGGAGCTGCCCGGCGGGCGGGTGGAGACGGGTGAGTCCGCGCCCGCCGCGGCCGTACGGGAGCTGGCGGAGGAGACCGGGCTGACCGCGCGTGCGGACGACGCCCATGTGCTGGCGGTGCTCCACGACGACCGGGCGGACGTGCGCCGCCTCACGGTCGTGGTCCGGGTGACCCGGTGGGGCGGGGAGCTCGGCCTGCCCGAGCCGCACCGGTTCGCCCGCTGGGAGTGGCACGACCCGCACGGTCTGGCCACGCTGGGGAACCTCTTCGCCCCCTCCGCCCAGGCGCTGCACGCGGTGTGGCCGGGGGTGCTGCCCGGGCTGGTGCCCGTCCACTCCTACCCGTGCGCCACCGCCGTACCGCCCGTGCCCGGCGAACCGGCCGAGGCGGTACGCCTCCGGGCGCGGATGGCGGACGCCGTCGCCGAGGGCGGCTGGGCGCCGTCCGCCCGGGTCCGGGCCGCGCTGCGCGAGGTGCCCAGGCACCGGTTCGTACCCGAGACCCCACCGGCCCAGGCGTACGACGACAGAAACGCGGTGGTGACCGTACGCGACTGTGCCGAGGAAGCGGTCAGCTCGGTCTCGGCGCCCTGGCTCCAGGCCGACATGATCGAACGGCTGCGCCTGGAGCCGGGGGCGGCGACGGTCCTGGAGATCGGCTCCGGCGGGTACGACGCGGAGCTGCTCGCGCACGTGCTCGGCGGACGCGGCCGGGTCGTCACCGTGGACATCGACCCGTACGTGGTGCACCGCACCGCCCGGCTCTGCGCGGAGGCCGGCAGCGGCCGGGTCACCGCCCTGCTCGGCGACGGCCGTGCGGGCGCCCCCGCCCACGTCCCGGCGGGCGGCTTCACAGGCGTGATCGTCACCCACACCGCGTCGGACATCGCCCCGGCCTGGCGGGATCAACTCGCCGAGGGTGCCCGCCTGGTCGTCCCCCTGGACATCAACGGCTGTACGCGCGCGGTCGCGCTGGTCCGGCGCGGCGAGGTCCTGGCCGCGGAGGGGTGGACGTACTGCGGCTTCGTACGGGACCGCGGCTCCGCCGCCCGTACCGCCGCCGCCCTCTCCCTGGCCGGAGGCACGGTCACCGTACGGTGGGCGGACGGTGCGCCCGGCGGCGGCGGTGACGCCACCCGGCTCGAAGAGGCGCTGCGCGGGCCGGAGTTCGAGGTGGCGACGGGCGTCTTCGTCCCCGGCGGGTACTCCTTCGAGACTCTGCTGCTCTACGTCGCGACCACCGAGCCGGGTTCCTGTCTGCTCACGGCTGCGGAGGGCTCGGTGCTGGGGGCCCGGCAGGACGCCCCCGCGCTGGTGTCCGACGGTTCTCTCGCCTGCCTGACCTGGGCCCAGATCCGCGGAGGTCCCGAACCGGCCGACCGTCGCAGCGAGTTCGTCGTACGCGCCCACGGCCCGGCCGGCCCGGAGCTGGCCGAGCGGCTCGCGGGGTGCGTACGGGCGTGGGACCGGCAGGTGCGGGACCGCGGGTACCCCGCCATGACCGTCCACCCGGGCGGCACCCCCGACGAGGAGCTGCCGCCCGGCGACGTGCTCGACATGCCGTCCGCCCGGCTGGTCCTCCGGTGGCCCGGCCGGACGACGGTCCGCCTGCCCGCGCCGGCCGCACCTTCGACGCCGTCCGCACCGTCCGCGCCTTCCGCACCGTCCACCCCTGGAGGAATCCGTGTCTGACGCCCCGCCCCGAACGGCGACGCCCGCCTCCTGGGCTCCCTCCCTCTCGCCGGACTCCGCACCCCTCCCGTCGGTGCTGGGGGTCTTCGCGCACCCCGACGACGAGAGCATCCTCGCCGGTGGTGTGCTCGCCCAGCACGCCGCCGCCGGTTCCCGCACGGCGGTCGTCACCACGACCTGGGCGCCGGACAGCCCCCGGGCCGCGGAACTCGCCGCCGCGCTGGCCGTTCTCGGCGCGGGCACACCGCGGATGCTCGGGTACCGCGACGCCCGCAACGAGTCCTCCGCGCCCGGCCGGCCCCGCCTGTGCGACGTGGACCTGGACGAGGCCGTCGCCCGGGTGGTCGCGCAGATCAGGGAGTTCCGCCCTGCCGCAGTCCTCACCCATGACGCCTTCGGCCAGCTCACCGGCCACCCGGACCATCGGCGCACCCATCAGGTGACCCTGCTCGCCGTGCAGGCCGCCGGGCTCGCCGGGCTGTACCCCGAGGCCGGTGAACCGTGGCGGACCGACGCCCTCTACGCGGGGACGCACCCCGCCTCCGAGGCGGGCGAACTCGGTCTCCTGCTGGATGGTGTCGGCAAGACGGTGCTGAGCGTGCCGGACGCGTACGCGACCACCGCCGTGGACGTGACCGACCAACTCGACGCCAAATGGGCGGCGATCGCCTCTCACCGCAGTCAACTCCTGTGCGTGCGACCGCTGCCCGCCCTCCTCTCCCGCCTCGACGCGGACCGCCGCAACCGCATCCTGCGCCACGAGTACTTCACCCGGCTCACGCCCGGACCGGTCCCCCACCCCCGTACCAACGCGAACCGCCCCCCTTCGTAACGGCGTTCGCCCCTCCCTCCACGCCCCCACTCCCCCTCTCCCCTCACTCCCTCCCAAGACCGGAGCACCGATGACAACGACCTCCCCCTCGGACGAACGGCCCGGCACGGCGATGAGCGACGAGGAGTACGGAGCCTTACGCGCCTCGGCCGCCCTGTGGGCGGGCACCTCCGTGCTGATCACCGACCAGCTCGGGCAGGTCCTGGTCCAGAGCGTCGACTACCGCGACACGCGTCTCCTGCCGGGCGGCGCCGTCGACAAGGGCGAGTCACCCGCGCACGCCGCCGCGCGCGAACTGATGGAGGAGCTCGGGGTCGCCGCCGTGGTCGACCGAGGTCTCGCCGTCGACTGGGTCTCCGCCGACACCGTCGGCGCGCCCGCGAGCATGCGGTTCCCCGGCGAACTCCTGCACGTCTTCGACGGCGGTACGTGGGACGCCGGCCGGATCGCCGAAATCCGCCTGCCCGAGAGCGAGATCACGGGCATCGAGTTCGTCGAACCCGCCCGGCTGCCCGGCCTGCTCTCCCCCGTCGACGCCCGCCGCGCCCTCTCCGCGCTGCGCGCCCGGATCAACGGCTCCGGCGCGGTGCTGCTGGAGAACGGCCGCCCGCTCGCCCCCACGGTCCTCGACCGCCTCGGCGTCCTCGGGACGGCCCGCACCGAGCAGCGCCATCCGTGGCACCCGGGCACGACCCCGGCCCGGCTGCACGCGGCCGAGGTCCGGGGGTGGCTCTTCGCACCGGACGGCCGCGTGCTCGCCCTCCTCGACCCCGACACCGGCGCCGCCCGCCTGCCGGGGGCCGAGAGCGCGGCGCACGACGGAGGCGACCCGGTGGCGACCCTGCGGCGCGGGGCCGCCGAAGACGCGGCGGCCCGGATCGGTACACCCCTGCTCCTCGGCCACCTGACGGCTCCCGCGGGCCAGCCCGGCCGGCTGCGGTACGCCGCGGCGCTCGACGGCGTCGGCCCCGCGCCCACCGACCGTACGCACACCCGTGTCCTGGCCACCCCTGAGCAGGTCGCCGAGCTCTCCGACTGGGGCCCGCCCGGGGCCGAGCAGCTCGCCGCCGTCCACCGGGCCCGCCGCCGGCTCGGTCTCCCCGAGGCCGCGCGCCGCCCGGTCACCGAACTCACCGGCGCCGCCACCTGGTAGCGGACCGGCCCCGACCTCCCTGGCCCGGCGCGGCGCTCCTCAGGCGGCGGGCCTGCGCAGCAGCCACTGCCCGAGCGTCCGCCGCGGGGGCCGCACCACCACGTTGCCGTGGGCCTTCTGGCCGACGAGCCGCACCCGCAGCATGGTCGGTACGCCGTCGGGCTGCGGCGCACGGCGGTGCTTGAGCTTGCAGTGCACCAGGACCAGGCCGTCGACATCGATCTCGACACCCGGCTTCGTGATCAGCGTCAGGCTCTTTCCCGCCATGGCCACGTCGATCCTCAGGGTGTCCTGCGTGACCACGGCCTCGGTGAAGTCGAGCGTCACGTCGCACCAGCTCACCGCGAGCTCCAGCCGCCGCGGCAGCACCCAGCGGCCCGTCCGCTCGATCGGGCCGCTGAAGACCTGCTCGATCCGGACGACGTCCTTGACCTCGGCGGCCGTACCGTCCGCGGCGACCGACAGGGCCGGCAGGTCGGCGGTGAGTACGGCCAGTTCACTCAAAGTCCGTGCCGACAGCGCGACTTCCACCCGCTCGTCCAGCTCGTCCGCGTCCAGCAGACCGTCCCCCGCCGCGATGCGCAGCACGTCCACCACCCGGTCCCGGTCGGCGTGGGAGGCCCGCAACTCGGGCGTCGAGCCGGGATCCGAGCGCTTCCCGGTGGGTGAAATCTCTCCCGACATGCTTCCGTCCTGGTCCTCACACACGTGTGCGCGACGCGGGCAGCGGCGCAGGCAGAAGACTAAGGGCTTTCCGTGATCCGTGGTGGTCGGTGCGCGCCATCGGAGCGGTCCTCTGTCCGACGCTCACGCCTGAAGGGTGTCATCGCCGTTGACGTCACGGGGGGCGATCTTGTCGCACATTGGGTCGTCAATCACCGGGACTCAATGGCCACATGGGCGGGTTACGCCGTGGTCGGAGCGCCCTTTACCGGAGTGGCCCATGTCGTCGTCGACGGGACACCCTGAGAGTTTTTCGTTTCCAAGAGCGGACAGGACAACGGAATCATCGGGAGCCACCGAAGGGACATTGGAGGGTTCGCCAAGGATCTGGCGATGGACTACCCTTTCGGCAAGGTGACGACGGGCATACCCGCGGCCCAAGCGGCCAGGACCATGAAGTTCGGAAAATCCGTCCCCCCTCAAGGCAATGCGGAGAAAAGGATCATGCGGGGAGTCGAGGCTTTCATCGGTTCCGCCTGGCAGTTCGCAGGAGATCAGTAGATGAACAACCGTCTCGGCCCTCTGGAGTACGCAAACGACTCCTGGGTCATCGGCGATCCGAACAAAGATCATCTCCGGTTCGAGCAGAGCGGAATGTCCCACTGGGTCGGAGGCGTGGGAGCACCCCCGGCTCCCTGGGACGCGTTCACCGAAATGGAGATCTACGCCGTCGCGACGCGCCTGGGCAACTCCAAGGGGCTGGCCAAGGCCAACGAGATCATCATGAACCTTTCGGGAGCGTCCGTCTCCGGCGGCGGACCTGCGCACCTCATGGCGCACCTGCGCAACGGACGCGGCGGCTGGAAAGCGGAGTTCAGCCACCACGCGCGCTGGTATCCCCCACGGGAAATCAGGATCCTCTCCCGGTTCCTCGGCCAGGTGGCCGAGCGCGGAGAGGCATCACACCTCGGAGATCCCGAATGGGTTTCCACGGTGGTCGAAAGGCTGAGACAACTTCCGCGCGGTCTTCCGCGAGCACGCGGAACGGCGATCGGGCAGATCCTGGACGAGTGCTGATCTCACGGCCCGGCTGATGCACAGGGGGGCACTCGCACCGTCGGGTGACCCCTCACGAATGACAGAAAGTCAGTAAATGAAAAACCGTCTCGGCCCTTTGGAGTATGTGAACGACTTCTGGGTCATCGGTGATCCGAACAAAGATCACCTCCGGTTCGAGCAGAGCGGAATGTCCTACTGGGTCGGAGGCGTGGGGGAGCCTCCCGTTCCCTGGGACGCGTTCACCGAAATGCGGCTCTACGCCGTCGCGACGCGACTGGGCAACTCCAAGCGGATGGCCAAATTGACCCAAATCATGGCGAACCTCCAAGGAGCATCAGCTTTCTACGTCGGACCGGCACACCTCGTGGCGCATCTGCGCAACGGACGCGGCGGCTGGGAAGCGGAGTTCAGCCACCACGCGCGCTGGTATCCCCCACGGGAAATCAGGATCCTCTCCCGGTTCCTCGGCCAGGTGGCCGAGCGCGGAGAGGCATCACACCTCGGGGACCCCGAATGGGTTTCCACGGTGGTCGAAAGACTGAGACAACTCCCGCGCAGTCTTCCGCGAGCACGCAGAACGGCGATCGGGCAGATCCTGGACGACTGCCCGCTGATCCTGACGGGCTGACCGCCGACCGTAGGCGGCGGCACCCGGCAAAGCCCGGAAGGGCCCCCGGCACACGGCGAATTCGCAGGGCCCTTTCCGCGGTCGGTCACTGCAGAATGTTCAGCCTGGCGGCGACGAGTTCGGAGCGGGTCAGCTCCAGCAGTCGGCCCATCCAGTTCCGTCCTTCGAGCCCGCGTTGCCCCCAAAAGGTCGACCCGACCTCGGTGTAGATCAATCGGGACGCGCCTGTTGCCATCAACGTCTCGGCGAATTCGGGGTGTTGCTGGAACTTCGCACGCAGCAGGCGCGTCATGACGGCGACCCGAACCTGGGGCCAGTCGTCGCGCACGGTGGAATCCTCGGCGATCTTCCGCGCGTCGCGCGGGTTTTCCGCGCCAAGGATCTCGGCCTGTCGGCGCTCGTCGGCGACCGCCAGCGCCCAGTAGGCGTGCGTAACCGTGGGGTAGGTCCGGTTGCCCATGACGATCGGTGCGGGGAACTCGTTGCGCAGCACGAGAGGACCCGGGTTCTCGGGCCAGCCGCGCGGGAAGACGATCTGATTGAGGTGGACGCTGCTCCCGACCGGTTCCGTCGGGCCGTCGGCAGGTGTCTCCGTCTCGTACCGCTTCCGCAGCTGCTCGCGCTCCGCGAAGTACTCCAGCGCGGAGGCGTGCATCTCCTCGGTGACATCGACGGTGCTTCCGTTTCCCAGCTCGATCCGGTTCCCCGGGCCGGTCGCGATCGCCCTGAGAGGGAAGTCCTTTCTGTCCATGTCGCCCAGGGCGTATCTCCGCAGGTGTTCCGGGATGGCGTCGTAGGCTTCCCGGACAGCGGTCCGGTTGGCCTCGGTCGGCTGCTGTCGGAAGACGTCGACGGCGGCGAGACAGCGGCGGGTGGAGTCCGGACGGCCGTTGAGGTTGTCGATGTCGTCGCGGACCTCGCCGAGCAGCATCTCGGGGGTCAGCCAGGTCCTGGGCTCGGCGAATTTCCACGAGGCGAGATGGTGGGCCGATGCCCGGGCGCCTTCGGGCAGGTCGGTGGCGACCCATCCGGAGGCGAGCTTGCCGGCGAAGCCGTCCAGGGTCTCCAGACCCCAGCAGTCCACCATCCCGTCGGCGTAGATCAGCAGGTCGGTGAGGAAGTACCCGCTGCCGTTGCGGATGAAGGCGTGCCGCCAGGTGCCCTCGATGCGCTCGCCGTCCACGTCCCGCCACGTCCGCTGTCGTATCGCCATGCGCGACAGGGTAGCCGTCGGGGTTTTCGCGAGATCGGGATGTTCCGGCTCGGGGCTCGGGGCTGACCGCCGACGGAGTGGCAGCCTCTCGGAAAGCCGGAAAGGGCCCCCGGTGCAAGCCGGGGGCCCTTTCCGGGCAAAGCAGCAGGTGGCGGCAGACGAGTCGGGCTGTACGCCGGGTTCTGTCGCCCGGTCGCCTCGCGGCGGCCGGGGAGACGGCCATCCATCTAGGACCGGCATTGCTGCCGGCCTCCTGCGGTCTACCCGCGAACTCGGGCGGGCCGCCCTCGAACGTTCGCGCAGGGCCGTCTTGCGACGGTCCTTCTTGACCTTGCTCCGGGTGGGGTTTACCTAGCCGCCTGAGTCACCTCAGGCGCTGGTGGTCTCTTACACCACCGTTTCACCCTTACCCGGGACCTGGGTCCCGGGCGGTCTGTTTTCTGTGGCACTGTCCCGCGAGTCACCTCGGGTGGCCGTTAGCCACCACCCTGCCCTGTGGAGCCCGGACGTTCCTCGGGGAGATCCGGAGATCCCCACGCGGCCGTCCGCCCGGCTCGTCTGCCGTGGGGCCATCGTACCCGGCGCGGAAGGGCTCCCGCCTGCGGCTCCTCGCCGCTCCCCGCTCATGGCAGGGAGAACGGCCCCGCCTCCCGGTCGCTCAGCCGCCCCCCGCCTCACCCCGGGAAGGCCGTGAAGGCGGTGATGCCCGCGGTCCAGGCCTCGGTGAGGTCGGTGTCCGGCGGGAAGCGGCCGTTCAGTTCGAGGACGACCATGCCGTGTGCGAACGCCCAGGCGGCTCTGGCGCGGTCCGCGTCGCCGGCGACGGCCCGGTAGAGGGGGGCGGCGGCCTCGCGGCGGTCGGGGACGAGGGCCGGGAGGTCCGGGCGGCAGCCGGTGGCGAGCAGGTAGAGGTGGGGGTGGGCCAGGGCGTAGGCGCGGTAGGCCGTGGCCAGGACGGGGAACGAGCCGGGCGCCGATGCCTCGGCGGCGGTCAGCACGGCAGCCGTCTCGCGGTACATCTCGGCCGCCAGGGCCGCCACCACCGAGGACTTGTCGGGGAAGTACTTGTACAGGGACGAGGCCCGGAACCCGACTCGTTCGGCCAGGCGCCGCATGGTGAGGGCCTCCGGGCCCTCCTCCTCCAGCAGGGCGCGGGCTGCGGCGACGATCTGCCGGGGGCGGCCGGTGGCGGGACTTTCGACACACGACCCAGGGGCGGCACGGACGGCGAGGTCGGTCACGCGGTTGGGGCCTTTCCTTTCCTGGCCCCGGAGCGTCCGTGGCGGCCAGCGCGATCGTACGAGATCAGGCCGCGACGGCCGAAAGGAGACCCCACCCCGGGGCGCCCGCGACCGGCCCGCGGCCCTCCCGTGGCCCCGTAACCTGGTTGTTCCGCCCCCGTACGAAGGAGAACCGCCGTGCTCGTGCTGTTGCCGCCCTCCGAGGGCAAGGCCGCCCCGGGACGCGGAGCACCCCTGAAGCCCGAGTCCCTGTCGCTGCCGGGGCTCGCCCCGGCGCGTGCGGCCGTGCTGGACGAGCTGGTGGAGCTGTGCCTGGCCGACGAGGAGAAGGCGCGCGGTGTGCTCGGGCTCACCGAGGGGCTGCGCGGCGAGGTCGGCAAGAACGCCGAGCTGCGTACGGCTCCGACCCGGCCGGCCGGCGAGATCTACACGGGCGTCCTGTACGACGCGCTGGATCTGGCCACCCTGGACGCGGCGGCCCGGCGGCGGGCCTCGGCCTCGCTGCTGATCTTCTCCGGGCTGTGGGGCGCCGTGCGGGTCGGCGACCGGATTCCGTCGTACCGCTGCTCGATGGGCGTGAAGCTGCCGGGCCTCGGTTCGCTCGCCGCGCACTGGCGTGCGGCGATGGAACCGGTACTACCGGAGGCCGCCGGTGACGGGCTCGTCCTGGACCTGCGGTCCTCCGCGTACGCGTCGGCGTGGAAGCCCAAGGGGGAGCTCGCGGGGCGTACGGCGAGCGTGCGGGTGCTCCACTCACAGCTGGTCGACGGGGTCGAGAAGCGTTCCGTGGTCAGCCACTTCAACAAGGCGACGAAGGGCCGCATGGTCCGCGACCTGCTGGAGGCGGGCGCCGCGCCGGTGAGCCCGGAGCAGCTCGTGGAGGTTCTCCGGGACCTCGGCTACGTGGTGGAGGCCCAGGCACCGGCCCGCGCGGGGCGGCCGTGGTCGCTCGACGTGGTGGTGACGGAGATCCACTGACGAAGATCCGCTGACGGAGGTCCGGTGAGGGAGATCCGGCCAGGGAGACCCCGTGACGGAGATCCGCTGAGGGTCCGCATCCGTCCGGCACCGGGGTCGCGTTGCAGCATGTGCAACGACCGTTGCAGGGAGTGTGGTCCGGCGGCAGGATGACGCCATGACCGCCTCCCCCGCGCCCGTTGCCGCTGCCTCCGCCCCGTCCGCGCCGTCCCCTTCCGTGCTCGATCTGGCCCCCGTCGTCCCCGTCGTCGTGCTGGAGGACGCGGCGGACGCCGTACCGCTGGCCCGGGCGCTCGTCGCGGGCGGCCTCCCGGCGATCGAGGTGACGCTCCGGACGCCCGCGGCGCTGGAGGCGATCGCGGCGATCGCCCGCGAGGTGCCGGGGGCCGTGGTGGGCGCGGGCACGGTGATATCCGCGGCGAACGTGACGGAGACGGTGGCCGCCGGGGCGCGGTTCCTGGTCAGCCCGGGGTGGACGGACACCCTGCTGGCGGCGATGCGGGCGTCCGGCCTGCCGTTCCTGCCGGGCGTCTCGTCCGCGTCCGAGGTGGTCGCCCTGCTGGAACGCGGGGTCACCGACATGAAGTTCTTCCCGGCGGAGGCGGCCGGCGGTACCGCCTATCTCAAGGCGCTCGCCGCCCCGCTGCCGCAGGCGCGGTTCTGCCCCACCGGGGGCATCTCGGCGGCTTCGGCCCCGCACTATCTCGCCCTGCCCAACGTCGGTTGCGTGGGCGGTAGTTGGATGCTCCCGGGCGAGGCCGTGGCCACGAAGGACTGGGCGCGGGTGGAGCGGCTGGCCGCCGAGGCGGCGGCGCTGCGCACCTGAGCCCCTGCCGTGACGCCGAGTGCGCCCCGGTCAGGGCGACCGGGGCGCCCCGACCGGGGGCTACCGCAGGTACGAGGTTTCGTTGAAGAGGCGTACGGACGCGTTGCCGTCGGCGTAGTACGCGACCTCGGAGAGCGACGCGGGCGCGAGCTCCATCCGGAACATGGACTCCGGCGGGGCGCCCAGGGCCAGCCTGACCAGGGTCTTGACGGGCGTCACATGGCTGACCAGCAGCACGGTACGGCCCGTGTACGCGGCGGCCAGCCGGTCGCGGGCGACGGCCACCCGGTCCGCGACCTCCACGAAGCTCTCGCCGCCGCCCGTCGGCGCTGCCTGGGGGTCGGTGAGCCAGGTCGTCAGGTCGGAGCCGTACCGTTCGCGGACCTCGGCGAAGGTGAGCCCCTCCCAGGCACCGAAGTCGGTCTCGCGCAGTCCCTCGTCGATCGTCACGTCGAGACCGAGCCGGGCCGCCACCGCGCCCGCCGTCTCGCGGCACCGGCGCAGCGGTGAGCTGACGATCTCCTGGACCGTGCCGAGGGCCGCGAAGTGCGCGGCGGCGCGTTCGGCCTGCTCGCGGCCGGTCGCGGAGAGTTCAGGGTCGGTGCCGCCGCTGCCGGAGAATCGCTTCTCCGGGGTCAGGACGGTCTCCCCGTGCCGGAGCAGCAGGAAGGTGGCGGGGGCGCCCATGTCCGGCGCGGCGGTCCACCCCCTCCGGGGCGCGGCGGCCGGGACGGCGTCCGTTTCGGGGGTACGGACACGGGACACCCCACCGGAGGCACCGGAGGCGCTCGCGGAGCCCGTAGAGCCGGTGGAGCCCGTAAAGCCGGTGGGACCGCTGGAGCCCGTAGGACCGCTGGAGCCGGTACGGGCGGCGGCGAGGGCGGCGCGCACCTTGGCCGCTCCGGCGGACGCGTCGCCCACTTCGCCGGGCGGTACGTCCCCGAACTCGCCGACGGGCGGACGGGCCGGGGCGTCCAGCCCGGCGGTGGAGGCGGAGGGCTCCCACTGCTCGCCCCGGCGGCCCGCGTCCATCGCCTCGTTGGCGAGCCGATCCGCGTGCTTGTTCTGCTCGCGCGGCATCCACTCGTACGTGACGGCGGAGGGCGGGAAGACGGTGGCGGCCTCCGCCGCGAGGGGCTTCATGTCGGGGTGCTTGATCTTCCAGCGGCCCGACATCTGCTCGACCACCAGCTTCGAGTCCATCCGCACGTGGACCCGGACGGAACCGTCCGCCGCCTCCGGGAACAGCGCTTTCGCGGCCCGCAGGCCGGCGATCAGGCCCCGGTACTCGGCGACGTTGTTCGTCGCGATGCCGATGTACTCGGCGGCCTCGGCGAGGGTCTCGCCGGTCGCCGGATCCACGACGACGGCACCGTAACCGGCGGGTCCCGGGTTGCCCCGGGAACCTCCGTCGGCTTCGACGACGAGCTGGTGGGACGAGGTCATTACAGGCCCGACTCCGAGGTGCGCACCAGGATGCGGTGGCAGTTCTCGCAGCGCAGCACGGTGTCGGGAGACGCCGCCTTCACGTCGTTGACCTCGGTGATGTTCAGCTCCAGGCGGCAGCCCTCGCAGCGGCGCTGGTAGAGCCGGGCGGCACCGACGCCGCCCTGCTGGGTGCGGAGCTTGTCGTACAGCTTCAGCAGGTCGGCGGGGATGACGTCGGCGACGACCGCCCGGTCCTTGGTGATCGTCTCGGCCTGCGCGTCGAACTCCTTGAGCGCGGCGTCGCGGCGCCCGGTGGCGTCGTCGACCTTGGCCTGGACGGCCGCGACCCGGTCGGTCAGCTCGGCGACCCGCTCCTGGGCGGCCTCGCGGCGCTCCATGATTTCGAGGACGACGTCCTCCAGGTCGCCCTGGCGCTTGGCCAGCGAGGTGATCTCGCGCTGGAGGTTCTCCAGGTCCTTCGGCGAGGAGACCGCGCCGGAGTCGAGACGCTGCTGGTCGCGGACGGAGCGCTGGCGCACCTGGTCGACGTCCTGCTCCGCCTTGGTCTGCTCGCGGCTGGTGTCGCTCTCCTCGGTCTGCGAGGCGACCAGGAGGTCGCGGAGCTGCGCGAGGTCGTTGTTGAGGGACTCGATCTCCGCGTGCTCCGGCAGCGAGGCCCGCTTGTGCGCGGTCTGCGCGAGGCGAACGTCGAGAGCCTGGACGTCGAGGAGTCGGATCTGGTCGGCGGGCGCGGCGTTCAGTTGGGGGCTCCAGAAGAGTGGTGGGTGGTCCAGGGGTCGGTGACCTGCTTCGAGACGTGGACCCGCAGGTCCCATCCGTGGCGGTCGGAAATCGCGTCGAGCTGTGCCGCCGCCTGCTCGCACCAGGGCCACTCGGTGGCCCAGTGCGCGGCGTCGACGAGGCCGAGCGGGGAGTGCTGCACGGCCTCGGAGGCCGGGTGGTGGCGCAGGTCGGCGGTGAGGAAGGCGTCGACGCCCGCCGCACGCACCGCGTCGAAGAGGCTGTCGCCGGAGCCGCCGCTGACGGCGACCGTGCGCACGGTCGCGTCCGGGTCGCCGGCCAGCCGGATGCCCTGCGCGGTGGCGGGCAGCCGGGCGGCGGCGCGGGCGGCGAAGTCACTCAGCGTCTCGGGGTGGTCCAGCTCGCAGATCCGGCCGAGGCCGCGGCGGCCGTGCGGATCGGTGGGGTCGGGCACCAGGGGGCCGGTGACCCGCAGGCCGAGCGCTCCGGCCAGGGCGTCGGAGACCCCGGGGTCGGCGGTGTCGGCGTTGGTGTGCGCGACGTGCAGCGCGATGCCCTGCCTGATGAGGGTGTGCACGACCCGGCCCTTGAAGGTGTCGGCCGCGACGGTCGTCGTACCCCGCAGGTAGAGCGGGTGGTGGGTGACGATCAGCTGGGCGCCGAGCCGTACCGCCTCGTCGACGACGCTCCCCACCGGGTCGACGGCGAACAGGACCCGGTCGGTCTCCGCGTCGGGATCGCCGCAGACCGTACCCACCGCGTCCCACCCCTCGGCCCGCTCGGGGGGCCAGAGGGCGTCGAGCGCGGCGATGACTTCAGACAGACGGGGCACGGGGAAAGGCTACCTGGCCTGCGCACCCCACCGGTCATGGCTGCGCGTACCCACCCGTAGTGGTCCGCTCCGGTCACGCATCGTCACCTCGGTCGCGCGCCGGAGGGGCGTCGGGCGGGCGTCGCACGGGTGTCGTACGGGCTCCGTACGGGCGCAGGACGGACTCCGTACGAGCGCTGGGCGGGCTCCGTACGGGCGCAGGGCGGGCCGGGAGCATGGAGGGAGCGGCGGAAGCACAGCTCCGGAGCGCTTCACGGGCAAATCAGGTTTACACCATCCTTATGTGTGACGCGGCGGGTGTGGCGTTGGCCGTAGGAAAGCGCGAAAACTAGCTTCGGTCGCCGGAGGTGACACACCCATGACTGCCTGTGTCGAAGAAGGTCTGACCGAAGGGGGCGTCGGGGCTGCCGGAGAGCCGGAACCCGCCTCCGAAGAACCCGAAGATCCCGGGACCCACGGGACCCCCGGGAAGCCGCAGAGACGTGAGGGGCTGGAGGGGCGAGGGCCGGGGGGTCCGGTGGAATCCGGACGGACCGCCACGCCGTACGCCGCACCGGGCGGCGGCGCCCTGCCCGTGCCCGGCCCCCGCGCGTCGGCGCCCGGCGGGTCCGGCTCCGGCGGGTCCGGCGGGTCCGGCTCCGCCGAGGGCGTGGGGGGCATGGCCATCCGGGTCGTCGTGACCGGGCGGTCGGTCGTGCCCACGGGCGCCCCGTCCGGCCGGAGTGTCGACGCGACCACGCTCGTCCCGCTGGTCGGGGCGGTGGTCGGCTCGCCCGCGGCGGCCTCGTTCCACACGTCCACCGGATCGTCGACGCCAACCGGATCGTCGGCACCCGCAGGAACGACAGCCGCCACCGGCGCGAAGACCGGTTCTCCCACCACCGGCGCGCGCGCCGGCGCTCCCACCTCCGCACCCCGCCCCGCGCCGAAGGCACCCGCCGCAGCCCCAGCCAACGCCACCTCCCCCTCCCCCGCCCTCAAAGCTCCCGCCAACGCCGCCGGGATGTCGGCCACCCTGCGCCCGGCACCGCCCGCCGGGTCCGCGCCCCTTCCCCGCCGCATCCCGCCCCCGCCCGCCCATCCCCCCGCGGTGGCGGCCCATCGGACCCCGCACGCGGCGGGCGCGCCGACCCTCTCGGCGGACGGTGCGTACGCGGCGCGGCTCACGACGGGCGGCGGCGAGGCGCTCGGCCGTGGCTGGTACCCGGAGCGGTGGACGCTCGACGGCCCGGAGCCGTACGCCGTACCGCTCCCGCTCGACCAGCCCGAGGAGCCCGACTCGCAGGTGGTGCCGCTGGCGGACGGCCGGGTGCTGATCCGGCGGCGGGTCGCCGACCGGCACGCGTTCTCGCTGCTCTACCCGACCGGTCCCGGGACCGGCGAGCTCTCCCTGGGGACCGTGGAGTGCGAGCGGATGACGCTGCTCCCGCCGGCCCCGGACGGGGTGAGCGTGTACGCCCTGGCGCCCGGCATCTTCACCACCTCCGTCTGGCGGGTGGCGGGCGGCTCGTTCGGGCCCGAACACGTGGCCGACGTGCCGGGGCTCTGCTCCGGCGGGGTCTGGCTGGACCGTGCGGGCCGCGTGCTGGCGCTCGACCGCCGGCCGCCCGGCAGGGGGCCGGTGAAGACGGTCGCCGTCGACCTCGAACGCCGTGGTGAGGTGACTCCGCTCCTCCAGATCACGCCGGAGAGCAACGACCGGCTGCTGATCGCCGACCCGGACAGCGGACTCTTCCTGCTCCGCTCCGACGCGCCCGGACACGACCGGCTCGGCTGGGGCGTGCTGGGCAGCGCCTTGCCCGTACGTTTCCCGGAGTGTCTGCGTCCGGCCGATCTGGCGGTCACACCGTTCGCGGTGCAGCCGGGGCAGATGCTGATGCCGGAGACCTGCGCGGTGGCGTTGCGGATCGACGGGGCGGCGGGCAGCTGGCTCGGCGTCTGGCGTCCGGCGGGCCGTCGGCTGCATCAGTTCGTGGCCCCGGCGGGCTGGCTGGCCGGGACGGGTTCCTGGAGCCGCGAGGGCGTGCTGAGCCTGCCGTACGAGCGCCCCGAAACGCCCTGCGGGCTGGTGCGACTGGAGGTTCCGGAGGACGTCGCACCCGTCGCCGCCGAGGCGTACGGGGGTGCGCGGTGCGGTCCCGGGCCGGTGGACGAATCCGGAATGCAACCATCCGTCGACGGATCATCTCCTGAAGGGTGTAGGCCCGTTCCGCTGGGGCAGGCGCCTCTGCACGGTGGCCCGCTCCGGGAGGACCGGTAGCGACGCGACGGGCAGACCCTGTCGGTCGCGACCGACGGGCAAACCCCGTCGGTCGCGGCACTAAGATTCCCTCGGGGGCTACGCAGTCGTTCCGTACGGGTGCGCAGTGTGACCGTGCGCCCATGGGGGTTTCCGGATGCGCGGGACGAAGTCCGGGAGAGACCGGAACGGGCGGCGGCGGGCCCCGGTACACACGCAAGCGAGCGCAACGGGGTGACTTCCCAGATGTCTGAAGCCCGAACCGACACGATGCAGACGTGCCCGCCGGGGGCGGACACGCAACGGGCCGATGCAGGCGGTTCCGGAAAGCACCGAGGGGGTGTGTCGGCGGAGACCAGCTCCCCGCAGGCGCACGGCCGGCACCGCCGGCCTTCCCACGGGGATTCCGGAGTGTCCTGAGAGCGGTAGGACGGAAAGGGCGGGGGTCGACCGGGCCGGAAACGGCCGGGCGGCCCCCGCCGCCGTTTCCGGCACCACGGGGTGGCGGGGGCGCCGCTCCGTCCGTTCCGGCGCCCATGACATTTGTCCTGCCGGAAGCCGTACGCACGGATCTGCCGCCGGGTCCTGCACTCCCCGTACCGTCGCCACCATGACGACAACGGGAAGTGCGAGCGGGGGGCCGGCCCCGGTGGGCGCGGCCGCCGGAGTCTCGGCGGGGGCCCGGAAGAGCGGGGCCCGGAAGAACGGGGACCTGAAGAGCGGGGACCGGGAAGTCGGGGCCCGGAAGAGCGGGAATGGCGCGGACGCCCTGGCGGTGAGTTTCACCGGAGTGTCGAAGTCCTTCCGGACGGACGGGCGTTCGGGCGGGACCGTGCGTGCGGTGGACGGCATCGATCTGGCGATCGGGGCCGGTGAGACGGTGGCGCTGCTGGGCCGCAACGGCGCCGGGAAGTCGACCACCATCGGGATGCTGCTGGGGCTCGACGACCCCGACGAGGGGGCGGTGGAGCTGTTCGGCCGCCCGCCGGATCAGGCGGTGCGGGCGGGTCTGGTCGGCGCGATGCTCCAGGAGGGCCGGCCCATTCCCCGGGTGACCGTGCGGGAGTTGGTGGAGTTCGTGGCGTCCACGTACCCCGCGCCGATGGAGGTCGGTGAGGTCCTGGAGATCTCGGGCGCCTCGGCGTTCGCGGACCGCCGCATCGACAAGCTCTCCGGCGGCCATACGCAGCGGGTGCGCTTCGCGGTCGCGCTGGCGGGCAACCCCCGGCTGGTGGTGCTGGACGAGCCGACCGCCGCGCTGGACGTGGAGGCCCGGCGGGCGTTCTGGGACTCGATGCGCGCCTTCGCGGAACGCGGCAACACCGTTCTCTTCTCCACGCATTACCTGGAGGAGGCGGACGAGAACGCCGCCCGGATCGTCGTCCTCGACCGGGGGCGGATCGTCGCGGACGACAGCGGGGACGGCATCCGGCGCGCGGTGGGCGGCGGGCTCGTGGGGATCGATCTGGCGGGCCGCACGGCCGACGGGCTGGAGCGCCTGCCGGGGGTGGTCGGTGTCGAAGTCCGGGGAGACCGTGCCCTGTTGCGTTCGGGCGACCCGGACGCCACGGTCGTCGCGCTCGCCGGAATGGGGGCGGTGCGCGGGCTGATCGTCTCGCGCGCCACCCTGGAGGACGCGTTCCTCGCCCTGACCGCCGGCCCGGCCGTCGCACCCGAGGAGGCGCGCTGATGTACGCGTACGTGATGCTGGAAGTCCGCCGGACCCTGCGGGACGGCGCGTTCCTGATCTTCGGGACCGGGATGCCGGTGCTGATGTACCTGCTCTTCACCAACATCGGAGACACCTCGGGGGGCGGTTCGGGCGCGGACGACTGGAGGGCCTACTCGATGACCGGCATGGCCGCGTACGGGGCGCTCGGCTCGGCGATGGCGGTCGGTACGGGGATCGCGTCCGACAAGTCGCTCGGCTGGCTGCGGCAGTTGCGGATCACCCCGCTGGCGCCGTCGCGGATCGTGGTGGGCCGGGCCGTCAGCGGCTCGGTGACCGTGCTCCCCGCGCTGATCGGGGTACTGCTGGCGGGAGCGCTGGTGAACCACATCCGACTCGGCTGGTGGCAGTGGGGGTTGCTGGTGGGCATGCTGTGGCTGGGCACGCTGCCGTTCACCCTGCTCGGCATCGGCAACGGCTACCGCCTCACCCCGCAGGGCACCGGAGTGGTCAACATCGCCTGCATGACCGGGTTCGCGGTGATCGGCGGACTGTGGTTCCCGCTGGACTCCCTGCCCGGCCCGCTGCGGGCCGTCGGCGCCCACACCCCGGCGCACGGTTTCGCCGATCTCGGCTGGACGACGATCGCCGGACGGGCGCCGCACCTCACCTCGGTGGCCGAACTCCTCGTCTGGACGGCCCTGTTCGGCGCCTACGCGGTCGTCTCGTACCGGCGTTCGGCGAGAACCCCGTGAAGGCGGACACCGTGCGCACCCCGGGGGCCGACGGCGGGGAGCCGCCGGCCCCGGAGTGCGCGCCCGGCCGCCGGTGGTGGCGCCCGCGCCGGAGCGGGGCGGGCAGGCGGCCGGCGGGCCCGGGGCCGTACGCGCTGATGCCGTGGCTGCTGCTCGGGCTCGGGGCCTTCTCCAACCTCTGGAAGGGCGAGACCCCGAACCCGGTGGTGGGCGCGGTGGGCGTCCTGCTGTTCAACTCCCTCTACATCCAACTGGTGTTCCGGAGTTTCGTGCCGGCCCGGCGCCGGACCGCCGGGTCGTACGTACTGCTCGGCGCCCTGGCGGCCATCACCTTCGGACTGGCGGCCGGCTACGGCGGGAGCTGGCTGCTCTTCTTCCCGCTGCTCTCGCTGGCGACCGGCACGATCCTGCGGGGCCGGACGCTCACCTTCGCGCTCTTCGGGCTGGCCGCCTGCGGCGCGGCCGTCGCCGTGTGGCGCAGCGACCAGGTGTCGGACCCGTGGACGATCGGCTACGGGACGTTCGTCTCCGGCGCGGTGACGGCCTCGATCCTCGCGCTGTCCGAGACCGTACGGGAACTCCGCGACGCCCAGGCCGAGTTGGCGCGCAACGCGGTGGAGCGGGAGCGGCTCAGGTTCTCCCGCGACCTGCACGACCTGCTGGGGCACACCCTGTCGGTGATCGTGGTGAAGTCGGAGGCGGCCCGCAGACTGGCTCCCCGGGACCTGGACGCGGCACTCGGCCAGATCACGGACATCGAGTCGGTCGGCCGGCAGGCGCTCACCGAGGTCCGGGAGGCGGTGACGGGGTACCGCGAGGGCAGCCTCGCCGGTGAACTCGACGGTGCCGTATCGGCGTTGGCCGCCGCCGGCATCGAGGGGACGGTGCACCGCTCCGGCCCGCCGCTCGCCCCGCGCAGCGAGGCGCTGCTGGGCTGGGTGGTGCGCGAGGCGGTGACCAACGTCGTACGGCACAGTGGCGCGGCCCACTGCGTGTTCTCCGTCACGTCCGGGGGCGAACGGGTGCTCCTGACGATCACCGACGACGGCCCTCTCGCCGAGCCCGGCGGCGGGGAGGCCCCGGGGCGCCGCCGGACTCCCGGGGCGGACGGCGAGGAGCCCTCGCGCGCCTACGGGGGTACGGGCCTGGTGGGGCTCTCCGAGCGGCTGGCGCTGGCCGGCGGCTCGCTGCGGGCCGGACCCGGTCCGGACGGCGGGTTCACCGTACGGGCGGAGCTGCCCGGGGAGCCGGGTCGGTGAGCCGGGGCGGGGCGCGTGTGTCCCGCGTCACCCCGAACGCCCGTACGCCAATGGCACACTGACACGATGGTGCCGCTGACCACGATCCCGGAACCGATAACGGCCGACCCTCCCCACCCGGCGGACCGTCCCGTCCTCACCCAGTCCTGGCTCGATCTGGCCTTCCTCCACTGGGCCGTCGACCCGGCCCTCGTCGCGCCGCTGCTGCCTGCCGGTACCCGGCCGGACACCTTGAACGGTGCCGCCTACGTCGGGCTCGTCGCCTTCCGGATGCACCGGGTGGGGTGGTTCGGGCTTCCCGGCATCCCGTATCTCGGTTCCTTCCCGGAGACCAACGTCCGCCTGTACTCGGTGGACGCGCAGGGCCGCCGGGGGGTGGTCTTCCGTTCGCTCGACGCCTCCCGTCTGCTTCCCGTCGCGATCGGCCGGAGCGGGTTCGGCCTGCCCTACGTGTGGTCGAAGATGGAGGTCCGGCGGGAGGGCGACACGGTGACGTACACCAGCCGTCGGCGCTGGGGCCGCCCTGCGGGCGCGTACAGCCGGATCACCGTACGCGTCGGCGACCGGGTCGAGGAGCCCTCGGACCTCGAACACTTCCTGACCGCGCGCTGGGGCATGCACAGCGCCTTCCTCGGCCGCTCCCGCTACCTCCCGAACGCCCACCCCCGCTGGCCCCTGCACCGCGCCGAACTCCTCGACCACAGCGAGAACCTCGTCGCCGCGGCGGGGCTGCCCGCACCGGCCGGCGCGCCCGTCAGCGTGCTGTACTCGCCGGGCGTCCCGGTACGGTTCGGGCTCCCGCCCCGCACCCCGGCGGGCGTCCCCACGCCCTGAGCAACGGCGTCGTGCCCACGGGCGCGGCGCACGGGTCCTACCCTCTTACCCGTGACCGAGATGCCGCAGGACCACCGCCCCGCCGCGTCCGTACGCGTGCTGCTCGCCGAGGACCAGGGCATGATGCGGGGCGCGCTCGCCCTGCTGCTGGGGATGGAGCCGGACTTCGAGGTGGTCGCCCAGGTGGGTTCCGGGGACGAGATCGTGCCCGCGGCTCTCGTCTCGCGGCCCGACGTGGCGCTGCTCGACATCGAACTCCCGGTGCGCAGCGGCCTGGACGCCGCCGCCGACCTGCGTGAGCAGGTGCCCGACTGCCGGGTGCTGATCCTGACGACGTTCGGGCGTCCCGGCTATCTGCGGCGGGCGATGGAGGCGGGCGCCTCGGGCTTCCTGGTCAAGGACGGCCCGGTGGAGGAGCTGGCCGGAGCGATCCGCAAGGTGCTGGCCGGGGAGACCGTGGTCGATCCGGCCCTCGCCGCGGCCGCGCTGGGGGCGGGGCCGAGCCCGCTGACCGGACGCGAACGCGACGCCCTGAACGCGGCGTCCGGCGGTGCGACCGTCGCCGACATCGCGCGGAAGCTGCACCTGTCGGAGTCGACCGTGCGGAACTACCTCTCCTCCGCGATCGGCAAGACCGGTACCCGTAACCGCACGGAGGCCGCCAGGGCGGCCCGGCAGCAGGGCTGGCTCTGACGCCCCCTTCCACCTCAGTCGTGTCAGGTACGGACGCGCGAGCGGTACTCCCCCGGGGCCATGCCCCGGGCGCGCCGGAACGCACGGCTGAACGCGTGCGGGGAGCCGTACCCGACCGCGCCGGAGATCGACTCGACCGGCTCGTCGGTGTCGCGGAGCCTCAGGGACGCCAGGTCGATGCGCCACTGGGTCACGTACGCGCCGGGGCTCTGCCCCAGGGCCGACCGGAAGTGCCGGGAGAGGGTCGCCCGGGAGACGTTCGTCGCCGCGGCCAGGGTGTCCGTGGTCCAGGGGTGATCCGGCCGGGTGTGGACGCGTTCCAGGGCCTCGCGCACGACCGGATCGCGCATGGCGCCCAGCCACGAGGCGGACCTCTCCTCCGGGTGGCGGGCCAGCCAGGCGCGTACGAACTGGACGAGCAGCAGGTCGACGATGCTGTTGACGGCGGCGGTGGTACCGGTCTGCGGCTGGGACAGCTCCGCCGTGAGGAGCTCGACGACTCTGCCGAGCTGCGCGTTCTCCCCCGCCGCGACGTGTATCGGCCTGGCGAGGGAGGCCAGCACCGGGGTCCGCACCTCCGGGTCCTGCCCGTAGTGCAGGACGATCACCTCGGTCCTCGCCGGTCCCGACCCCAGCCGGAGGGTACGGCCGCCGCCGAGGGCCCGGGCCGCCGCCTCGGCGTCGCACTGCCCCATCGTCACGCCGGAGCCGTCGGCTATCCCGTGCGCGGTCCCCGGCGCCAGCAGCACGGCTCCGCCCGCCCGCACCTCCAGCGGCTCCTCACCCGGGACGTGCAGCCACATCGCGCCCCGGGACACCACGTGGAGGGCCGATCCCGGGTACGAGTCCAGCCACTGGCCCCAGGGCCCTCCGGCCTCCAGCCTGACCCCGAGCGCCCCTCGCGCACCCGAGACGCGCAGAACCTCCGCGAGCATGTCCATCGCTCCATTGTCCGGGAGCCGTCTGTCGGAGGGGCGCCTGCCCCGGAGACGTCCGGCTACGAGATGCCTGCTCGTGGAACGCCCGTCCAGGAAGGGTCCGTCCAGGCAATCACCCCTTCAGGAAGGGTCCGTTCAGGAAACGTCCGTGTCAGGAGGGTCCGTTCAGGAAGGTCCGTTCAGGAGACGTCCAGGACGATCTTTCCGTGCACCTGCCGGGCGAACAGCGCCTGGACGGCGTCACCCACGTCCTTCCAGTGGCCCCGCCGCCCGACCGGTGCCGACAGGCTTCCGGCGGCCACCAGGCTCAGCAGGTCCGTCAGTTCCTCGCTGGGAGGCGTCATGTCTCCGTAGGTGGCGAGGGAGCGGGGTTCGCCGAAGCCGAACAGGGTGCCGGCGGGGAACGAGGTGTCCTGGCCCGAGGTGGAGCCGACCAGGTGGATGGTGCCGCCCTCGGCGAGGGAGTTCCACGCCCGCACGGCCAGCGGCCCGCCGACCGTGTCCAGGACGAGGTCGAACCGGTCCTCGGTGTCGGCCAGGTCGGTCAGGACCTGGTGGGCCCCGAGTTCGCGGAGTCCGGCGGCGCGCCTCTGCGAGCCGACGAGTGCCGTCACCCGGGCACCCGCCCGTGCGGCGAGCTGGACGGCGAAATGTCCCACGCCCCCGCTGGCGCCGGTGATCAGGACGTTGCGGGCCAGCACGGAGCGCGTGCGCAGCACCCGGAGCGCGGTCACTCCGGCGACCCCCAGCGCGGCGGCGTCGGCCAGGTCCACGCCCTCGGGGACGGTGCCGAGCCAGGCGGGTCCGACCGCGACCCGTTCCGCCCACGCGTAGGGGGCCATCCCCAGCGCGACGCGCGTCCCCACGGCCGGGCCCGAGCCGTCGGATGCGGCGCGTACCACGACACCGGACGCGTCGTGGCCGTGCACGGCACCGGCCGGCCACTGTTGGGCGTACCTCAACTCACCGAAGTTCAGACCGATATGGCGTATCTCCACCAGCACCTCGCCGGCGGACGGCACGGGCTCGTCCACATCGGCGAACCGGACCGGCCCAGCCTCGCCGTGATCGACCACAAGGGCGCGCATAGGAGTGTTTCCTTCGTTTCGTGGATGCGCCGGAACGACTCGGCGCGGCAGCGGATCGCGTGCGTGACCACCGCACTGCTGCCTTCCTCGAACGCTACGGACGACGGGAGAAGCGCCCCAGCTCCGTGCGGATCGATCAGTTGACCATCTGTGTCAGCCATTCCCCCCCCGGCCCGGCTCCGCCGCGCTCCCGCGTCCGCGCTCCCGTGCACCCTCTACGCCCTCTACGCCCTCTTCACCCTCTGCGCCCTTTCTGCGCGCCCGGCAGCCAGAGGAGCACCAGCAGAGCCGCCGCCAGCAGCACCCCGGAGGCGGTACGGAAGGCGAGGGCGTATCCGGCGGTGAGGTCGGCCGGGGTGGTCGAGTCGCCGGTGCGGGCGGCGGCGACGGTGGAGAGCACCGCGAGTCCGAGCGCCCCGCCCATCGTGCGGGAGGTGTTGACCAGCCCGGACACGAGGCCGGCGTCCCCGGGTGCGGCACCGGAGGTGGCGAGTGAGGCGAGCGGGGTGGAGACGAAGCCCATGCCGAAGGCCATCAGGACGCCCGGGAGCAGGATGCCGGCCGCGTAGTGGCTGTGGGCGCCCATGGTGGACTGCCAGCCGAAGCCGGCGATGGTGAGCAGGATGCCGGTGAGAGCCATCGGCTTCGCGCCGGTACGCACCATGAAGCGTGGGGCGAGCTTCGAGCCGAGGACGATCGCGGCGGAGGTGGGCAGCAGGGCGAGTCCGGCCTGGAGCGGGGTGTAGCCGAGGACGTTCTGCGCGTACACGGTCATGAAGTACCACATGGAGAAGGTGGCCGAGCCGAGCAGCAGCATCGACGCGTTGGCCGAGGCCACGGCCCGTACGCCCAGCACCCGCAGGGGCATCAGCGGAACGGCCGTACGCCACTCCACCAGCACGAACGCGCCGAGCAGGGCCATGCCTCCGAGCAGCGGCACGAGCGTCGCGAGGGCCGTCCAGCCGGCCGCCTCGGTCTGCACGATGCCGTACGCGAGGGCGGCGAGGCCCGCGGTGACGAGGACGGCCCCCGGCAGGTCGATCCGCCGCCGCTCGCTGCCCCGGCCCTCGGCGAGCAGGAACGCGGCACCGGCCAGGACCAGGGCGCCGACGGGCACGTTGATCAGCAGGACCCAGCGCCAGGAGAAGAGGTCGGTGAGGACCCCGCCGACCAGCCCGCCCGCCGCGCCGCCGCCCGCGCCCACCGCCATCCAGGTACCTATCGCACGGACCCGCGCCGGGCCTTCCGGGAGCGCGGCGGTGAGGAGGGTGAGGGTGGCCGGCGCGAGGACGGCGGCGCCGAGCCCTTGTCCGGCGCGGGCCGCAAGCAGCTGCCAGCCCTCCTGCGCCAGTCCGCCCGCGAGTGAGGCCGCGGTGAAGAGCCCGAGGCCGAGGAGGAACATCCGCTTGCGGCCGAAGAGATCGGCGGCCCGCCCGCCGAGCAGCATGAACCCGGCGAACGCGATCGAGTAGGCGTTGAGGACCCAGCTGAGCCCGGAGGCGCTGAGCCCCAGGTCGGTCCGCATCGACGGCAGCGCCACGTTGACGACGGACACGTCGAGTACGACCAGGAACTGACCGGTGCACGCCGCGGCCACCGCCGCCCAGGTGCGGGGTCTCAGGCGGCGGGGAGTGGTGCGGGAGGCGGCGGACATGTCGTCCGGAGCTATGTCGTCCGGAGCGATGCCGCCCGGGGAAACGTCTGTCATGCCCGTCATCGTCCCTGGCGCCGTGCCGTCCGTACACGGGGCGCAGTCGGGACCGGGGTCGGCCCTTGGGCCTACGCCCCGGAGCCGCCGGAGCCGCCGGAGCCGCCGGCAGCACCTGAGCCGTCGGCAGCGGGCGGGACGGGACCGGCGAACGGTATCTCGCGGAGCAGCTCGTTCTCCTCGTCGTACAGCTCCAGGCAGAAGGCGCCGTCGAAGCGGGCCCGCAGCAGAGCGGCGAAGTCGTCGAGCCGGTCGGCGTCGATCTCACCGCTGATCAGGGTCTCGTGCTTGCCCGGCAGGTCCAGCTCGACCTGGCACCAGCCGGTGGTGACCTCGTACCCGTACCAACTGGAGCTGTGGGATTCCCAGCCCGCCCGTTCGAACACCTCGACCACGGTGTCGGGTCCGGAGCCGCGCACCCAGCCGCACACGGTGGGTCTCTCGCCACCGGGCGGGGGTGCGGGAGTCCGTGCGGGGGCCGCACCGGTGGAGTCGCTGGTCATGGCGGGCAAGGTAGCAATCACCAGGGCGATCCCGGCCCGCCGGGGCATCCGCACGGAACACCTCCGGGGGCCTGAGCCTCCCGGAGGCGTTCCGCGTCACTCAGGCGGGACCGGGATCGAAGATCTCGTGCCCGCCGACTCGGCGCCAGACGACGTGCGGCTCACCCGGCCGCACCTCGTCGCCGTACTGCCAGGTGGCACGCCCGTCGGGCGCCCACCTCATATCCATCACAGGGCGCCTGCCGATACCCGGCCTGACTCCCTGCACGGGTTTCACCCCGAGGCCTGCCCGGAACTGACCGCTGGCGACATCCGGGAGAAAGCGTTCCTTGACGGTCTCCAGGAAGCGGCGCTTCTCCTCCGCTCCCAGCTTCTTGACGTCACGGTCGAAGCGTTCGGTTGTTTCGAAGGTTGGCAATAGGCCCCCAGGTGGCTGGATGTCAGAGGTTGTCGAGGTGCTCCAGAAAAGCGTCCTCGTCGGCGTGACGGGTGGTACGTCCGGCGTCGATGTCCTCTTCGGCCTCGCGCTCTCCCGCCTGCCACCGCTCCGTCCAGAACCACGTCTGGTCGGTGCGGATCTTCCTCAGCCCGTGGACCTCGACGATGCCCGCGTCGTTGACCTCGAACTCAAGCTCGTCTCCCGGGGAGACACCCAGCGCCTCACGCACGCCCACGGGCAGAGTCAGCTGCCCCTTGTCGCGCACACGGGTCTGGTACGTCGTCGTAGCCATGGTCGACCTCTCACCTCATCTTCCATGTCTGTTCAGTCACGAGAGCATCCGGGAGAGCGCCACATTGCGACTCCTCGACATTCTCACTTTCCTACTATGACACTCTCGCACGCTCTCCCGAACTGGACCCGCGAACCGCGCCCGTACGCCTGCACCCGCCCCGCCCGTCACCGGACGCCGGCATCGACCTCCTCATCCAGCCATCACCAACAGGCCAATAACGCACCTGCGTTCGAGCACCCTTATCCCGGGAATACACCCGCCCCCAGAAGCGTTCGGTATGCATGCACTTGGGGGGTACCTCCGGTGATCACTGCTGCCCGGAAGGCATACGTATGGACCGGACGACGAACGAACAGAGCGCCGGGGGAACCCCCGGTCCGCTTCAGGAGATCAAGGAACCCCGGGGAGCGCTCGTCCCCGTACTGGCCTTCGCGGGCATCACCGTCGCGGTGATGCAGACCCTGCTCGTCCCCGTCATCAAGGATCTGCCCACTCTTCTCCACACCGCCCAGTCGAACGCGACCTGGGTGATGACGGCGACGCTGCTCGCCGGTGCCGTGTCCACCCCGATCATGGGGCGGCTCGGCGATCTCTACGGCAAGCGGCGGATGCTGATAGCCAGCCTCGCCGTGATGGTGATCGGCTCGCTGGTCTGCGCCTTCACCGACGATCTCGTCATCATGATCATCGGCCGGGCGCTCCAGGGATTCGCGATGGGTGCGATCCCGCTCGGTATCGGCATCATGCGCGACGAGCTGCCGCCGGAGAAGCTCGGTTCGTCGATGGCGCTGATGAGCTCCTCGATCGGCGTGGGCGGCGGCCTCGGCATGCCCGGAGCGGCGCTGGTCGCCCAGCACGCGGACTGGCACGCGCTGTTCCTCGGTTCGGCGGGGGTCGGCGTGGTGGCCCTGGTACTGACGGTCTTCCTCGTGCCCGAGCCGCCGCTGCGCGCGCCCGGCACCTTCGACTACGCGGGTGCGTTCGGGCTCTCCCTCGGGCTCGTCGCCCTGCTGCTGCCGATCACCAAGGGCAGCGAGTGGGGCTGGACCGCGCCGCTCACCCTCGGTCTGATCGCCGGCGGTCTGCTGATTCTCGTGGTCTGGGGTCTGTACGAGCTGCGGATCGCCGCTCCCCTGGTGGACCTGCGGACGACGGCCCGGCGCGAGGTGCTGCTGACCAACCTGGTCTCGATCATGGTCGGCATCTCGTTCTACGCCGTCTCCCTGGTCGTACCGCAGCTGCTCCAGCTGCCGAAGTCCACCGGGTACGGCCTCGGACAGTCCATGGTGGTCGCCGGGCTGTGCATGGCGCCGCTGGGGCTGACGATGATGTTCACCGCTCCGGTGTACGCGCGGATCGCCGCCCGGCGCGGCCCGAAGGTCTCCCTGATGATCGGCATGCTGGTCATCGCGGTCGGCTACGGCGCGGGGACCCTGCTGATGGACGCCGCCTGGCAGACCCTGGTGATCTCCACGGTGCTGGGCGCCGGCATCGGGCTCGCGTACTCCTCTCTCCCCGCGCTGATCGTCGGCGCGGTGGACGCCTCGGAGACCGGGGCCGCGAACGGCCTCAACACGCTGATGCGGTCCATCGGTACGTCCGCCTCCAGCGCCGTGATCGGCATGGTGCTGGCGAACACCTCGGTCCACCTGGGCGGGGTGGCGGTTCCCTCGATGCACGGGTTCCGGCTGTCGTTCATGATCGCGACCGGGGCGGTGCTGGTCGGTCTCGTCCTGGCGGCGTTCCTGCCCTCGCAGCGCCCGGCCTCGCGCCTGGTGCTGGTCGCCGACAGCGAGAGCGAGGCACTGCTCGCGGAGGCCGAGGCACTCGTGGCGATCGACGCGGTGCTGCACGGTGAGGCGTCCGTCCCGCGCGGCGGGGCGTCCGCGCCTTCCGCCGGGGGTTCCCGGATCGTCGCGGGTTCGGCCGGTTTCCACGGCCGGGTGCTGGACGCGTCGGGCGCGCCGGTGGCGCGGGCCACGGTCACCCTGGTCGACCGGCAGGGCCGGCAGGCCGGTCTGGCCGTCGCCGACGACGCGGGGCGGTACGCGCTGGCCGCCGCGCCCGAGCCGGGCCATGTGCTGGTCGTGACCGCCGCCGGATACGCACCGCGCGCCCGGCCCGCCGTGTGCGCCGCGAACGGGCGGCCGGTGGTGACCGATCTGGTGCTGACCGCCGCCGCTCCGGAGCGGCGGGACGCCGTCCAGGCGTCGTCGGAGGCGCACGCGGACGGGCAGCACGCCTGACCGGCCCCACCCGACCGGAAGGAACACCGAAGGAAACACCCGCACGCCCCCGCCGGTCCGTCCGGCGGGGGCGTGCGGCACGATGGGGCCGCCGTCGGCGCACCGCCGCCGACGCACCGCCTCTGTCGGCGCGACGCCGCAGCCGACACACCCGCACCACCTGGAGGAACCCGTGGCCGCCGAGTCCGCCGCCCCCGTCGCCGATCCCGACGCCCGTCCCGCCGACGCGGTGCTGGCCGCCTTCGAGAAGGCCAAGGGGTTCATGCCGGTGCACGAGGGGCTGGCGCTGTACGCGGCGGCCGTCGACGCGGCGCGGCTCGGGCTGCCGCTGCTGGAGGTCGGCAGCTACTGCGGGCGCTCCACCGTCCTCCTCGCCGACGCGGCCCGTGGTGCGGGACTGACCGCGCTCACCGTCGACCACCACCGGGGCAGCGAGGAGCAGCAGCCGGGGTGGGAGTACCACGACGCGTCCCTGGTCGACCCCGAGGTGGGCCGGATGGACACGCTGCCGACGTTCCGCCGGACCCTGCACGCGGCCGGCCTCGAAGACCACGTGGTGGCGCTGGTGGGGCGCTCCCCGCAGGTCGCGGCGGTCTGGGGCGGGCGGCTCGGCCTGGTCTTCGTCGACGGCGGGCACACCGACGAGCACGCGAACGGCGACTACGAGGGGTGGGCGCCGCACCTCGCCGAGGGCGGGCTGCTGGTGATCCACGACGTGTTCCCCGATCCGGCGGACGGCGGGCAGGCGCCGTACCGGGTGCATCAGCGGGCGCTCGCCTCCGGTGCCTTCGCGGAGATCTCGGTGACCGACTCGCTGCGCGTGCTGCGGCGTACGGGGCAGGGGATCTGAGGCCGGATCGCGGGAGCCGGGTCCCGGGGGCCGTAGGTACGGTCGCCTCGGATCGCCGGAGCCGGGTCCCGGGGGCCGTCGGTACCATCGCCCGCGTGCCGTACTCCAGCGTTCCCCCCACCCCGTCCACCGTCCGCCCGGCGGGCGGCCGTTCCGTCCGCACCGCCGCGTATGCCGCGTTCGCCGTCCTCTGCCTGCTGCCCCTCACCGGGTGCGGCGGTACGGAGGTGAAGGCGCAGCCGCGCGCGGGGGCTCCGGCCCCTTCGGCGACCGCGTCGCCCGCCGCGTCCGCACCGGCGCCCGGCGCGAGCCCGAAGGGGACCTCTTCGGAGGGGCCGCTGGCGGGCCGCACGGTGGTGATCGACCCCGGCCACAATCCGCACAACCACGAGCACACCCGTGAGATCGCGCGGCAGGTCGACATCGGTACGGGGCACAAGGAGTGCGACACGACCGGGACGTCCACCGACGCCGGTTACGCGGAGGCCCGGTTCACCCTGGACGTCGCCCACCGGATGCGGGACCTGCTGGAGGCCGAGGGCGCGAAGGTGCTCCTCACGTACGACGACGACCGCGCGTACGGTCCGTGCGTGGACGAACGGGCGCGGATCGGCAACGACGCGAAGGCCGACGCCGTGGTCTCCGTGCACGCTGACGGTTCGGCCGTGGGCAACAGGGGGTTCCACGTGATCCTGCCCGCGCTGGTACGGGACGGGGCGGCGGACACCTCGCGGATCGTGAACCCCTCGCGCGACCTGGGGACCCGTATCGCGGGCCGGTTCGTGGCGGCCACCGGGAGCGCTCCGTCCAATTACATCGGCGGGGGAACGGGATTGGACGTGCGCGACGACCTCGGCGGGCTCAACATGTCCACGGTTCCGAAGGTGTTCATCGAGTGCGGCAACATGCGCGATCCGAAGGACGCCGCGCTGCTGACGAGCGCACGCTGGCGGCAGCGCGCCGCCCAGGGCATCAGCGACGGCATCAGCAGCTACCTGAAGGGGTAGTTCCGCCCCGGTACGGGGTAGTTCCGCACTGACACCGGGGAGATGACGGGCCGTCGCGCAAGCCGGAAGCCAACCCGCCCGGGCAGGCGATAGATTCATCCGTACGATGGGGAGCCGCCCCGGGCTTCTCGGCGCGCCCGAGGGACAGTCCCGGGCGCAGCGACGACCGTCCCCGACGAGACGACCGACTAAGGACCTTCACGTGAATATCCGCTCCCTCACTAGAGGCGACGGCGTGGTGATCGGAGCAGCGGTCGTGCTGTTCATCGCCTCTTTCCTCGACCTCTCCGGTTACGACTGCCCCAGCAACATCGACTGCTCGGGCTACGACAGCGCGAACGCCTGGGATTCGCTCTCACTCCTCATGAGCATCTTCCTCGCCGGTGTCATCGGAGCGGCGCTGGTGATCGTGAGCCGCTCGACGCCGGGCCGCAAGCTCGTCGGCCTGGACCTCGGACAGTTCGGCGTGGCCCTCACCGTCTTCGCGCTGTGGACGGCGTTCTGGACGACCATCGACGCGGGTGACGCCGGTGCCGGGCTGATCCTCGGCCTGCTGGCCTCCCTGGTGCTCGCCGGTGCGACGGTCGCCGGACCGCTGGTTCCCGCGCTGAAGGCTCCTCTCTCGGCCGGCCCCCGCCCGGCTCCGGCCACCCAGTCGCCGTACGGTGCGCAGCCGCAGGGCCAGGGGTACGGCTACCCGGGCCAGCCGTCCTTCGGTTCGCAGGCCGGTGCTCCGCAGCCCCAGCCGTACGGCGCGCAGCAGGGCCAGCCGGCCCCGCAGGCGGCCCAGTCGCCGCAGGCGCCCCAGTCCGACGGTGCTCCGGCGGCCGACTTCACGCCGTTCTGGTTCGCGGTGCCGGTGCCCCGTCCGCTGTACGGCGAGGACGGTTCGTCCGGCCAGATCGCCGAGCTGGCGCCCGGTACCTGGTACCTCGCGGTGGAGCAGCGCGGCCAGAGCCTGATCGCGCAGACGCAGGACGGCCGTCGCGGCGTCCTCCAGGACACCTCGGGCATCCAGCGCGGCTGATCCCCGCCCGTTCACCACGAAGGCCCCCGACCGCCGGGTTTCTCGACGGTCGGGGGCCTTCGTGCGTGTCGCACCGCCTCACCCGGCCAGTTGGGACACCGACGGCACCTGGTTCTTCACCTCGGCACCGGCGCTCATCCCCGCGTCCTTGACGCTGCCGATGACGTCTTCGAGGATGCCGATGTCGGAGTCCCCGGCTTCGCCCTTGCGGAACTTGGCGGCCAGCTCCTTGAGGGATTCGATGCCCGCGGTGAGCGGCGCGACGGCCTGGGAGAGGAGCGGGTCGGCCTTGGCGTTGCCGGCCGCCGCCTTCAGCCGGTTGTACGCGAACCCGCCCGCGAGGCCCGCCTTGGCCATGGCGAAGGTCCGGCCGTCCGCGCCCTTCTTGAACTTGCCCGCGCGGTAGGGCTTCACGATCCACTGGTACGCGGCTCCGGCGGCGAGGCCCGCGTTGGCGACGAACCGGGTCTTGGCGAGCCGCTGCTTCTCGGCGGTCGCCGTGGGGGCGACGATCGAGGCGCCGGAGGAGACCATCTGCTTGTCGTTGCCGCTGTCGCAGGCGGTGGCGGTGGCACCCACGAGCAGGGCGCAGACGAGCAGCAGCGCCGCCGGCAGGCGGCGGGGCGGTACGGGACGGAGCACGGCGGGCCATCCTCACGGGGCGGTCGAACGGGGCGGTCGAGGTGGTGTCCGGCGGATACCGGCACTCCCCGTCAGGCTCGCTTCCGACGCACCGCCCCGCCACCGGGTTCGGCCGTCCGGGTTTCAGGCCGGAGGCAGCGGCAATCCGGTGTGCATGTCCTACAGACGAGGCTCAGGAAGCAGTACCGCGGGGCGCGCGATCGCCGTCGTCGCGGACGTCATGGCCTTCATCATCATTCTGTGGATCCTGATGTACCTGCTCGATGCCAACAGGGGCAACGAGCTGGTGCAGTTCGTCCAGGATTCCGCACGGTGGCTGGCCGGCTGGTCGTACGACCTGTTCACCTTCGACGAGGCGTGGGCGCGGGTGGTCGCCGGTTACGGGCTGGCCGCCGCCGTCTACCTCTTCGTCGGTCACGCGGTGGCGGGCCGTCTCCGTCGTACGTGAGTCCCGGCGGCCCCCGGCCCGGTCAGGAGCAGCAGTCCGGTTCCAGGCCCCTCGGCAGCCGTTCTCCCCCGAAGACCGCGGTGGTCGCCTCGTCCCCCCCGAGTGCGGCCACCGCGAGCAGCAGTGATCCGGCGGTCCAGGTGGTGAGTTCCTCGGGCCAGAAGGCGCGTTCGCCCTCGAAGACGTATCCGGTCCAGTAGAGGCCGCCGGGCTCGCGCAGGTGCTGGATGGACTGGAGGATCTCCAGAGCCCGGTCGGACTCACCCATCGCCCAGAGGGTGAGGGCGAGTTCGCAGCTTTCGCCGCCGGTGACCCAGGGGTTGGGCAGCACGCAGCGCACGCCGAGGCCGGGGACGACGAACTCGTCCCAGCGCTCGTCGATGCGCCGCTGGGCCTCGGCTCCGGTGACCGCGCCGCCGAGGACCGGGTAGTACCAGTCCATCGAGTAGCGGCTCTTGTCCAGGAAGCGTTCCGGGTGCGCGACGATGGCGTGGGCCAGCGCTCCGGTCGCCAACTCCCAGTCGGGCTGCGGCTCTTCGCGGCGCTCGGCGAGGGCGAGGGCGCAGCGCAGGGCGTGGTGGACCGAGGAGGAGCCGGTCAGCAGCGCGTCGGCGACGGGGGTGCCGTCGGCTTCGCGCTTCCAGCCGATCTGGCCGCCGGGCTGCTGGAGCCCGAGGACGAACTCGACGGCCGCGAAGACCATCGGCCACATCCGGTCGACGAACGCGTCGTCGCCGGTGGCGAGGTAGTGGTGCCAGACGCCGACGGCGACGTACGCGCAGAAGTTGGACTCCCGGCTGCGGTCCGTGGGTTGCCCCGGATCGCCGTCGTGGTAGGCGGCGTACCAGGAGCCGTCCTGGTTCTGGTTGCGGGCCAGCCATTCGTAGGCGGCTTCGGCGGCCTCGTGTTCGCCGGCGGCGTCGAGGGCCATCGCGGCCTCGGTGTGGTCCCACGGGTCGAGGTGGTGGCCGCGGAACCAGGGCAGCGCGCCGTCCTCGCACTGCACGTCGAGGAGTGCGGCGACGGTCGCGGATGCCTGATCCGGCGTCAGGACGCCGGGCAGGACGAGGTGTTCGGTCCGTTCGGGGAGGGTCACGCCTCTGCCTTCGGGAGGTGCGGCTTCGTCGCGTACGCCACGAAGCTCTTTCCGACGACCGGGTTGAGCAGCTGCTCGGCGACCCGGGTCACCGCGGGCTTCTTCATGATGTCCCACACCAGCAGCTTGTGGTAGGCGCGGACCGGCAGGGCCTTGTCGTTGTCCACGCCGAAGGCGCACTTGAGCCACCAGTACGGCGAGTGCAGGGCGTGGGCGTGGTGGGTGCCGTACGGCTTCAGTCCGGCTTCGCGGATCTTTCGGAGCAGTTCGTCGGCCTTGTAGATGCGGATGTGGCCGCCCTCGACCTCGTGGTAGGCGTCGGAGAGGGACCAGCAGACCTTCTCGGGGCCATACCGGGGCACGGTGATCGCGATGCGTCCGCCGGGCTTGAGGACGCGGACCATCTCGGCGAGGACACCCTTGTCGTCGGGGATGTGCTCCATCACCTCGGAGATGATGACGACGTCGAACGAGTCGTCGGGGAAAGGCAGGTTGAGGGCGTCGCCCTCCATCGCGGTGGCGGTCGCGCCGGCCGGGGCCTCACCCTCCGCCTTCATCGCCGCGAACCACTTGGCGACCTCGCGGATCTCCTCGCCGTTCTGGTCCAGAGCCACGACCTGGGCACCGCGCCGGTAGCACTCGAAGGCGTGCCGGCCGGCGCCGCAGCCGAGATCGAGCACACGGTCACCGGCGGCGAGCGGGAAGCGGGTGAAGTCGACGGTCAGCACGGGGGCCTGCCTTCGAGGTCGGTGGTACGGGCACGGGCGGGAGCGGAGTCCGGTGGGGTCACCTGCGGGCACCCCGGGCGGCGATGGCCCGGCGGTAGAGGTCGGCGGTACCGGCCGCCGCCCTGGCCCAGGTGAAGTTGGCGAGTACCCGGTCCCGGCCGGCCGCACCGAGTCTGGCGCGCAGTTCGGGGTCGCCCAGCATCCGGGTGAGGGCGGTCGCGAGGGCGTCGGGGTCGCCGGGCGGCACGGCCAGGCAGGTCTCCCCGTCGCGGCCGGTGACCTCGGGGATCGCCCCGCCGGTGGTGGCGACGAGCGGGGTGCCGGTGGCCATCGCCTCGGCGGCGGGCAGCGAGAACCCCTCGTACAGCGAGGGGACGCAGGCGACTTGGGCGCCGCGCACCAGGTCGACGAGTTCGGCGTCGCTGATGCCCTTGACGAACTCGACGGCGTCGCCGAGGCCGAGGCGTTCGATGGCCCGGGCGACGGGTCCGTCCTCGGCGCGCTTGCCGACGACCACGAGGTGGGCGTCGGGGTGGCCGGTCCGGACCTTGCCGAGAGCCTCCACGAGGTGGACGAGCCCCTTGAGGGGGACGTCGGCGCTGGAGGTGGTGACGATCCGCCCCCGCACCTCGGGGACCGAGGGGTCGGGCGACCAGAGGTCGGTGTCGGCGCCGATGTGGACCACGTCGACGCGGCCGGGGCTCACCCCGAGGTCGTCGACGATCTCCTGGCGGGACGAGCCGGAGACGGTCAGGACGTGCGGCAGCCGGCGGGCGACCCGCTTCTGCATGCGGGTGAAGCCGTACCAGCGGCGTACGGAGAGGGCGCGCGTGCGGGTCGTGGCGGCGGCCAGGTCGAGCCGGCGGTCGACGGTGATGGGGTGGTGGATGGTGGTGACGAGCGGGGCGCCGAGGTCGCCGAGCAGGCCGTAGCCGAGCGTCTGGTTGTCGTGGATCACGTCGAACTCGCCGCGCCGGGACCGCAGATGGCGTCCGGCCCGCAGCGAGAAGGTGAGCGGTTCGGGGAATCCGCCGGTCCACATGGTGGCGACCTCCGCGAGGTCGATCCAGTCGCGGTACTCGTCCCGGCCGGGGGTCCGGAACGGGTCGGGCTGCCGGTAGAGGTCGAGGCTGGGCAGTTCGGTGAGCGGGACGCCCTCGTCGAGCACCGGGTAGGGCTGGGCGCCGATCACTTCGACGCTGTGGCCGAGGCGCGCCAGCTCGCGGCCGAGGTGGCGGACGTAGACGCCCTGTCCGCCGCAGAACGGGTTGCCCTTGTACGTGAGGAGGGCGATCCGCAGCGGGCGGTCGTCCGCTCCGGCCGGGGCGCCGTGTCCCGCGCTGGGGTCCGTCCTCATGGCCTCAGCGGTCACTCCCGGCCCCCTTCATCACTGCGTTTTCCGGAGCGTAACCGCTGCCGATAATCTGGAACAAGTTTCAGACCGACCCGTCCAATGAGGATCGAATCTACCGGCAGGTAGCGTCGGCGTGACGACCGGACCAGGTGATTCACGCCACGGCACGGAGGTGACCTCATGACCGCTGACGCCCGGCCACCGGCACTTCCTCTGACGGCGGGCCAGCGGGCCCGCCGCGCCCGCATCCTGGACGCCACCGCGGAACTCGCCGGACGGGGCGGTTTCGAGGCCGTGCAGATGCGCGAGGTCGCGGAGGCCGCAGGGGTCGCCCTCGGCACCCTCTACCGCTACTTCCCGTCCAAGGTGCATCTGCTGGTCGCCACCCTGCACGACCGGCTGCGGCTGCTGAGCACCACGCTGGCCGACCACCCGCCTGCCGGGCGCACCCCCGGGGAGCGGGCCGCCGCGACGCTGCTGCGCGCCTTCCGGGCGCTGCGCCGCGAACCCGAGCTGGCCGACGCCATGCTGCGGGCGCTGACGTTCGCGGACCGGGGTGTGAGCGCCGAGGTCGACGCCGTCTCCCGGCTGGTGACGGAGATCGTCCTGGACGCGGCGGGGCTGACGGACCCGGACGCCGGGCAGCTGTCGGCGGTGCGGGTGGTCGAGCACACCTGGCACTGCACCCTCACCTCCTGGCTGTCCGGCCGCGCGTCGGCCGGGCAGGTGCGGACGGACATCGAGACGGTCTGCCGGCTGCTGGGCCCCGTGCCGCCGTCCGGCTGAGGGAGGCTCCCCCCTGCGCCCCGCTCCCCGGTCGCCGTACGCCTCTTCCGGCGTGACCCGGGGCCCTCAGGACGACCGGCCTCGGGGCCGGTCCCGGCTCCCCCGGTAGAGTGAACCCGTCGTTCATCACGCCCGTACGGGGAATTCCGGCGCAAACCGGTACCGCTCCCCGCCCGGCCCCGGTCCGCACCGGGTCGTCGCCGTCCGTGGACCGCCCGCACTCCGGGCGGAGTCCGGGGCGCGTGCGCGAACGGCCGATGCCGCCGGGAGGTCCGGTGGTCCGCATCCGTCGCAACAGACGGAGCCGAGCCCGGCACGTGCCCGCGCCCGGCCCCCGCAGGAGAGGCCCTCGCCAGTCATGACCGTACGCCGCAGCGCAGCCGCGCTCGCGACCACCGCCGTGCTCCTGGCGTCCGCCGCCCCGGCGGCGCTGGCGGACTCGTCCAGCCCGTCGCCCTCCCCCACCTCTTCCCCCTCCGTGCCCGCCGACCCGCACGCCGGGCTGTACGGCACCTCGGACCCGACGTACGACGGGGTCTGGCGCCAGTCGCTGGCCTTCCTGGCCCAGAAGATCGAGTACGTCACCCCGTCCGTGGAGGCGGTGAACTGGCTGAAGCTCCAGCAGTGCGACAGCGGCGGCTTCGCCGCGTACCGCGACTTCCACAAGCCGTGCGACGCCAAGACGATGACGGACACCAACTCCACCGCCGCCGCCGTCCAGGCGCTCGCCGAGCTGACCGGCGAGAAGACGGCCGTGGCGAACGGCATCGACTGGCTGGCGTCCGTGCAGAACGACGACGGCGGCTGGGGCTACACCCCCGGCAGCCCCAGCGACGCGAACTCGACCGCGGTGGTCGTCGGCGCCTTCGCCCGCGCGGGCAAGAAGCTGACCGACATGACCTCGTCCGCCGGGCACACCCCGTACGACGTGCTGCGCGGGCTCGCGCTGCCGTGCGGCGGCAAGGACGGCGGCGCGTTCGCCTACCAGCCGGACAAGAAGGGCGCGCTGGCCGCCAACGCGGACGCCACCGCGGCGGCCGTGCTCGGCACCCTGGGCAAGGGCCTGGCGGCCGGCAGCTACAACCCGGGCAAGGCCCCCGTCTGCACCCCCGGCACCGGCCTCACCACCGAGCAGGTCGCCCAGAACGGCGCGCACTGGCTGACCGCCGCGCTCGCCGGTTCCGGCCACCTCGACCAGGCGCCCATGCCGGGCTCGGAGACCACCGACCCGCAGCCCGACTTCGGCAACACCGCCGACGCCGTCGTGGCGCTCGCCGCCTCCGGCCACCAGGACAAGGCCGCGTCCGCCGTCACCTGGCTGGAGAAGAACTCCGCCGCCTGGGCGAAGCAGTCCGGCCCGGCCGCGTACGCGCAGCTGATCCTCGCGGCCCACGCGACCGGCACCGACGCCCGCGACTTCGGCGGCGCCGACCTCGTCGCCCAGCTCAACGCGACCGGCCCGGCGCCCGCCGCGACCGCGGTGCCCTCCCCGACCCCGACCGGTGCGCAGCCCGCCGCCGGCTCCACGGGCAGCTCCGGCTTCAGCGTCTGGTGGCTGATCGCGGTGGGCCTGGCCGTCGGCGCGGGCATCGGCTTCCTGATCAGCAACCGGGGCAAGGACAAGGGCGGCCGGTGACCGCGCCCGCGTTCCGGAGCACGCCCGGCGGAGCTCTCCGCCGGGCCGCGGCGCTCGTGGCGCTGACGGCGCTCGCGGCGGTCGTGACGCTCTGCGTCGCGGGCACCGCGCAGGCTGCCGGGTACCGCTACTGGTCCTTCTGGGAGGGCGACGGCTCGCGGTGGGCGTACGCCACCCAGGGGCCGTCCCTGGTCCGCCCCGAGGACGGGGCCGTGCAGGGTTTCCGGTTCGCGGTGAGCGAGGACTCCGGCGACGCGACGCAGCCGCGCCGCACCCCCGACTTCGCCGCCGTCTGCGGGGACACCCCCGCGAAGGACGGCAGCAAGCGCGTCGCGCTGGTCATCGACCCCGGCACGGCGGCCGACGCCCCCGCGGGCGAGCGGCCGCCCGCGCTCCGTACCGCCTGCGCCCGGGTCGCCCCGGACGCGAGCACCGCCGATGCGCTGGCCTCGGTCGCGAAGCCGCTGCGGTACGACAGCGCGGCGCTGCTCTGCGCCATCTCGGGCTATCCGGAGACGGGCTGCGGCGAGCAGATCTCGGGCGACGCCTCACCGGCGCCCACCGGGGCGGCCACCTCCGCGAGTTCCCCGGCCGCCTCGTCCGGCGCCTCGTCGGGCGGGACGGCGGACGGTGACGGCGGCGGTCCCTCCGTCGGCGTGCTCGCCGGTATCGGTGCCGTCGTGGTCCTCGGCGCGGCCGCCGTCCTCCAGGCACGCCGCCGGCGATGAGCCCCCTTCCCGCCGCGACGGGCCGCGTGCGCGGCCTGCGCGCGCCCGGGGCGCACCGGAGCAACGCGCTGCCCGCCGGCGCGTGGTGGCTGTGGGCGCTGGGGCTGGCGGCCGCCGCGTCCCGCACCACCAACCCGCTGCTGCTCGGACTGCTGGTGGGGGTGGCCGGTTATGTGGTGGCCGCGCGGCGTACGGACGCGCCGTGGGCCCGTTCGTACGGGGCGTTCGTCAAGCTCGGTCTCTTCGTCGTCGGGGTGCGGCTCGTGTTCTCGGCGTTCCTGGGGTCGTCGATCCCGGGCACGCACACCCTCGTCACGCTCCCCGAGGTGCCGCTGCCCGACTGGGCCCAGGGCGTCCGGATCGGCGGCCGGGTGACCGGGGAGCAGCTCCTCTTCGCGCTGTACGACGGGGCGCGGATGGCCGCCCTGTTGATCTGTGTCGGCGCGGCCAACTCCCTCGCCAGTCCGGCCCGGTTGCTGAAGTCGCTGCCGGGCGCGCTGTACGAGGCGGGGGTGGCGGTCGTCGTCGCCATGACGTTCGCCCCGAACATGGTCGCCGACGTGGCCCGGCTGCGGACCGCCCGGCGGCTGCGGGGCCGTCCCACCGGCGGGATCCGGGCGGTCGCCCAGATCGGACTGCCGGTGCTGGAGGGCGCGCTGGAGCGGTCGGTGGCGGTGGCGGCCTCGATGGACGCGCGGGGGTACGGGCGGACCGCCCGGGTGCCGGCCCGTGTCCGGCGCACCACCGACGTCCTCACCCTCGGCGGCCTGCTGGGGGTGTGCGCCGGTACGTACGGGCTGCTCGCCTCCGAGGGCGCGGTCTACGGGCTGCCGCTGCTGGTGGCGGGCCTCGTCGCGGCGACGGCCGGGCTGCGCCTGGGCGGCCGTCGCACGGTGCGCACCCGGTACCGGCCCGACCGGTGGGGTGTGCGGGCGTGGCTGGTGGCGGGGTCGGGCGTGCTGGTCGCCGCGGTGATGATCCGGGCGGGTTCGGTGGACCCGGCGGCGCTGCGGCCCGGGGTCGTCCCGCCGGCCCCGCCGATGCTGCCGCTGTGGCCCGCCGCGGGCATCCTGATCGGGCTGCTGCCCGCGTTCGCCGCCCCCGTACCGCCGCGCCCGGCTGCCGTACCGCCGTATCCGAAGGAGGACCAGTGATCCGGTTCGAGCAGGTCTCCCTGCGGTACGAAGGTGCGGCCGAGCCCACCCTGTCGGGCGTCGATCTGACCGTGCCCGAGGGCGAGTTGGTGCTGCTCGTCGGCCCGTCCGGGGTCGGAAAGTCGACGCTGCTCGGTGCGGTGCCGGGGCTGGTGCCGCACTTCACCGGCGGGACGCTGAGCGGCCGGGTGACGGTCGGCGGGCGGGACACGCGCACCCACAAGCCGCGTGAACTCGCCGATCTGGTGGGCACGGTGGGCCAGGACCCGTCGGCGCACTTCGTCACGGACACCGTGGAGGACGAACTCGCCTACGGCATGGAGTCGTTGGGGCTCGCCCCGGACGTGATGCGCCGCCGGGTGGAGGAGACCCTCGACCTGCTGGGGCTCGCGGAGTTGCGGGACCGGCCGATCGCCACGCTCTCCGGCGGACAGCGGCAGCGGGTCGCGATCGGCTCGGTGCTGACCCCGCACCCGAAGGTGCTGGTCCTCGACGAGCCGACGTCCGCGCTGGACCCGGCGGCGGCCGAGGAGGTCCTCGCGGTGCTCCAGCGCCTCGTGCACGACCTGGGCACGACCGTGTTGATGGCCGAGCACCGGCTGGAGCGCGTGGTGCAGTACGCGGACCGGGTCGTGCTGCTGCCCGCGCCGGGCGCCGCCCCGGTCGTGGGCGCCCCGGCGCAGATCATGGCCGTCTCGCCGGTCCGGCCGCCCGTCGCCGAACTGGGGCTGCTGGCGGGCTGGGACCCGCTGCCGCTCTCCGTACGCGACGCCCGGCGGCGGGCGGAGGGGCTGCGGGAGCGGCTGGCCGGCAGGTCGCCCGCCACGGTGGCACCGCTGCCCGTGCACCCCGTACATCCCACGCCCCCCGTGCACCCCGTGCACCCCGTGAGCCTCGTGCCCGGCGCGTCCGACACGGCTGCCGGTGCCTCCGCTCCGGCGCCCACTCCGCGCGCCGGTCTCTTCGGCCTCCGGCGCGCACGCCGGGCGCGTACCACCGACACCGCAGCCGCTTCCGACCCCACCGCTCCTCTGGCGCGGGCCGAGGGGCTCGGGGTGCGGCGCGGCCGGGTGGAGGCGCTGCGCGCGGTGACCCTGGACGTCCGGGCCGGCGAGACCGTGGCCCTGATGGGGCGCAACGGCGCCGGGAAGTCCACCCTGCTCGGGGCGCTCGTCGGCATGGTCCCGCCGACCGCCGGGCGGGTCCGCGTCGGCGGTCTGGAGCCGTCGCGCACCGATCCGCGCACGATGGTGCGCCGGGTCGGGCTGGTGCCGCAGGAGCCCCGTGACCTGCTGTACGCGGAGTCGGTGGCGGCCGAGTGCGCGGCGGCCGACGCCGACGCGGGCGCCCCGGCGGGAAGCTGCCGGGCCCTCGTCTCCCGGCTGCTGCCCGGCGTACCGGACGCCACCCACCCCCGTGACCTCTCCGAGGGCCAGCGGCTCACCCTGGCGCTGGCCCTCGTACTGACCGCCCGGCCGCCGCTGATCCTGCTGGACGAGCCGACCCGGGGGCTCGACTACGCGGCGAAGGCCCGGCTGGTCGGCGTGTTGCGCGGCCTGGCGGCCGAGGGGCACGCGATCGTGCTGGCCACCCACGACGTGGAGCTGGCGGCGGAACTGGCGGACCGGGTGGTGATCCTGGCCGGCGGGGAGGTCGTCGCGGACGGCCCGACCCGGCAGGTGGTGGTCTCCTCCCCCGCGTACGCCCCGCAGACCGCGAAGATCCTCGCCCCGCAGGAGTGGCTCACCGTGAACCAGGTCCGCACGGCCCTGGAGGCGGACGCGTGACGGGCGGGCGCGTGACCGGCACCGCACGCCCCGACGGCACCGCACTCCCCGAAGGCTCCGCACCCCCCGAAGGCTCCGCGACCGGCGGCCGGCGGGTCCGCCCGGTCCGGCTCGGACCGCGTTCGGTCGTGGCGCTGGTGCTGGTCAGCGCGGTGGGGGTGGCGGCCTTCGGCTGGCCGCTGCTCGCCGGGCCCGCGTTCGGCACCGCCCATGCCCAGGACGCGCCGTGGCTGTTCGGCGCACTGCTGCCGCTGCTGGTGGCGGTGGCCGTGGCGACGATCGCGGACGCCGGGCTGGACGCGAAGGCCGTCGCGATGCTCGGGGTGCTCGCGGCGGTCGGTGCCGCCCTGCGCCCGCTGGGGGCGGGGACGGCGGGGCTGGAACCGATGTTCTTCCTGATGGTGCTCAGCGGGCGGGTGCTCGGGCCGGGTTTCGGCTTCGTGCTGGGCGCGGTGACGATGTTCGCGTCGGCGCTGCTCACCGGTGGGGTGGGGCCGTGGATGCCGTTCCAGATGCTGTCGATGTCCTGGTTCACCATGGGCGCGGGTCTGCTGCCGGGGCCCGAGCGGCTGCGCGGCCGGGCGGAGACCGCGATGCTCGCGGCGTACGGCGCGGCGGCGTCGCTGCTCTACGGCACGGTGATGAACCTGTACGGCTGGACGATCGTGCCCGGCCTGGGCTCGGGCATCTCCTTCGTGGCGGGCGACCCGGTGCACGAGAACCTGGTCCGCTTCCTGGCGTACTGCCTGACCACCTCGCTCGGCTGGGACCTGGGCCGGGCGGCGCTGACCGTGGTGCTGACGCTCGCCGTGGGGCCGGTACTCCTGCGGGCGCTCCGCCGGGCGACCCGGCGCGCTTCCTTCGAGGCCCAGGTCACATTCGAGGGTCCCGGCGGCGTGAGGACACCCACAGGTACTAGGTCCTCCCCCAAGCCGGGTAGTAGCGACACCGGTGAATGAATCACCTGTTTCGCACTGCCCCTGACCTGCCTCAACTCCCCTTTGTCCGCGTTCGGGACCTTGGGCCCGGGGTCCGACCCGGGGTCGTACGGCCGCCGTCTGGAGGGCATTGCCAGCGCCGGACGCCGGGGCTAACCATGGATCTCGTCGCCGAACACCTCGGTGGCCCGGTCGACCGTCATCAGGTCACCAGGGCCCAGGTGGGGACGCCCGGATCATTCACCACAGAACCGGCCCGCGACGCCACCTGCCCCCGACGTTAGGTTTCTTCGTGTCGTTCGCCAGTCGTTTCCTCGCCCAGCCCCGCATCGCAGGCCGCAAGACCGTCCTCGCCGGCGCCGCCGTACTCCTCGGTGGCAGTGGCCTGGCCATCGGCGCCGGTACGGCGTCCGCCGCCACGCCCACCGCGACGACCGCGGCCGCGAGCGCGCAGGCCACGGCGAAGCAGATGATCGGTGACAGCGCCCAGTTCCAGTGCTTCAGCAACATCGTGTCGCACGAGAGCGGCTGGAACCCGAGCGCCACCAACGCTTCCTCCGGCGCGTACGGCCTGGTCCAGGCCCTGCCCGCCTCCAAGATGGCCACCGCCGGTTCCGACTGGCAGACCAACCCCGCCACGCAGATCAAGTGGGGCCTCAACTACATGAACGAGCGCTACGGCAGCCCGTGCGGCGCCTGGGACTTCTGGCAGGCCAACAGCTGGTACTGAGCCGGCCCGCGCAGCAGCCCGCATGACGAAGCCCGGGCCGGGACCTCTTCACCGAGGTCCCGGCCCGGGCTTCGCCGTGTCCGCCCCTGTCGTCCCTTCACGGTCCGGCCCTTCGGCGCGGCGCCCCTCCGAGGAGAGCCACCGCGCAGGCCGCGACGGAGAGCAGACCGCCGACGAGGAAGGTGCCCCGCACGTCGCCGACCGACAGGACCAGTCCGCCGAGTGCGGCGCCCCCCGCGATACCGGCGTTGTAGGAACCCGAGTTCGCCGCGAGCGCGAGGTCCGTGCGGCCGGGGGCGCAGTACAGCATCGCGTTCTGCGTGGTCATGAACACCGGGCCGAGCGCACCACCCATCAGCACCAGGAACACCACCGCCGCCACCGGCTCGGTACCGGCCACGTAGAGGCCGAGCATCCCCACCGCCTGGGTGGCCGCGGCGGCGCACAGCGCGGCATGGGGGAAGCGGTCCAGCAGCGCCCCGGTGATGCTCACCCCGGCCAGACACGCCACGCCGAACGCCATGATCAGGACGCCGACCGTGCCGGGCGTGAAGCCGCTCACGTCCCCCAGGAACTTCACGACGTACGTGAATCCCGCGAACGCCCCGGTGGCGGAGAGGGCCCCGGTCACCAGCACGACCACGAACCGGCGGACGTCGGGATCGGTCGCGTGGGCGGCGGGCTCGTCCTCCGGACGCGAGGTCGGCAGCAGCACGGCGATCGTCACCAGGGAGACGGTTCCGGCGGCGGCGAGCAGGGCGACCGGCACCTGCCAGCCGTTCTGCCGGCCCAGCCAGGAACCGGCGGGCACACCGAGCACGAGGGCGAGCGACCCGGCGACGGAGAGCGCCCCGATCACCCGGCCGCGTACCTCGGCCGGGAAGAGACCGACCGCGACCGGCCCCATCACCGCCCAGAACAGCGCCTGGGCGAGCGCGGTCGTCAGCCGTGCCCCGAGGAGCATCCCGTAGGAGGGGGCCAGCGCGGCTGCGAGGCTGGAGACGACCAGCGCGGCCAGCAGCCCTGTGAGCACATGGCGCCGGGGCACCGCCCGTACGGCGTGGGCGAGCGGCAGGGACGCGACGGCCACGGTCACGCCGTACCCGGTGACCAGCAGCCCGACCGCCTGCACCGACACCCGCAGGTCTCCGGCGATGACCTCCAGGAGGCCGACGGGCAGGTTCTCCGCCGTGTTGAAGGTGAAGGCGGCCAGCATCAGGGCCGCGAGCACCGCCGGCCCGCGCCGGGGAGCGCGCCGGGGCACGACCGCACGGCCGCGTCCCGGCCCCGCCCGGCGCACCGGCTCCGCGGTTCCGTCCATGGAGCCAGCCCATCGGGCCCGCCGGGCCGGCGCAACCCGGTTTCCGGCCCCGTCGGGACCATGAGGAAGGGGTGCCCGGGCGTCAGCCGCCCCGGCACCCCCTCGTCACGACCGGGCCGCCCCGGGGCCGTACCGGCTCACTCGCGGGCCGCGCCCGTACTCGCCGCCGTACCTCTGCCGGCCAGGGTCCGGGCGTCGTCCGCCGGGGATCTCCCGCCGCTCCCCGCCACCGGCTCGCGGTCGCGGTCGTGGTCGGGGCGCCGCAGCCGGCGCGGGCCGGCCAGGGCCCAGGTCAGCAGGAAGCCGAGCGAGACGACCAGCGCGCCGCCCGCCGCGTCGAGGATCCAGTGGTTGCCGGTGCCGACGATGGCGCAGATGGTGAAGAACGGGTGGAGCAGCCCCAGCGGCTTCATCCAGACCTTCGGGGCCAGGATCAGGATCATCAGCCCGCACCAGAGCGACCAGCCGAAGTGCAGCGACGGCATGGCCGCGTACTGGTTGGTGACCGAGGTCAGCGTCCCGTAGTCGGGCTTGGAGAAGTCCTGGACGCCGTGCACGGTGTCGATGAACCCGAGGCCGGGCATGAGCCGGGGCGGTGCCAGCGGGTAGAGCCAGAAGCCGACCAGGGCGAGGAGGGTCGCGAAGCCGATCGTGGAGCGGGCCCAGCGGTAGTCGGCGGGGCGGCGCACGTAGAGCACGCCGAGGATGGTCAGCGGGATGATGAAGTGGAACGTCGAGTAGTAGTAGTCGAAGAAGTCCCGCATCCAGCCGATTCCGGCGACCTTGTGGTTGAACCAGTGCTCGACGTCGATGTGCAGCCACCGCTCGATGGAGTGGACCTGCCTGCCGTGCTTCTCGGCGGTGGGGCGGCCCGCCGTCGCGGCGAGCCTGACCTTGGCGTACGCGGAGTAGACGACCCGGATGAGCAGGAGTTCCAGCAGCAGGTTGGGGCGGGTCAGCACCCGGCGCCAGAACGGCAGCAGCGGCACCCGGCTCCAGCGCGCCGGCACCGGCCGCGCGTAGTCGGTGGGGACCGGTTCGAGCCAGTACGGCGAGGTGCGCGGCAGGAACGGCACGGCGCAGGCCGCACCGAGCGCGGTGAGCAGCAGCACGTTGTCGCGCACGGGGTGGAGCGCCCCGATGTTCGGCAGCAGCATGGTGCCGGGCAGGGTGAGGACGAGCACCACCACGGCGGGCCAGACCAGCCGGTCCGAGGCCCGCTTCCCGACCCGGCCGACCACCGCGAGGAGCACCCAGAGCAGCTGGTGCTGCCAGGCGGTCGGGGAGACGACGACAGCCACGCAGCCGGTCACCGAGACGGCGAGGAGGAGCTGCCCGTCCCGGGCGTAGCGGGCGGCGCGGCGCAGTCCGAGCACGGCGACGGCGAGGGCCAGGACCAGCAGGACGGTGATCTCCAGCGGGCCGTGGAGGCCGAGGCGGAGCAGCGCGCCGTGCAGCGACTGGTTGGCGAGGCCGTCCGGGCGTTCGCCGAGCCCGGCTCCGGCGACGTGGTGGATCCAGTACGTCCAGGAGTCGTGCGGCAGCGCGGCCCAGGCGACGGCGGTGAGCGCGACGAAGGTGGCGCCGCCGGTGAGGGCGGCGCGACGGCGCCCGGTGAGCCACAGGAGGACGGCGAAGAGCAGGACGGGCGGCTGGAGCGCCGCCGCGATCCCGACCAGGATGCCCTGGGCCCGGTGGTCGCGGACCGTGAGGCAGCCGACGAGGACCAGCAGCACCGGCAGGATGCTGGTCTGCCCGAGGTGCAGCGCGTTGCGCACCGGCAGCGACACCATGAGCAGGGTGATGGCGGCCGGGGCGGCGAACAGCGCGGTGCGGCGGCCCACCGGGGAGGGCAGCGCGCGGGCGGCGACGAGGCCGAGCGCGACGACGAGCAGCAGGGAGACGGTGGTCCAGGCGATCCCGAGGGCTTCCTCCGCCGACGCGCCGAGCGGCTTCAGGACGAGCCCCGCGAACGGTGTGCCGGTGAACCGGTCCGGGTCGTAGAGCGAGCCCTTGACGCGCAGGACGCCGTTCTCCCCGATCCAGGTCTCCAGATCGGTCAGCCGCTCACCCGGCGGCTGTCTGAGTACCACCGTCATCTGGCGCACGGCGAGCGCGGCGACGACCAGCCAGAGCACGATCCGGGCCGTCCCGGTCCTCGTCTCCGCGTCCGTCGCCGCGCTCCCGTGCACGCCGTGTTCCGCATGTGTCACGCTGCGCCGACCCTCCCACCGCTCCTGCACATTCCCGTGGATACGGGGCGTGCCCATGAAGCCTCGCATTGCCCCTGGGGGTAGACACCATCAACCCCCACTTCGCCTGACCGTCACGTCGTTTTGCCCAAAGAATGCCAGCCGCGTCCCACGGGCCCCCTGATTCCCCCCTGCCCCGGGCGTCCCGGCGCTCTCGGCGAAATTCGCTTCCCTCCCGATCCGTACGGTGATCGGATCGGCCCATGACCTGGACTTTGACCCCGGAGCGATTCGACACGCCGGACGCGGCGCGGCTGCTGCGGGACTACTACGACGAACTCGCCAGCCGCTACTGGAAGCGGCAGGCGACCGAGGCCGAGATCGACGAGGGACTGACCGACGACGGCGCCGACCGTCTCGCCCCGCCCACCGGCCGGCTCCTGGTGGGCCGGTACGCGGGTGAGCCGGCGAGCTGCGTCGGGGTGTTCCTGGACCAGGCGACGGCCGTCGCGGAGCTGACCCGGGTCTACGTACGCCCCGCCTTCCGGCGCACCGGGGGCGGCGGGCTGCTGGTGGCGGGGGCCGAGGAGGTGGCGCGCGGGGCCGGGATGCGGGTGCTCCGGCTCGACACCCGGAGCGACCTGGTGGAGGCCCGGGGGCTGTACGCGAAGCATGGGTTCCGGGAGATCCCGGCGTACAACGACGGCCCGTACGCCGACCACTGGTTCGCCAAGGAGCTGTGAGGGCCCCCTAGCCCGGGGCGGGGGGCCGGCCGTCGTCAGAGCCCGGGACGGCGCGGTTCGGGGCCGCCCGGGTGGCGCGGCTCGGCCGCGTGGTCGCGGGGTGCCTCGGGCAGGTGGGGTCGCTCCTTCCGGGAGCCGCTGACCTCGGCGGTCAGTTCGGAGACCAGGGCGACCAGATCGGTCGGCCGGCCCGGTCCCCACCAGTCGCCCAGCATCTCGGCGAGCGAGTCCTCCCGGGCCCGGGAGAGCCGTACGACCGCCTCCGCGCCCGGTTCGGTGAGCACCAGCTGTACTCCGTCGCGGCGCGCGAGCCCGCGTTCCTCCAGCTGCCGGGAGGCGTCGGTGATGACCTTCAGCGGCAGCGGGGTGACGTCGGCGAGCCGGGCGGGCTCGACCGCCCCGTGCCGCTTGATGCGGAGCAGCAGCCAGCTGGCGGCGGGCAGCAGGTCGTACCCGGCGCGGGCGGTGATCTTCTCGTAGATCTCGCGCCGCCCCTCGCGGGTGGCGAGGACGGAGAGGGCGCGGGCGCACTCGTCGTAGGAGGAGCGCTCGACCGGGTTCGAGGCCAGGGTCTCGGTGGTGTCGGGTGCGGTGACCGAGCCGCGCAGCGTGTCCTCCTTGAGGAACCACGCGACGACGAAGGCGATGAGCACGACCGGGGCCGCGTAGAGGAACACGTCGGTGATGGAGGTCGCGAACGCGTCGAGGACGGAGGGGCGCAGGTCGGCGGGGAGCTGCCCGATGCCGCGGGGGTCGGCGGCCAGTCGTCCGGGGTCGACGCCCGGTGGCAGCGGCCGGCCGCTGAGCGCGTCGGCCAGCCGGTCGTTGAGCAGGCTGGTGAAGATGGTGCCGAAGATGGCGACCCCGAAGGAGGCGCCGATGGACCGGAAGAACGTGGCGCCGGAGGTGGCGACGCCGAGGTCCTCGTAGGGGACGGCGTTCTGCACGACCAGCACGAGGACCTGCATCACCAGGCCGAGCCCGGCACCGAAGACGAAGAAGTAGGCGCTCATCTCCCACGTCGAGCTGTTCACGTCGAGCCGGTGCAGGAGCAGCAGGCCGATCGCGGTGATGGCCGTACCGAGGAGGGGGAACACCTTCCAGCGGCCGGTACGGCTGACGATCTGGCCGGAGCCGGTCGAGGTGAGGAGCAGCCCCAGCACCATCGGCAGCATGTGCACGCCGGACATGGTCGGGGTGATGCCCTGGACGATCTGGAGGAACGTCGGCAGGTAGGTCATCGCGCCGAACATGGCGAAGCCGATGACGAAGCTGATGAGCGCGACGAGGCTGAAGGTCCTGATCCGGAAGAGCTTCAGCGGCAGTACGGGTTCGGCGGCGCGCCGCTCGACGGCCACGAACGCGATCAGGAGCACCACCGCGAGGACGGAGAGTCCGATGATCTGCGCGGAGCCCCAGTCCCAGGTCGTACCGCCCAGGGAGGCCACCAGAACCAGGCAGGTCGCCACGGCGGCGATGAGGAAGGTGCCGAGGTAGTCGATGGTGTGCTTGGTCCGCCTGACCGGGATGTGCAGGACGGCGGCGATGACGATCAGCGCGACGGCGCCGACCGGGAGGTTGATGTAGAAGACCCAGCGCCAGGAGAGGTGCTGGGTGAAGAGGCCGCCCAGCAGCGGTCCGAGGACGCTGGTCACGCCGAACACTGCCCCGAAGAGGCCTTGGTACTTGCCGCGCTCCCGGGGCGGCACGATGTCGCCGACGATGGCCATCGAGAGCACCATCAGCCCGCCGCCGCCGAGGCCCTGGAGCGCGCGGAAACCGATCAGCTGCGGCATGTTCTGCGCGAGGCCGCAGAGCGCCGAGCCGATCAGGAAGATGACGATGGCGGTCTGGAAGAGTTTTTTACGTCCGTACTGGTCACCGAGCTTGCCCCAGAGCGGGGTCGCCGCCGTCGCCGCCAGCATGTAGGCGGTGACCACCCACGAGAGGTGCTCCAGGCCGCCGAGATCGCTGACGATCGTGGGAAGCGCCGTGGAGACGATCGTCTGGTCGAGTGCCGCGAGCAGCATGCCGAGCAGCAGTGCGCCGATGGCCACCAGAATCGTCCGCGTGGACCGCACCTCCCCGGGCGCGAGCGGCGGACTCGACTGCTGGGCCATGGGCGTCTCCTCGGATCTCCGGGTACACACCATCCTTACCTCTATGTCCGCTTATGGCCTGCTGAGCGGTGACGCCGCGTCGAACGCACGCTCGGCGACCTGCATAATCCAAGACAATTCAAGGGGAGGGGACCCACGATGACGGGACAGACGTGCCCGAACTGCGGCGGACTGCGCGACAGCAGACCGCCGGGACCCGGGCCGGGCGCGGCACCGGCCTGCGGATGCGCCGCCGCAGGCGCGGGAGCGGTACCGGCCGGGGCGGGGGCCACCGGCGGGAACGTTGCCGGTGGCGCGGGCGGGAAGCCCGGAGTCGCTGCCGAGGTGGCAGCCGCCGAGGACTTTGACCCGCTGCGGATCAGGCCGTACGTGACGCTGCCGAACTCCGAGGATTCGGAGCGGGGCGAGGGTGCGGCGACCGGCGGGGCCGCGGTGGCTGAAGGCGCTGCGGTGGCAGGCGGGACTGCAGTGGCTGGTGATGCTGTGGTGGCCGGTGGGGCTGTGGCCGACGGCGTCGAGGCGCCTCCGGCGGGCGGCGCGGAAGGCACGGACGCCCCCGCCCCCGTCCCCGCCGACTCGACGATGCGGCTGCCGGTGGTGCCTCCGGCCGAGCGCGGGGCGAACCGGCCCGCCGGGCCGATGCCCCCGGCCGCGCCCGCGCCGATACCGGGGTCCGCTCCGGCGGGTGGCGGGGCCGGGGAGGCGAAGCCCGACCCCGTCCAGCCCCGCCGCAAGAGCCCGTTCGTCGCGCTGGGGGTGGCGGCGGCCGTCGTCGCGATGATCGGGACCGCCTCCGTCCTCGGCGGCGTCTTCGACGGCGACGAGGCCGCCCAGCAGGAGAGCCTGCCCGGGACCACGACGAGCGTTCCGGACGCGACCGCCGACGCGACGGACGCCCCGGCAAGCCCGTCCGCCTCCGCGTCGACCTCCGTCACGGCCTCGCCCTCCGCCTCGGCGGCCTCCGCCTCCCCGTCGGCCTCGGCCTCGGCCTCCCCCTCGGCCACCGGGGTGAGCGCGGCGCCGACCGCCTCCGCCGGGATGCCGTCGCCCACGCCGAGCAATCCGACCTCCGCCCCGCCGGTCGACGCCTCCCCCTCGGCCACGACCGCACCGCCCGCCGGCGTCGCCGCCGCCACCCTGCAGCGCGGTGACTACGGACCGGAGGTCGCCGAACTCCAGACCCGGCTCCGGCAGGCACACCTCTTCTACGGCGCGATCGACTCCAACTACACGGACCGGGTCGAGATGGCCGTGTCGACGTACCAGTCGATCCACCACATCGAGGGCGACCCCTCGGGCGTGTACGGGCCCAACACCCGGAGCGTGCTGGAGGGGGCGACGACCGGGAAGAGCAGGCACTGACCGACCGGCCGGTGCCCTGTCCGGGAGGGATTGGCATTCCGGGACAGGTTTTTGTATCGTGATGGAACAAAGTGGCTTCGCCCGCACTCCCTGACCGGCGGGCGGGGCTGCTCTTGTTCTTCGTGCGCCGCACGTCTTCGCGCCCGTGGCGCACGCGTCCCCTACGCACATCGTGCTCTGGAGCTCGCTCATGCCGGCCACCGTCCTCGCAGCCAACGCCGTCCTCCTCGACATGGACGGAACCCTGGTCAACTCCGACGCGGTCGTGGAGCGCTGCTGGCGCCGCTGGGCCGTGGAGCACGGGCTGGACCCGGAGGCTGCGCTCAAGGTGGTGCACGGGCGGCAGGGGTACGCCACGATGGCGATCCTCCTCCCGGACCGCCCCATGGAGCAGAACCACGCGGACAACCGCGTGATGCTGGCCGAGGAGACCGCCGACACCGACGGCGTCGTGCCGGTCGGCGGGGCCCCGGCGTTCATGGCCGCTCTCGCGGACCTGCCGCACGCCCTGGTGACCTCGGCCGACGCGGCTCTCGCCGGAACCCGGATGGCGGCGGCCGCGCTGCCGATGCCCGCGGTCCGCGTCACCGCCGAGTCCGTCGGCGCCAGCAAGCCGGACCCGGAGGGCTTCCTCAAGGGCGCGGCCGAGCTCGGCTTCGCCCCCGCCGACTGCATCGTGTTCGAGGACTCCGAGGCGGGCATCGCCGCCGGCCGCGCGGCCGGCATGCGCGTCGTGGGCGTGGGCCCGCGCGCGGCGGCCCTCTCCCCGGACGCCCACGTCGACGACCTGACCCAGGTCCGCGTGGAGGCCCTGGCCGACGGCTCGCTGAAGCTGCACATCCGCGAAGGCCGCTGACCAACCGGGGCGCGCACGCCCCGCCCGCACCTGCCACACCCGAAGCCCGCCGGGGCGCTCATGCCCCCGGCGGGCTTCGGCGCGTCCGGGAGGATGACGCATCCGCGCACGGAGGAGACGCCCTCCCCCGAATCGCCCTCCACCGAATCAACCCACTCCCACGAGTGCCTGATCGAACGTCAGAGCGCCTTGTTCGACCCCTTGATGTGACGTGCTCATGTCGTCACGCTGTTACCTGGTGCCCACCCCACAGAAACCTGGCACCGCGACGATGACCGGGCTCCACCCCACGCAGCCCGGCCAACGCACCCCCACATCAGAGGAGTTCGCATGTCAAGGTTCTACGCGCGTCGCATAGCCGTCGTCGCCGCCTCCGCCGCGCTCGCCGCCGCCACCGGGCTGCTCACCGCACCGTCCGCCCAGGCCGCGATGCCGACCCCGGTCAGCGCCGCCACCGCCCGTACCTACCTCGGCCAATTGACGGTCGCGGCGGCGGGCACCACGAGCGGTTACAGCCGTGACCTGTTCCCGCACTGGATCACCCAGTCCGGCGCCTGCGACACCCGCGAGACCGTGCTGAAGCGCGACGGAAGCGGAGTCGTCACCAACACCAGCTGCTCGGCGACGAGCGGCAGTTGGTACTCCGAGTACGACGGCGCGACCTGGACCGCCGCCTCCGACCTCGACATCGACCACATGGTCCCGCTGGCCGAGGCCTGGCGTTCGGGCGCCAACGCCTGGACGACCGCCCAGCGCCAGGCGTTCGCCAACGACCTGACGCGCCCGCAGCTGATCGCCGTGACGGACAACGTCAACCAGTCCAAGGGCGACAAGGACCCCGCCGCCTGGCTCCCGTCCCGCGCCGCTTACGTCTGCACCTACGTGCGGGCCTGGGTGCAGGTGAAGTACTACTACAAGCTGACCATCGACTCCGCGGAGAAGACCGCGCTGACGACGACCCTCAACGGCTGCTGACCCACCGGACGGGAAACGGCCCAGCGCCCCCGCCACGAAGCGCGCCGCGATGACGGCGGGTGTTTGGGCGCACGGACAGACGATCCGATCCGAAGCCCCGGGGGCAGGTACCCCGGGGCTTCGTCCTGGAACAGGGCCCGCCGAGAAGCGGGAGACGGGCGGGACCAGTGAGGCCACGGAGGTGACGGAGAGAGGGACATCGGGGAATCCGCGGCCTCCCCGGATGGACTCCGGCTGGAAACGACCATGAAACGCTCGCCGACCGAGAGGCTGCGGCCCCTTTTCGATCATCCCCGGAATCCTCCCTTCCGGAGCCCCGCACCCGCCCTAGGTTGAGGCACTCGATCGGTTGCACGTTCCATGACCGAAGGAGTTTCTTCCGATGTCCCCGTCTCCCCCGTCTTCCCCGTCGTCCCCGTCGTCCCCGTCGGCACAGTCATCACAGTCGCCCCCGTCGTCACAGTCGTCGGCGTCCCCCACGCCGCTCCCGTCCCCCCGCACCTCCCCGCATCCGGCCCTCGAACAGGCTCAGCCCTGGGCGCTCTTCCTGTTCCGCGTGGTAGCCGGGTTCCTCTTCGCCTGCCACGGCGCCGCCTCCCTCTTCGGGGTCCTCGGGCGCCCCTCCACCGACGTCGGAGTCTGGCCGGGCTGGTACGCGGCCGTCATCCAGCTCCTCGGCGGCGTCCTGGTCACGCTCGGCCTGGGCACCCGTACGGCGGCGTTCGTCTCCTCCGGCTCCATGGCCTACGCGTACTTCTCGGTGCACCAGTCGCACGGTCTCCTTCCGATGGAGAACGACGGCGAGGCGTCGGCGATCTTCTGCTGGGTGTTCCTCCTGCTGGCCTTCACGGGCCCCGGCGCGGCGGCCGTGGACCGGCTGCTGCGACGCGGGTCGGGCCTGCCCGGTGACGCGGCGGGACCGTCCGGCCGGTCCGCCACCACCATGGCCGTCTGACCGGAGCGCCTTCAGAGCCGTTCCCGGAGCCCGGATCCGCCGTGTCCCCGGCGGGTCCGGGCTCCCGCGCGTGTGCCCGCCCGGACCTCGGCCGCAGCCCTCCCGACGGTGTACGTGAGCTGCACAACACCGCGCTCCCCCGACTACGTACGGGTGAACCGCAGGCGTAGGCTGTACAGCTGGCCCTGCCGCTCCTGCCGCTCCCCTGCGACGTCGCGGCGTTGATACGAACCGGGGAGTAGGACGTGTTTGAGAGTGTGGGTGCGCTGACAAGCAGCCCATGGGTCTACCTGGTGGTGGGCCTCTCCGTACTCCTGGACGTGTTCCTCCCCGTCCTCCCCAGCGGTGTCCTGGTGATCACCGCGGCCACCGCCGCCGCCGCGGGTTCGACCACGGTCGCGGGTACTCCCGGCGCGGCGGTCCACGCGGCGCCGTCCCTGCTCTTTCTCGCGCTGAGCGCTGCGGCCGCCTCGGTCCTCGGCGACCTCGTGGCGTACCGCCTCGCCTGGCGCGGCGGCGAACGGCTGGACCGCGCCATCGCCCGGTCCCGGCGTCTCACCTCGGCGCAGGAGCGCCTGGGCGCGGCGCTCAACCGCGGCGGCGGCGCGCTCGTCGTGATCGCGCGGTTCGCCCCGGCGGGCCGGTCCGTGGTCTCGCTGGGCGCGGGCGCCGCGCACCGCAAGGTGAAGGAGTTCCTGCCCTGGTCGGCCGTGGCGGGTGTCGCCTGGGCCGGTTACAGCGTCGGGCTGGGCTACTTCGGCGGCCAGTGGCTGGGCGCGACCTGGTTCGGCACGGCCATTTCCGTACTCGCGCTCTTCGTCGCGGGCGGCCTGGCAGCGTTCGTGATGCGCCGCCCGGCGGCTGCGGCCCAGCAGGCACTGGCCGAGGCGGCCGCCACGGCCGCACCGGCTCCGGCCGGTCTCACCCCGGCCCCCTGAACGCCCCGGACACCGTTCGTCCGGCACTCCCCTCAGGCGTACGCACAGCCGTGCACGCCCTCAGCCGTGGGCGGCCGTGTGGGCACCCCGGACCTCCAAGCCGTCGAGAAGCCGGTGCGTGGCGGCCGTGATCTCTTCCACGGCCCGGTCGAACACCTCCTGGTTGTGCGCGGCGGGGGCACGGAAGCCGGACACCTTGCGGACGAACTGCAGGGCGGCGGCTCTCATGTCCTCTTCGGTGGCCTCCTCGGGGAGGGCCGGCGGTCGGAGCGTCTTGATACTGCGGCACATGACTCCAGTGTGACCCCCACCACTGACAACCGGCCCGGACGGGGCTTCGCACCCCGGTACCGCGACTGCGCCGCCGGGCAATGCGGCCCTCAGATCACCGCACCCCGGCGGTCCGTGCACAGGGCCCAGATGACCACCGCGTCGATGCCGATGGAGATGAGGGCGGTGATGGGCGCGTAGGGCAGCCAGAGGAAGTTGGCGATCAGGTTGACGGCGGCGAGCGCCACGCCCGCCCCGCGCGCCCAGCCTGCGCCCTTGAGGATGCTCCAGCCGACGACGACGAGGATCACCCCGAGCACCAGGTGGATCCAGCCCCACGCGGTCAGGTCGAACTTGAAGACGTAGTGGTTGATGCGTGCGAAGACGTCGTCGGTGGCGATGCCCGAGACGCCTTTGAGGATGCCGAGCACACCGTCCACGAGCAGCAGCACACCCGCGAACATCGTTCCGGCCGCCGCCCAGTGCCCGCCCGGCTGCTGCCCCTTCCCGCCCCCGCCCGGGGTGCCGCCGGAGCCCGGGGTACCGCCCCCTCCCGGTGTACCGCCCTCTCCCGGTGTCCCGTCCCGACCGCCTGCCCGCCCCGGTCCCCCCGCCCCGTCCGTCGTCTCCCGCGGTCCTCCGGGGGTGGATGCCGACTGCGTCATGAACACTCCTTCGTGCCACGGATCGCGGTGCAAGTACGGAAGCCGCACCGCGGTACGGAAACAGCACCGCGAGACGGAATCGGAGAGGCAGCCGACCGGGCCCGCACGCCCGGGTCAGCGCGTGGCGACGACAGTGACGACGTGCCCCTGCGCGTCCACGGTCAGAACGGCCCGCTCGACCCTGTTGACCAGGGCCAGCACCAGCCAGACAGGGCCCCAGAGGAAACAGGTGAACACGGTCAGGAAGGCGTGCAGTACGTGGTTGAGGGGCTGCCCGTGTACGAGGACGGCCTGCGCGCCGGACCGCGATTCCACCCGCCATCCGTCGGCGATCCGCTGGGTGACGGCCCAGTCCAGGATGAGGCTGCGCTGCGTGTCGTCCGGCGGGGTGGCGTGCGGGGTGTAGTAGCCGGGCGGCGGCTCGATCGACGTCCGCGCGTGCGGAGTGCGGTGGAGCTTCACGGGCTCACCTCCAGGTGTCGAGGTCTCCGCCTCGCCACTCGATCAGGTCGGGCTGATCAAGGTCGGCTCCCTCCCCGTCCGGTACGAGTCCCGCCGTACGGAGAAGTGCGGCCACCTCTCCCCGGCCGTGGGCCAGCCCCACGATCCGCCCGTGGACCGTCACTCTCCGCGCGCCGTTCGACGACGGCGGGAAGACGATCACGGGCGGGTGTACAGCCATGCGTCCACGGTGCCCCGCACGCGCCGAGTGCGCATCCTGGGGGCGACGGACGCACGGACGCACGGAACGCGTCGAACACGTGGGATGTGTGGGACGCGTGGACCACGTCAGGTCCGACGGGCAGGCCGGGAACAGGCCGGTGCCGATGGCGGAACCGACGCCGACAGCAGCCTTCGCCGCCGCGGCGGCAGCACCGGGACGGCGGGGGCGCCGTCGGTCAGGCCGCCTCCGCCATGTCGGCGTGCATCGCGGACGCCCATTCGACCAGCAGACGCTGATACGTCGCTTCGCCCTCCGGCGACAGCCGTCCGCCCGAACACTGCCACAGTGCGCGGATGTCCGCGTTCACCGCGTCAGGTGAGCGCACGGGGGCAGGCGCCGGAGGAAAAGTGGACATGCGTACAGATTACGGCGCCGAACTGACAACGGTGTCCACGGCATCGAGCGCCAATGTCCACGGAAACTCCTCGGGTCTCCCCTCGCCCGGCCGGTTGGGCTCGAATCCGCCGGGCCCGAAGAGCACGTTCACGCCCGCCTCGCGGAGTGTCTCCAATGACCGCCTGAACTGCGGATGTCGCACGTAGGCGGCGTTTGCGCAGGGCATGGCCACGATCGGTATGTCCTTGCCGGTGCCTTCGGCGACCACTCCGACGACGAAGGTCGAAGTGATGCCGAGCGCCCATTGGTTGAGCGTGTTGAAGGTGGCCGGCGCGACGAGAATCACATCCGCCGGAGGCCAGACGTCCGGATCTCCGGGCATCTTGTACTCGGATCGCACCGGGCGTCCGGTCGCCTCCTCCAGCGCGGGCAGTTGGGGCGCCAGCCACCGCGCGGCCGTCGGCGTGAGGCCCAGGCAGACGTCCCAGCCGCGCGCCTGCGCATTTCTCACTACACGTAATACGTCGAACACCGGAGGGGCAGCAGAACAGAACACGTACAGAGTCGTCATGCAGGCCATACCACCCCGCACTCCTCTCCGGATGCAAACGCCCCCGGAACGGGTGGTATCGCTTCCGATGACACCCACGCCCACAGTGAGCGCGGGTACCTTCCCGGTGACTCGTGTAGAAACGGAGAACGCATGCCCAGCCAGGTCGGCGAGCACACCGGCACCCGCATCAAGGAACAGCGCAGGCTGGCCAGATTGACGCAACGTCAACTCGCCGCCCGCCTGCCCTACTCGTACAGCCTGCTGAACCAGGTCGAGTGCGGTGCCAAACCGGCGAACCTCGACTTCGTGGCGGCGGTGGCACAGGTGTTGCGGATCGACGTGTCGGTTCTGACGGGGCAGCCGTACGTCACCGAGCTCCAGCAGGACCGGCTGACCGAATTGATAAGGCCCATCCGCGAGGCGCTCGACCTGTACGACCTGGGCGGCGACGACACGATTCCGGAACGTTCCCCCGAGCAGCTGGTCGAGGCCGCGCAGCACCTCTGCGTACTGGTACGGGCCACGCATCTGCGCAACGCGGCACGGATGCTGCCGTCCGTCATCACCGAACTGACCACCGCGGCCTGGCGTTCGCAGTCCTCGGAGCTGTGGCGGGCGCTCGCCTCCACGTACCGTACGGCGCACGACGTGAGCGTGAAGCTCGGCTACTACGACCTGTCCGCGGTGGCGCTGGACCGGATGGACTGGGCGGCCCGGCGCGCCTCCGACCCGTGCCTGTCGGCGATCCGCCAGTACATGCGGGCGCTGGTGTACTTCCGGGAGGGCGAGTACCGGATCGGGCAGCGGCTGATCACTTCGGGCCACCAGATCATGTCCGCCGCGGGGGAGGACCGGGAGGCACTGGCCGTGCGGGGCCAACTCCACCTCGGCGCTTCGGTGATCGCCGCGCGCGCGGAGCAGCAGACCCTGGTGGACGACCACATCGCGGAGGCCACCCGCTGCGCGGGGGCCACGGGCGAGGCGACCCGGATCCACTGGCTCTCCTTCGGCCCGACCAACGTGGCGATGCACCGCATGTCGGCGGCGATCGAGATGCGCCAGTACGACGATGCCCTGATCCAGTCCCAGGGCATCAAGCTGCCGGCCGGGCTGGCCACTTCGCGGCGCGCGCACTTCCTCATCGACCGGGCGCGCTGCGAGATGGAGACCGGCCACACCGAGGCGGCCCTCGGCTCCCTCGCCGACGCCCGGCATGCCGCCCCGGAGCAGACCCGGTACCACCCGGGTGCCCGTGAGACGATCAAGGGGCTGGTGCACCTCTCGCGCCGCACCCCGGATTCCCTGGGCCACATGGCCACCTGGATCGGCCTCTGAGCCCCCGGCCCGGGCCCGGCTCGTTCCGCGGCAGGGTCACCACCCTCGCGGTCACTGCTCGTATGTGCACGCTCACAGAACTGTGAGCGTTGTGCCCCTCTCGCCCCGGCATGCTGACGACACCTGATCCATGACGACACGGGGATGCCATGACTGTGAGGAACCTGCCGCCGGTATCCGAGCTGACCGAACAACAACAGCGGGGCTGGTCGTGTGTCTGGTGCGCGGCCCCCTTGTCGACGGGGACCGCCATCAACCTCGGCGAACAGCGCCACGAACCCGCCTTCGGCGCGCCGTACTGGTGGTTCCCCCGCGCCTGCCCCGACACCCGCGCCTGCACGAAACGCGAAAGCGCCGGCGACCGCCGCTGAGCGGCCCGCACGGGCCGGGACGCCCCCCACGCCCCGGCCCTCCCCCCGTACCGGCCCTCACCCTCATACCGGCCTCTCCCCCGCGAACCGCGAACCGCCCCTCATCCCTGCTTGCGCAGCCTCCGCAACGCCGCCCTCGCCTCGGCCTGCTTGCGCCGCGCCACCCCGTACGGCGACCAGGCCCCCTGGTGCAGGTGACACCGCGAGGTCCCCGTCATCGCCTCCTTCGCACACCGGGTCCTGCGCTGCGTCAGGGCCCCGCATCTGATCCGCGCCATCCGTACCCACCCCTTCGTCGTCCCACGATCACCGTCGCCCCCGCTTGCCGTCGCGCTCCTTGCCGCCCCACGATCAGGCTCCCCCGCGCCCTCAACGGTGCCCGAGGCAACTGCCCCGGCGGCAGGCGCACATGCCCCCGGCAGAGGCGCGCCCGCTCACTCCCGGTGCGCTGGGGGCGCAGTGGGGTGCGCGGGTGAGATACGGAGTACGCGCCCCCGGGCGGCATGGTTCGGTACGGCGCAGCCGCCCCGCCCACCGAGTGGCGGCAAGGTCGTGCGCCCCGCCGTGCGCCGCTGTCGTCTTGCGTGCTTCGCCCGCACCGCGCACGGTTCACGTTGTTACTCCTCGGCGCTGCGGCACTGCGCCGCTCAACAGAGTGGGGATACCTGGTGGGTTCGGCGAGTACGTGGGCGCGTGCAACGTTCGGCGACGCAGCCGGCGACCTGACGGAAGCGATCCCGGCCTGCCTCCTGCGGGCACACGGAAGAGCCCGCAACGGGCACGAGGGCGTCCACACCCAGACCTTGGAGGCGTACGGTCACGGGCTGCACGCCGCGCAGTACGAGGAACTCGCCGCCGGCTTGGGACGGTTGGCGGGCGCCCACCCCGTCCGCCTCCACCGGCGCACGGTGATGATCGTCGCCGACCACGTGATCTATCCGCTCCGATACGCCAAGAAGGACCTCCCCGTCACCGCCGCCCGCCTACGACGGGCCACCGGGTTCCGCGCCGAACTGATCCGGCGCCACGGCCCCGAACCCATGCAACAGATGCTCGATCTCGGCATGGACGAGCTCGCGGAGCCCGAAGTCCATCCCGAACTCGATCACTTACCGGAGAACGTCCACCTCGTCCTGGTGGCCTACGCCTGCTCCATGGACCAGGGCCTGATACGCGTCGAATGGGGTTCCGCGGAACTGCGCCGGGAAGACCGTTACCTCATCTGGCACCACCACGAACCTCTGCCACTGAACGCCCGTTGACCACCGCATCGCGGGCTCGGACGGAGGCGGTCGACCCGTCAGCCCAGGGACGGCGGGTTGAGCCAGCGGTCGTCCTGGAACTCGGCGGGGACGTCGTCCCCCCAAGGATCGATCCCGCGGCGTTCCATTTCGTCGAACCATCGGTCCCGCTGTGACTCCGGGAGGCGCCGTCCGCACCAGGGACAGAAGTCGATGCTGATGCTCGACGTGCCGCCGTCATGGACGATCAGCCCGTACTCCTGGAACTTGGCGCTGAATCCGATCAGCGCGTCGGGACAGTCGAAGGGGGCGTCGTGCTGGTCGCAGCGCACGTTCGCGCGGCGGTCCATCTCCTCGCAACAGTGGTGGGTCATGACGCCTGATCGACCTCGGCGCACTGGAGCGCGAGGTGGGCACGAAGCACGCGAAGGCGCACGAAAGCGGGTGGCAGATCGAGCATGGGTTCGAGTCTATGGTGGTGCACGGCGTGCGGCATTCCGCTCCGGAGATCAGGCTGCGCCGAACACGACGGCTCCATGACTACCGCCGCACCCACCGACCGCCCCCTCTGCCGCGACCGCGTCAGGCATCGAGCGGTTCCGCCCCATGGGCTGCGGCGATCTGATCGATGCGTGCGGCAAGGTCGAAGTCCGCCTCGGTCAGTCTGTGGCCGGCGTCGTGCGTCGTGATGCCGAACCGGATCTGGTCCCAGCGCAGGTCGATGTCCGCATGGTGGCCGATGAGCCGCTCGACGTCCGCGACGTGCACGATCATCGCCACGCCCCCGTGATACCGGATCCCGAATGTCCGGGTGATCTCGTCGCCGGAGCGCGTCCACCCCGGTCGGACGGCCAGTTGTTGCGCGATCTGCTTATCCGTCAGCGGTTCCTTGCCCACTGTCAGCTCCCCTCGGTCACCGGTGCCAGGACCTCCGCGAGGTCCCGGCCGACCGGGGCATCGTGCCACGGCCGCATCGCCCGCTCCAGGGTGACCAACTCCCGGCGCATCCTTGCCGAGCGGGTCTCCAGCGCGATCGTCGCGACGGTCCGGGCGATCTCCACCGCCTGGTCAGGCTCCCGGGCCGTGGCCGCCGCTGTCGCCTGCCGGGCCATGTACACCCCACGGTCGCGACGTGCGGTCTCCGGCACCAAGGTGAGGACCTGCTCCCACAGCACGCCGGCCTCGGCTCCGAGGCCGAGCCGCCCATAGCAAGTAGCCCGCTGCACCTCCAGGTACCCCGGTGTCCGGCGGCAGGCGTTGCCCCAGGGCAGGTCGTCATCGACGCGCGGCAGGAGCCGGTCGGCGTCATCGAGCAACTGGTCGACGGCCCGGCGCTCCCCAATGAGGCTGGCGCCGTGGGCCTGCTGCTGCATGGCCATGATCCGCACCTTCGGGACCAGCCGGTCGGCGTCGTCCAGGGCGACCTCGCACAGATCGATGACCGCGTGCCCATCACCCAAGTCGGTGCGGACCTGCGCCTGGTTGACGAGGCTGTACCCGATGAGGTGCGGATCCCGGGACCGCATGGCGATCTCCTGTGTCACCCCGCGCCAGAACGCCGCCCCGTTCATTTCGCCGGCGTCCTGGTACAGCCAGCCGACGAGCGCCGCGTAGGCCGCCCCGACGCGCAGGAGCCCACGGCGCGTCTCGCCCTTCGCCGAGCGAACCAGCTTGTCGATGAGCTGGTACTGCGCGGACACAGTGCCGATCAGGTCGTGCGGGCCGAGGAACATGTCGGCCCGGTAGTGCCCTTCCAACTGCTGCTGGAAATAGTCAATCAGTGCCGGGTCCACGTGTTGAGGCGCCACGGATCCGGCGACGAGCGCGGCGGCCGTAACGGACACAAATGGCTGACGGCGGTTCACGTCCTGGCCCTGGCGATGCTCGGGCCGGATCCACCCCCGGGGCGTGGTGAAGCCGAGATCCTCGGGCCACCGGTTGAACACGTCATGCAACACCATCGCGGTTTCTTCGCTCGGCCAGCCGGGCGCGGACCCCTCCCACCGCCGCCAAGTACGCGCGGACACAGTGAAGTGCGGGTCGTCGAGCAGTTGCTGGCCGCGCAGCTGAAACGCGCCGGCCGCACGTTCGGCTGAACGCCACCCCTGCTGAAGGCGGGCGGCGCGCAGCGCATCGTTACGGCCTACGGAACCAGTGTGGTGGGTCATGTGTCGCGCTCCCAGCAGTGGCCAATGCGTGGCCGCCGATGGCCGCCCCATGGCCTAGTCACTACCTGACGTGCACACACATCATCGGGTGTGACAGCGGGCTACGCAGCGAAATGACGCTACGGACCTACCAGGGCAACCGTCACACCCGAGGTGACCGATGGAAGAGCGAGAGTGCACGTACTGTCCGGAGCCCGGGGCCGATGTGTGCGTCCGCATGCACACCACGTCCTCCGGATCCGGCATCGCCGTTTTCGCGCACTCCACGTGCGCCGAGCGGCGCGGCGTGTGGACCCTGTACCGGGTCATGCCCGAGGTTCCGGCGGTGACCAGGTGAGCACGATCCCCACCGAGCCGCTGAGCGAGGGAGACCACGCATACCGCGTGTGGATCATCCACACCGAGCAGTGCGCGACGTGCCGCGCAGGCCGCGCCTGCGCCACCGCCGTGCAGCTCGGCCGGGCGTGGAGGGCCGTCCGATGACCTTCCCCCGGTACTGCGTCGACTGCGACCGGGTGATCACCGGCAACGCCATCGTCGCCGCCGAGGGGCATTCCGCCTCCGGCGCCCGGCCCGACGCGTACGCCCATCCGCCGGGCGACCCGGCGTGCACCGCCCGGCGGGCGTCACCGAGCATGCTGCATCAACAGCTCGACGCGATGCCGCCGCCGGCTCCGGGGCGTCGCTGAGCCGGCCCTCGCGGATGCAACCCACCCGAGGACGCCGATCGCACCGGATCGAATGCGAGAAGGCCCCCGGCCGCGATCGGCTGAGGGTCCTCGAAGCTGGTCTGCCCTGTCATCCATCCTCAGTGGGCGCGGCTCGTTTTGAACCGCCGACATCCGCTTTGCACGTTGGATCGGAGCCCATTCATGGCGTCTCGCGCCAATGACCGTTGGCCGTGCTCGCCGCTCAATGCCGCCGCCGACCAGCACTGTTGATGTCGATGGCTGATGTCAACCGCCGAAGAGTTCCGGGTGCGGGCAGGGCTCCGGGGCTTCCTCTGGTCGGTCGGCCCACTGCCACCAGACGTGACGTTTCGGACAACCCCACACGCCGCGACAGACTCGCTTGCCGTCGTCCTCACGACGGCAGAGCGCGAACGCTCCGAACCGCATCGGTTGACCGCAATCGGGACATGCAAGCGGGGAGTCTGGCGGCATGAGCAGACCGTACTGTGCCGGCCTGCGGACGGCGCCGCTTTCGAAACACTCCGGGTAGATGCCAAAGGCCCCCAACCATGATCGGTTGGGGGCCTTCGTACTGGTGGGCGCGGACGGTTTCGAACCGCCGACATCTGCTTTGTAAGAGCAGCGCTCTACCCCTGAGCTACGCACCCGTGGACGAAGGAACAGCGTACATGGCGTCGGGCCCCCGCTCACACTCCGATTCCCCGCAGCCGCAGGTCCGGGCCGCCGCGCCGCCCCCGAGGCCGTCCCGAGACGGTCCCGAGGCCGCCGGATACGGGGGTTACCCCCACCCCGAAGCCGGTGGGCGGCCTCATCGTGGGTGACGGGCGGGGTGCATAACGTGAAGGTGGCCGGGGGAACTGCCCCGGTGAGCACTTCATCGCACCGCGCACCTCTGGGGGACCGAACCCGTGGACCACACCACCGGCATGCCGCACGCCCGCCGACCCATCGCCCGCCCGCGGGTCGCACGCCGACGCACCGCGCTCCTCGCATCCGCCGGGGCGCTCCTCGTCGCGGTGGCGGTCAGTGGGTGCGGGAGCGCGGACGTGGACGGGGCGCCCGTCGAGCACAAGTCGTTCGCGTTCCAGGGGAAGACGTTGACGATCGACACCTCGAACACCTCGCTGGAGCTCGTGCCGGCCGATGTGGACCAGGTGGAGGTGGAGCGGCAGACGGACGGGTGGGTGGTGTTCGGGTCGGGGCCCGATCCGGTCTGGAAGATGGAGGACGGCACCCTCACGCTGAAGGTGAAGTGCACGGGCGTGGTCAACAACTGCTCCGGCCGGCATCGGGTGAAGGTGCCGCGCGGGGTGGCCGTGAAGGCGTCGGGGAGCAACGGGAAGGTGACCGCGACCGGGTTCGACACCCGGCTGGAGCTGTCCTCCGACAACGGCGGGGTGGTGGTACGGGACGCCGGGGGCGAGCTGAAGTTGTCGAGCGACAACGGTTCGATCGACGCCAAGGGGATCTCGGGCCCATCCGTGGTGGTCGGTTCGGACAACGGGTCGATCCGGCTCGGGTTCGACACGGCGCCGGATCTGCTGGACGTGAACACCGACAACGGCGGCACCCGTATCGAACTGCCCGGGGACGGGATCGCGTACGCCGTGGACGCGAAGGCGGACAACGGGCACGTCTCCGTCGACGTACCGCGCAGCGACGCCAGCCCGCACGTGGTGAAGGTGCGCAGCGACAACGGGGAAGTCAGCCTCCGAACCGCGAACTAACCGGCCCGGGTATTCGTCATGTCTGGTGGGAGAATGGACCGGGCAGAGACGAATGGCACGGGAGAGGCATGTGACGGCGACAGACGCGCAGCCGCAGGTGGGAGCGGAAGTCCGCGGGGGACCTGCCGTCGCCGTCCCGCCCACCGCGAGCAGAACGGCGAGCAGGGCGCCGCGCCGGACCCCGGGGGCGTTCCGGGACGTCGTGGCGCTGGCGCTGCTGCCGCTCCCGCTGCTCGCCGCCGCCGCGTTGCCCGCCGCCTTCGCCGGGGGCGGGACGCGCCGCTGGTTCGGCGGGCGGGACGGGGGCAGCCGGCGGGCGGACGCCCAGGCGGCGAAGGACGCCGCCGCGGAGGCCTTCTACGAGCTGGACAGCGCGCAGCGCGATCTCGAGATCTCGATCGAGACCATCACGGCCGTCGACAGTTCCCCGCGCGCCCGGCAGGCCGTGGAGGAATTCGCCGCGCTGGGTCGCCGTATCGACGAGGTCAGCCACACCTACATCACCGCGGTCGACGCGCACGACCTGGACCGGGACGGCCTTGAGCCGTCCGCCGCGGCCCGCGCCACGACGGAGCTGACCCAGGCGAAGGACACTCTCGTACGGGTCAAGGGCGAGCTCGACCGGTACGCGCAGGGGCTCGGGCCCCTCCTCGGCAGCGCCGAGACGCAGCTCGCCCGGCTGGCCCCGGCCGTGGAGCGGGCGCGGCAGGCGCTGATCGGGGCCACCGGCGCGCTGGACGGCGTACGCGCCTCCGGCCTGAAGGCCGACGATCTCGCGGCCCGGCTCGCCGCCCTCGCCCCCGAGCTGACCAGGCTCAACCAGGGTGCCGGGCGCCACGGGGTCGCCGGGACGCTGGAACGTGCCGATCAGGTGCTCCGCGAGGCGCAGGCCATACGCACCGAGGCAGAGCGGCTGCCGGAGCGGGCTGCCGAGATCGACCGCAGGCTGGTGTCGCTGCGTACCCGCGCGCAGGCCCTGACCACCCGGGCCGGCGGGGTGGAGCCGATCCTCAGCGAGTTGCGGCGGCGGTTCTCCGAGGAGTGCTGGCAGGACCTCCAGCACGTTCCGGAGCAGGCGGGCGAGGACGTCCGCCGGGCGGAGGAAAAGCTCACCGAGGCCGCCGCCGCCCGCAGGGACCAGGACTGGGCCGACGCGACCGCCCGGCTCGGTACGGTCCGCGCGCTGCTCAACCACGCGGACGAGGCGGTGACGGCGGCCGGGGAACGGCTCCGTCTGCTGGACGCGGTGGCGAAGGACCCGAAGAAGGAGATCGAGCGGACCCGGTTCGCCGTCCGCGACGCCCAGCGGCTCGCGATGGCCGGCCGCAACACGCCCGATCCGCGCCACGCCGGGCCGCTGGACAACGCGGTGGCGCGGCTGGACCGTGCGATCGCCGCCCTGGACGTCCGCCACCCCGACTACTGGCACTTCCTGACCGAGGCGGAGGCCGTACGGCAGACGGCGGCCCAGGTCGTCTCCGCGATCCGCGAGGGGCTCGGGACGGGCTCGACCGCCACCTGAGGGACCGAGGGCGCGAGTCACCGGCGGCGCACGAAGAGTCGAGGAGTCGGCCACCGGTTGTCCCGCCCCGCTCCCGGGCGGATGCTGGAGGTGATCCGTGCGCCGGTGCGAACCTCCGCCAGGGAGAGGGACCGGTACGAACCTCCGTGGAGGCCCGTGCGCCGGTGCGTACCTCCCGAGGAGGCCGCCATGAAGCTCCACAAGGACAAGGCACGCCCCGCGCAGGCACGCCCCGCGCAGGCCGGACCAGCGCGGGCGGAACCCGTGGACGCCCGGACCGTGGACACCCGGACCCTGGAGGCCCGGACCGCGGAAGCCAGGACCGCGCAGGCGCGGACCGAGGCGGTCGGACGCGACCGGGCCGAGGCGGTGAAGGCCAAGCCGTTGCACACCCGTCTCAACGAGGAGCTGCCCGTCGACCACCGGCTCAGCCAGGTCTACCGGATCGGCGCCGGGCTGATGGGGCTGGTGCTTCTGGTCTTCGGCATCCTCGGCCTGATCGACAAGATCGGCTTCTTCGACACCGGTGGTGACACGGTCGCCGGCCTCAACACCAACGGCGCGCTCAGCATCCTCTCCATCTGTGTGGGGGTGCTGCTCTTCGGCGGCATGGTGGTGGGCGGCAACAAGGCGTCCACCCTGAACATGACGGTCGGCGTCCTCTTCATCGCCAGCGGGTTCGTGAACCTGGCCCTGCTGGACACCGGGCTCAACTTCCTCGCGTTCGAGATGCAGAACGTGCTGTTCAGCTTCATCGTCGGGCTGATGCTGATGTTCTTCGGGATGTACGGGCGGGTCAGCGGCGGGCTTCCGCACGACAACCCGTACTGGCGGGCCCGTCATCCCGAGGAGGCCGCCCGCGAGGACCGCACCCGGGCCAACCGGCCCCCGATGATGCCGGGGACCCGGCCCCAGCCGCACGGCTGACCACCCCTCCGGGGCCCACCGAGGGCCGCCGGTCCGACCCCGTGCCGGACCGGCGGCCCTACTCTTGGTCCATGCCTCGTTACGAGTACCGCTGCCGCACCTGCGGAGACACCTTCGAGCTCAGCCGTCCGATGGCCGAGTCCTCCGATCCCGCCACGTGCCCCGTCGGCCACGACGACACCGTCAAGCTGCTCTCCGCCGTCGCCGTGGGCGGCACCTCCTCCGGATCCGCGCCCGCACCGGCGGGCGGCGGCGGGGGCGGCTGCTGCGGTGGGGGCTGCTGCGGCTGAGGCCGTCGGACGCCGAAACGGACCACGAAGAACGAAACGGGACCGGGGCGGCCAGGAAGGCCACTCCGGTCCCGCGCCCGTTCACCGCTGAATTCACCGTTTCCGCGACAGTGTCAGCCCGTCCGCGACCGTGAGCAGCACGCTGTCCATCCGCCCGTCGGCGAGCACGTGGTCGTTGAACTCCCTGATGGCCGCCGCTCCCCCGGTGGCGTGCGGGTCCACGACCCCGCCGTGGAAGAGGGTGTTGTCGGTGGCGATCAGGCCGCCCGGCCGCATCCGGGGGACCAGCTCCTCCCAGTACGCGATGTAGCCGCCCTTGTCCGCGTCCAGGTAGGCGAAGTCGATGTGCGGCTCCTCGGGCAGGGCGCGCAGGGTGTCGAGCGCGGGTGCGATGCGCAGGTCGATGCGGTCCGCGACCCCCGCCTTCTCCCAGGCGGCCCTGGCGTACGCCGTCCACTCCTCCGAGACGTCGCAGGCGATCAGCCGCCCGTCCGGCGCCAGCGCCCGCGCCATCGACAGGGCCCCGAAGCCGGTGAAGGTACCGACCTCCACCACGAGCCGGGCTTCGGTCAGCCGTACCAGGAAGGCGAGCAGGGGGCCCTGTTCCTGGGCCGACTGCATGCCCGCGCGGTCCGGGAGTTCGGCGTAGGTGGTCGCGACGAGTTCGCGCTGGACGGGGTTGAGCGGCGGGTTGTGCGCGAGTACGTACGCGTACAGCTCGTCCGTCATACGGGTTTCGTTGCCCTTGGTCATCGTGCGCAACTCCTGGGGCCGGTGGGTGGTGCGGCGTCGTGCCGTTCGGGCCCAGCCTGCCCAATGGCCTCCTGGTTGCCCAAGACCCTTCTCGTCAGCCGCGCGTCGCTGCCAGGAACCTGCGCAGGATCTCCTCCCCGGCGAGGACGCCCTGCTCCTGGAGGGCGACGACGCCGCCGGTGTGCCAGCCGGTGTCGGCGAGTTCGCCGTGGCCGGGGCGCCAGGCGAGGTCGGTGCTGAGCAGCAGGTCGGCGTCGAGGAGGGAGTCGCCCGCGGAGAGGGTGAGTCCGGCCCCGGCGCGGCGGGCGACCTCGCGGACGGCCGCGCTCTTGGTGAGCGGCCGGGGTACCGCGTAGATCTTGCGGCCCTGGAGGGAGACGGTCCAGCCGCGCGGGTCGGCCCAGTCGACGAGCTCCTTCACCCAGCCGTCGGGGAGCCGGGAGCGTTCGACGACGAGGTAGGCGAAGAGGTCCTCGGCGACCCGGTCCTTCAGCAGCCAGGCGGGGTCGGAGACGGCGGCGAGGTGGGCGCGGACCTCGGCGAGCGGGGCGCACTCGGCGGCGATGCGCTCAAGGACCCCGGCGTGCCAGTCGGGGTCGGACTCGCCGTCCACGAGGATGTGCCCGCCGTTGGCGACGACGGCGTACGCCGGTGCCGGGCCGGGGAGGCTGATGCGGTGGTACTGCTCGCGGGTGCGGGTCGTCGTCGGTACGAAGACCGTGGTGCGGCCCAGCTCCTCCAGCAGGGCGCCGGCGGTCTCCGTGACGTAGGAGAGCGGCTTGCTGTCGTACGTCTCCACGCAGAGCAGCCGGGGTGCGTCGGCGTCCGGCATGGCGAGCTGGAGGGCGTTGGTGGAGTAGATGAGGGTGCGGTCGAGATCGCTGGCGACCAGCGCCACGGGGTTCGTCCCCGGTGCGGTCACTGTTCCGTCACCGCCTTGCCGTCGGCACCGGTCGCGCCCCGCGTGTACTTCGGGTGGATCAGTCCGACACAGCTGTACGGGAGTCCGTCGACCTCCTCGACGGGCACCCCGCGCTGCTCCGCGAGGAGCCGTACGTGGTCGAGGTCGGCGCCGGCGCCTCGGTCGGCGAGGATCTTCCAGGGGACGCGGCGGAGCAGCACGCGGGTGGTCTCGCCGACGCCGGGCTTGACGAGGTTGACGTCGTGGATGCCGTACTCCTCGCTGATGCGCTCGACGGCGGCCCAGCCCTCCCAGGTGGGGGCGCGGTCGGCGGCGAGCAGGGCCTTGGCCTCCTCGTCCACCTCGTCGGCGACCTCGTCGAAGCGGCCGGCGACGGTCTCCAGGAAGTCGAGGGAGACGTCCGAACCGGCCAGCTCGCGGTAGAACTTGGCGCCGTGGAAGTCGTCCGGGCCGACCAGGTCGGCGCGGAGCACGGTGCGCGAAATCAGGCCGGACACCGTGGAGTTGAGGCAGGCGGAGGGGATGAGGAAGTCCTCGCGGGTGCCGTAGGTGCGGACGCAGCCGCCGGGGTCGGCGAGGACCGCGATCTCGGGGTTGAACCCTTCGAACTCCTCCAGGGCGACGGCGAGTTCGCGGGTGATGGCGCCCTTGCCGGTCCAGCCGTCGACGAACACCACGTCGGCGGGGTCGTGGTGGGCGGCCAGCCAGCGCAGGGCGTTGGCGTCGATGCCCCGGCCCCGCACGATGGAGACGGCGTAGTGCGGGAGGTCGAGTCCGTGGCGGTGCTGGGCCCAGCGGCGCATCAGGACGCCGACGGGGGTTCCGGCGCGGGCGAGCGAGACCAGCACGGGCCGGGGTCCGCGTTCTTCGAGGACCGTCTCGGTGACGGTGCCGACGGCGCGGGCGATGCGGGCGGCGGAGGTCTCCAGGGCTGCCTGGAAGAGTGCCTGGTAGGCGGGGCTGGGCTGGTACTCCACGGGGAGCGATTCGGCGTAGTGCGCGCCACCGCTCTGTATCGCCTCCTCGCGTTCCTCCGTGGGGGCCTCCAGCTCGGTGTCCGAGAGGTCCTGGAGCAGCCAGCCGACGTCCTCGGCGGCGTACGAGGAGAATGCGGGGCCTCTGAGGGGCTCGGGCAGCATCGTGAATTCCTGCCGTTCGGGGGTGTACGAGGGAATGACCGCGAGGAGCACCTGGCCGGCATGGGCGGCGAGGCGGGCCAGCAGCCCTTCGGGGGCATGGAGTTCGGGTGTGTCGGCGTGCGAGTCGACCACCACGACGACGGCGTCGAAGCCGGCTCCGGCGACGTTGTACGTGTACCGGTCGCCGGGGCCGTCCGCCGGGGCGTCGTGGGCCGGGAAGACCAGCCGGCTGCGTATCGCGTAGCCGGGGTCGTCGACGGCGAGGACGGGTGAGCGGGTGGTGGTGGAGTAGCGGACCTCGGTGTCCGTCACGTCGTGGAGCTGTTCCAGGGCGGTGCCGAGGCGCAGCGGGGCGTACATGAGTTCCTCGAAGCCGAGGACGAGGACACGGCGGGGGCCGGCACCGCTTTCGGGGGCGCCGGAGCCGGAGGCGGCACCGCCGTACGGGTCGTGGAGGGCCGCCGCGATCCGGGCGGCCATGGCGGGGAGGGCGTGTTCCAGGGTGGCGCGGTGGGCGGGGGTGAAGCCGTGCCGGCCGCCGTCCGGCAGCCCCTCGGGCCAGCCGAGGTCGACCCGGACGGCCCGGGCGGCGGCAACCTCATCGGTCGCTGCGGACTCTGCTGCCTTCGCGGCCTCTGCGGCCTTCGCCGCCTCCACCGCCTCCTGTACGGCCACCAGGGCCTGTCCGCGTTCCAGTACCCCTTCGGGCAGCACGACCGTGCCGGTGCCGCGGGCGACCAGGTCGACGCGGGCGCCGATCCCGGCGGCGAACTCCGTGAGCCGCCCCCGGTCCTCGGCCGACCGCATGTCGGCGAGGGCGACGATGACGTACCGCTCGCGGGGGTAGAGGTCGTGCAGCGCGCGGATGGTGTTGAGGACGGTGTTGCCGGTGGAGAACTCGTCGTCGACGAGGACCAGCGTCCCGGGGCGGGCGAGCAGGGCCGGGTCCTCGGGGAGCAGCAGGTGGGAGGTGGCGTGCGAGTGGGATTCCTCGAAGCCGCCGGCGCGGACCACGCCGGGGACCGGGCGGCGGGTGGAGTGGAGGTAGGGCGCGGAGCCGATGCCGTCGGCGACCGAATGGCCGAGTCCGGTGGCGGTCTCGGCGTATCCGAGGACGATCGCCCGGTCGGCCTCGGGCCCGAGCAGGTCGCGAACCCGGCGGCCGAGGTCGACCCCGGCGCCGTGGACGACGGAGGGGAGCTGGGGCACGTGCTTGCCGAGGACGTGGGAGACCAGCAGATGGGCCCGCCGGGGGTTGCGCCGCAGGGCGAGCCCCAGCATGTCCCTGATCTCCTGGTCACCGGCGAGAGCGACTCCCAGCCGCTCGGCCACCCAGCTGCCCGACCACACCACGTCCACCGTCTCTTTCTCCGTCGCCCGCCCGCTCATCGGTACGCGCTCATTTCGCTCCGGCCGCGGCCAGCAGGTCCACGAAGCCGATGTCCTCGCGTGCGACGCCGAAGACCTCGGCACGCAGGAGGGTCCGTTCGGCCCACGCCCGGTGCGGTTTCACTTCATTCATCTTGTTCGTATACGCGGAACGCAGCACTCCGCCACCGCCGCGCTCGGGGCGCAGGATGTCCTGGGCGTCGCTGAATTCCTCGTGGCTGACGACGGACAGCGCGTGCACGGGGTCCACGTGCGAGGGGTGGATGCAGGTCTTCCCGAGGAGGCCGTTGGCCCGGTCGAGTTCGATCTCGCGGAGCAGCCCGTCCAGGTCGTGCTCGATGAGCGCGGTGCGCAGTTTCTCCGCCCGGCCCTCCTGGAAGGGGCTGCGGCGCAGCTGCGGCTTGAACATGCGTTCCTGGTTGCGGAAGTACTCCCATACGGGGCCGGTGATCGTGAATCCGGTGCCGTCGGCGCGGCCGAGGACGTTGACGACGTCGGCGATGACGGCACTGACGATCTGCACGTCGTACGCGGTCATGTCGGAGGATCTCCGCAGCCCGTAGGCGGAGCAGAAGTCGGTGACGCCGAGCCGCAGCGCGAGAATGTGCTCGCGGTGGGTCGCGACGACACGCGCGATTCCCTGGAGCGTTTCGGTACGGGTTTCCAGATGGAGGAGTTCCGGCGATTCGAGCACCGGCATGGCGAACAGCCGGTGTCCGCAGGCGGATTCCGCCTGACTGAGGGCCGCCAGGAAAAGCTCTCCGCGCTGTTCGGTGAATTTCGGCAGGACGAAGCCGGAGAGCAGCCGGACCGTGGCGCCGAGGCGGTCGACCAGGTCGGTGATCTGCTCGGGCTCACGCACCCGGATGAAGAGGAGCGGAATCGCCGCTTCGCGTTCGGCGAGGTCCGCGAACTGTTCGACCAGGTTCCTCTCGGCGCCTTCCACCTCGGTGTCGGCGATCGAGTCCTCCAGGCAGAGAACCATGGAGACGACGCCGCGCGCGGCCTGTTTGACGACGTCGTCCGCGAGCCGGGGGCGGGTGGCCGGAGCGTAGAGCGTGGCGCCCAGCGCGGCCGAGAGCACGCGGGCAGGAGCGTTCGCGTCGAATTCGCATGGTTCCTGGAAGAACAGTCCCTGCCGGGCAGCAGGCGAGATGTGCCCGAAATGACGCATGATTTTCCCCCGTACCGCCTGATCGATCGAACAACGCATGGCCGGTAATAGTACGTATGGACGGGTGTCCACAGTTCCCCGCATATGTGAACTTCGGGTAACTCGCCCGTGTCGGAGGACCCCGGCACGGTAGGGTGCTGCAGCTCAGCTCTACCGCCGGATACCGGTTCACGGCCCCCGCGTTGTCCGGGGGAGCCGCCAGCAGGCAGGATGACGGGCATGACGCAAGGGATGCTGAAGGGTTCGAACGTCCCCCTCGATGCCACGGCCGTAAGGGCCGTGCTGCGCTGGACTCCTGGGACGGGCGTCCCGGACGTGGACGCCTCCGCCCTGCTGCTCGGTTCCTCGGGCCGGGTGCGCTTCGACGAGGACTTCGTCTTCTACAACCAGCCCCGGCATCCCTCCGGCCATGTGCGCCGGCTGCCGAAGCGGAGCGTCGGCGACGGGCTGACGGACACGGTCGAGGCGGACCTGGCGGCGCTGGACTCCTCGGTGGACCAGGTGGTGATCGCCGCCTCCTCGGACGGCGCGAGCTTCGGGAGCGTCCACGACCTGCGGATATCGCTCTACGACGCGGCGGCCCCGGACGGCGCCCCGCTGGCCGTGTTCGAGGTCCGGCCCGAGACCGGTGAGGAGACCGCCATCATCTGCGGCGAGCTCTACCGGCGCGGTGACGGCTGGAAGTTCCGTGCGGTCGGCCAGGGCTATCCGTCCGGGCTGATCGGGCTCGCGACGGCCTTCGGCATCTCGGTGGACGACGGCGAGCAGCAGCCCGGGCCGTCCTCCGAGGGGCTGCCCGAGGCGCTGCCCGAACAGTCCGGGGCCGACGGAGAGCCGGAGAGCGCCCAGGCACCCGCGCCCGGCCGTCCCGCGCCGGAGCACGCCTCGGACCTCACCATTCCCCAGCCGCAGTCCGGGTACGGCTACCCGCCGCCGCCCGCGGCCCCGCCGGCGCCGGAGGGCGGGTACGGCTACCCGCAGCCCGCCACCACCGCTCCCGCGTACGGCTACCCGCAGCCCGCCGCCGCACCGGCCTACGGCTACCCGCAGCCCGAGACCAGCGCGCCCGCGTACGGGTATCCGCAGCCCGCCGCAGCCGCCGCGCCCGCACCGGACCCGCATTTCGTCCTGCCTCCGCAGGGCCCGCAGTTCGTCCGGTGATGAGCGCTCAGGCACGTGACTTGTAGCCGCGGCCCCACTGCATGCCGAAGCCGTAGAGCCGGTCGAGCTCGGACTGGAACCCGTAGACGAACTTGACCTCTCGGCGCACGATCAGCTCCTCCTTGACGTTCTCCACGGTGAACACGGCGCAGGAGCGGGCCTCGGGCGCGCGCTCGTCCAGCTCGATCTCGATCCGCGGGCCGTTGCCCGGGTACAGCGTGACCATGGCGTGCGTACGGTCGAACGCCGGCGTCTGGTCGTAGATGTAGACGAAGAAGAGCAGTCGTTTGATCTTGTCGCGGTGGTCCATGTTGACGTAGACCGTCTCCCCCGAGGGGGCGCCGAAGCGGTCGTCGCCGCTGAGCCGGATGTACGGCGGTTCGTTCAGGTCCCCGATGAGGTTGCCGAGGGGCTGCACCACGCCCTTGCTGCCGTCCATGAGCTCGTACATGCACCCGAGGTCGAGGTCGACGTTGACCATGCCCTGGGTGTGGGCCTGCACGACCTCGGGCTGGAAGAGCTTCAGCGGGTTGCGGAACAGGCTTCCCTGCCCCGAGCGGCCCTCTATGTCGGAGCTCCGCATCCGCCAGGAGAGGTTGACCCGAAGGTTCCCGGTGAGCGCTCCCTGTTTGGTCAGCGAGACCGTCGCGTTCCGCCGTGAGAGCTGAATCGAGTTCGACGCCGCGTTGCCCGACTCGAACTGTGCCGTACGTGCCGGCCACAGGCCGTCGAAGAAGCCCATCCCCCCACCCCACCCATCTGTCCGTGCGCCCTCGCGGGGCCGGGGTTCCGGCCCGCTCTCGCGCGTCCCGCACACCAGTGCGGGGCGGCCGGCGGACCGGCCCGGGTCTTTCCGGAGCCGTACCGCGCGGACCGCCCCGCAGAGAGCGTTCCCTCTTTGCTTACCGGGTCACACACCCGGCGGAGGAGACTTCTGGCCAGAACTTCAGCGGACTCCGCCGTCGCCCGCGTCGACCAGCGTGCTGCCGCCGTCGCCCGCCTCGGCGAGCGCCTTGTTCCGCCGGACCGACGACCAGAACGACCAGGCGATCAGCACCACGCCGACCAGGCCGGTGATGATCTCGTTGATCTCGTACTGGATGGTCACGAGGAGGATGACGGAGAGGGCGCCGATGGCGTAGTGGGCGCCGTGCTCCAGGTAGACGTAGTCGTCCAGGGTGCCCTGGCGGACCAGGTAGACCGTGAGCGAACGGACGTACATGGCGCCGATGCCGAGGCCGAGGGCCATCAGCACGATCTCGTTGGTGATGGCGAAGGCGCCGATGACACCGTCGAACGAGAAGGACGCGTCCAGGACCTCCAGGTAGAGGAACATGAAGAAGGCGGCCTTGCCGGCCAGCACGACCGGCGCGACGGCCTTGCCGCTCTTCTTGGCCTCTTCCTCGGCCTCGTGCTCGCGCTCCTCCTCCTCTTCGAGCTTGTTCTCGAAGAAGCCCGAGAGCCCGCCGACGACGAGGTACGTGATCAGACCCGCGACACCCGCGAGCAGCACCGTGGACGTCTTGTCCGCGTGCGCGCCCCCGTGCTGGTGGGCGTGGGTCGCGAAGGTCAGGGCGGAGACGAGCAGGACGATCAGCGCGACGCAGACCGACAGCATGTCGACCTTGCCGAGCTTGGCGAGCGGGCGCTCGATCCACCGGAGCCACTGGATGTCCCGGTCCTCGAAGATGAAGTCGAGGAAGATCATGAGCAGGAACATGCCGCCGAAGGCCGCGATCGACGGGTGCGCGTCGGTGACCAGCTGCTGGTACCGGTCCGGGTCGTTGAACGAGAGGTCGATGGCCTCGATGGGACCGAGTTTGGCGCTGATCGCCACGATCACGACGGGGAAGACCAGCCGCATACCGAAGACCGCGATGAGCACGCCGACCGTGAGGAAGATCTTCTGCCAGAAGGCGTTCATCTTCTTCAGGATTCCGGCGTTGATCACCGCGTTGTCGAAGGACAGCGAGATCTCCAGGACCGTCAGGATCGCGACGACGCCGAGAGCCTGCCACCCCCCGTAGAACACCGCTGCGACCAGGCCGAGCGCGGTAATCGCGAACGACCAGCCGAAGGTTTTCAGAAGCACTGGCTACCCCATCGTGTAAGTAACGGGTCTCCCCCGTAGTACGGGGCTCCCCCGCGCCGAGCGCGGCTTTACGAAACGTTGACCCCGAAGTCTAGAGCGATGCCGCGCAGTCCCGACGCGTACCCCTGTCCCACAGCGCGGAACTTCCATTCGCCGTTGTAGCGGTAGAGCTCACCGAAGATCATCGCCGTCTCGGACGAGGCGTCCTCGCTGAGGTCGTAGCGGGCGAGTTCCTGGCCGTCGGCCTGGTTCACGACCCGGATGAAGGCATTGCTGACCTGGCCGAAAGCCTGCCCCCGATTGTCCGCTTCATGAATCGAGACGGGAAAGACAATCTTGTCGCAGTGCGCCGGCACCTGGTCCAGGTGGACGATGACGGACTCGTCGTCACCATCACCCGCGCCGGTGAGGTTGTCCCCGGTGTGTTCGACCGAGCCGTCGGGGCTGGTGAGGTTGTTGTAGAAGATGAACCAGTCGTCCCCGAGCACCCGGCCGGACTGGCAGAGCAGCGCGCTGGCGTCCAGGTCGAAGTCGGCGCCGGTGGTGGACCGCGCGTCCCAGCCGAGGCCGACGAGCACCTGGGTGAGGTTGGGTGCGGCCTTGGAGAGGGAGACATTGCCTCCCTTGGCGAGCGTGACGCCCATGATGTGTCCTCCCCGATTCGTGATGCGTGTGCGGATTCTGTCCCGTCCGTGCGGTGCGAACCGTCCGGCGCGGGGTGTGCGGTACGGGCCGCCTGGCGGGCAAAGCACGCCCGGCGCCGCACGAGAGGTGCGGCGCCGGGCGCTCTGCTGCTGGTCCGGGCCCCTCGGGCCGGCCCGGCGGGTGGTGTCCGGCGGACACCACCCGGGTCTGACGTCGGCGTTGGACGTTGACGTCAGACGTTGACGCCGAAGTCCTGCGCGATGCCCCGCAGGCCGGAGGCGTACCCCTGGCCGATGGCGCGGAACTTCCACTCGCCGGCGTTGCGGTAGAGCTCGCCGAAGACCATGGCGGTCTCGGTGGAGGCGTCCTCGCTGAGGTCGTAGCGGGCCAGCTCGGAGTTGTCGGCCTGGTTGACCACGCGGATGTACGCGTTGCGGACCTGGCCGAAGCTCTGCTGCCGGCTCTCGGCCTCGTAGATCGAGACCGGGAAGACGATCTTGTCGACATCGGCCGGAACGGCGGCGAGGTTGACCTTGATGACCTCGTCGTCGCCCTCGCCCTCACCGGTGAGGTTGTCACCGGTGTGCTCGACGGAGCCGTCGGGGCTCTTGAGGTTGTTGAAGAAGACGAAATTGCCGTCGCTGCCGACCTTGCCCTCGGCGTTCGCCAGCAGCGCGCTGGCGTCGAGGTCGAAGTCGCCGCCGGTGGTCGTCCGGGCGTCCCAGCCCAGGCCGACGATGACAGCGGTCAGGTTGGGCGCGGCCTTGGTCAGCGAGACGTTGCCGCCCTTGCTGAGGCTGACTCCCACGAGTCCTCCCATAGGTATGTAGGGGCCGGCAGACACCAGCGTCCCCGTCTTGCATGTACCGGATCAACGAATGGATCCTAGTGACCGGTTCCCGGCCAAAGAAGGCTTTTGGGCGGGTGGGGCGGGTGTTCTCCGCGAGCGGAGGGCTCCCGGGCGGCGGCCGCCCGGCGTCCGGGGCCGGGAGCCCGGCCGCACCACCGCCCGGAGGGGACTCAGAGGGCTTCGAGCGCCTTGACGTACTCCTTCAGGTCCCGCGCGTCGGGCAGGCCGTTGACGACGCTCCAGCGCACCACGCCCTCCTTGTCGATGATGAAGGTGCCGCGCACCGCGCAGCCCTTGTCCTCGTCGAAGACGCCGTAGGCGCGCGAGACCTCGCCGTGCGGCCAGAAGTCGGAGAGCAGCGGGTACTCCAGGCCCTCCTGCTCGGCGAAGACCCGCAGGGTGTGGATGGAGTCGTTGGAGACGGCGAGGAGCTGGGTGTCGGCGTTCTCGAAGCGGGGCAGCTCGTCGCGGAGCGCGCAGAGCTCGCCGGTGCAGACGCCGGTGAAGGCGAACGGGTAGAAGAGCAGCACGACGTTCTTCTCGCCGCGGAACTCGGACAGCGTGACCGTCCGGCCGTGGTTGTCCTTGAGCTCGAACGCGGGGGCCTGGGAGCCGACCTCGATCGCCATGGGGTGTCCCTTCGCTTGCGTCACCGCCCCGGGCCGGTCCGCCGGGAGCCTCGGCCCAGCCTACGCAGCACCTCCCGGGGACGTACGAAGGCCCCCGGCGGCGCGATGCCGTCGGGGGCCTTCAGGGTGCTACGGGGTGGTGCGGGAGGAGCTCAGCGCTTGGCCTTGGCGGCCTTGGGCGTGACCAGACGGCTGCCCGTCCAGTCCTTGCCCGCGCTGATGCTCTTGGTCTGGGAGAGACCGGCGGTCTGAGCGGCATCGCTGATGTCGCTGGGTTCGACGTATCCGTCACGGCCGGTCTTCGGCGTCATCAGCCAGACCGTACCGCCGTCCTCGATCAGGCCGATGGCATCCACCAGCGCGTCCGTAAGGTCGCCGTCCTCGTCACGGAACCACAGCACGACGACGTCTGCGACGTCGTCGTAGTCCTCGTCGACGAGTTCCCCACCGATGGTGGCCTCAATACCCTCACGGAGCTCCAGCTCGACGTCGTCGTCGTAGCCGATCTCCTGGACCACCTGACCGGGTTCGAACCCCAGCCGTTCAGCCAGGTTGGTCCGCTCCTCCGCGTGGTCCGCGGTCGCGCTCACGGGTTGCCTCCTGATCATGTTTCGGAAAATGCTTCAGCCACGCGCGTACGCGCGGCGCTGGCCGTAGTCCACACGGGCTCGGCGAATCGCGCAAGTACCCGGCGCCCCAGACCGCCTAAACGGTGACGTTCCCTGCCACGTCGCCGCAACTTCCGGCCGGTCCGCGCCGGGGTGCCGATGGCACCGGTCCGTGTACGTCCTTCCTCAGCTTATGCCGTTTCGCTCCGGCATTCGCCGCCGTACAGCGTTTGGGAACGCTTGGACGGCTTGGGCGTATGGTTGCGATTTGGTCCGGCGCCCCTGTTCCGCCTTACGGCTACTGCCCCGGACAGGTGTCCGGTAACCCGCTGGTTACCGTGCGGTAGAGGTGACGTACGGGTCCCGGCGGTACACGATGGAAGGTGGCGATTCCGCGGACGTCGGAGACGCCGCGAGGTTGCGCGCCCCGACGGATCGGCCTCGCAGCAGACCCCGTAGCAGCACCGAACAGCGAAGGAACAGTGTGGCTTCCGGATCCGATCGCAACCCGATCATCATTGGCGGCCTTCCCAGCCAGGTCCCGGATTTCGATCCCGAGGAGACCCAGGAATGGCTGGACTCGCTCGACGCCGCAGTGGACGAGCGCGGCCACGAGCGGGCCCGCTATCTGATGCTCCGCCTCATCGAACGGGCGCGCGAGAAGCGTGTGGCCGTTCCGGAGATGCGCAGTACCGACTACGTCAACACGATCGCCACGAAGGACGAACCCTTCTTCCCCGGCGACGAGGAGATCGAGCGCAAGGTCCTCAACGCGACCCGCTGGAACGCGGCCGTGATGGTCTCGCGGGCCCAGCGCCCCGGGATCGGTGTCGGTGGTCACATCGCCACGTTCGCCTCCTCCGCCTCGCTCTACGACGTGGGCTTCAACCACTTCTTCCGGGGCAAGGACGAGGGCGACGGCGGCGACCAGATCTTCTTCCAGGGGCACGCCTCGCCGGGCATCTACGCCCGCGCGTTCCTGCTGGACCGGCTGAGCGAGGCGCAGCTCGACGCGTTCCGCCAGGAGAAGTCGAAGGCGCCGAACGGGCTCTCCAGCTACCCGCACCCGCGGCTCATGCCGGACTTCTGGGAGTTCCCGACGGTGTCGATGGGTCTCGGCCCGCTCGGCGCGATCTACCAGGCGCGGATGAACCGCTACCTGGAGGCGCGCGGCATCGCCGACACCTCGAAGTCGCACGTCTGGGCCTATCTGGGTGACGGCGAGATGGACGAGCCGGAGTCGCTCGGCCAGCTGTCCATCGCCGCCCGCGAGGGCCTGGACAACCTCACCTTCGTCGTCAACTGCAACCTCCAGCGGCTCGACGGCCCGGTGCGCGGCAACGGCAAGATCATCCAGGAGCTGGAGTCCCAGTTCCGGGGGGCCGGCTGGAACGTGATCAAGCTGGTCTGGGACCGCACCTGGGACCCGCTGCTCGCGCAGGACCGCACGGGCATCCTGGTCAACAAGCTGAACACCACGCCGGACGGCCAGTTCCAGACGTACGCCACCGAGACCGGCGCGTACATCCGCGAGCACTTCTTCGGCGGCGACCAGCGGCTGCGGGACATGGTCAAGGACATGTCCGACGAGCAGATCCTGCACCTGGGGCGCGGCGGGCACGACCACCGGAAGGTCTACGCGGCGTACGCTGCGGCCAAGGCGCACCAGGGCCAGCCGACTGTGATCCTGGCGCAGACGGTCAAGGGCTGGACGCTGGGGCCGAACTTCGAGGGCCGCAACGCGACCCACCAGATGAAGAAGCTCACGGTCGAGGACCTGAAGCGGTTCCGCGACCGGCTGCGCATCCCGATCACGGACAAGCAGCTGGACGAGGGGTACCCGCCCTACTACCACCCGGGCCGGGACTCCGAGGAGATCCAGTACATGCACGACCGGCGGGCGGCCCTGGGCGGTTACGTGCCGACCCGGGTGGTGCGCGCGAAGCCGCTGGCGCTGCCGGAGGAGAAGACCTACGCGGCTGCGAAGAAGGGCTCGGGCCAGCAGTCGATCGCCACCACGATGGCGTTCGTCCGCATCCTGAAGGACCTCATGCGGGACAAGGAGATCGGCAGGCGTTTCGTGCTGATCGCACCCGACGAGTACCGCACCTTCGGCATGGACGCGTTCTTCCCGAGCGCGAAGATCTACAACCCGCTGGGGCAGCAGTACGAAGCGGTGGACCGCGAACTCCTGCTCGCCTACAAGGAGTCGCCGACCGGGCAGATGCTGCACGACGGCATCTCCGAGGCGGGCTGCACGGCCTCGCTGATCGCGGCGGGCTCCTCCTACGCCACGCACGGCGAGCCGCTGATCCCGGTCTACGTCTTCTACTCGATGTTCGGGTTCCAGCGCACCGGTGACCAGTTCTGGCAGATGGCCGACCAGCTCGCGCGCGGTTTCGTACTGGGTGCGACCGCAGGGCGTACGACCCTGACCGGTGAGGGGCTCCAGCACGCGGACGGCCACTCGCAGCTGCTCGCCTCGACCAACCCGGCGTGCGTGGCCTACGACCCGGCGTACGGGTTCGAGATCGCGCACATCGTGAAGGACGGGCTGCGTCGGATGTACGGCGAGAACAGCGAGGACGTCTTCTACTACCTCACCGTCTACAACGAGCCGATCCAGCACCCGGCCGAGCCCGCCGACGTGGACGTGGAGGGCATCCTCGCGGGTGTCCACCGCTTCCGGCGCGGTGAGCGGGGGCAGATCCCGGCGCAGATCCTGGCGTCCGGTGTGGCGGTCCCGTGGGCGCTGGAGGCGCAGCGCGTCCTCGCCGAGGAGTGGAACGTCCGGGCGGACGTCTGGTCGGCGACCAGCTGGAACGAGCTGCGCCGCGAGGCCGTGGAGACGGAGCGGTACAACCTGCTCCACCCGGAGGAGGAGCAGCGCGTCCCGTACGTGACGCGGAAGCTCTCCGGGTCCGAAGGGCCGTTCGTGGCCGTTTCGGACTGGATGCGATCGGTTCCGGACCAGATTTCCCGCTGGGTGCCGGGCGCGTACCAGTCGCTGGGCGCGGACGGTTTCGGTTTCGCGGACACCCGCGGGGCCGCCCGCCGCTTCTTCCACATCGACGCGCAGTCGATCGTGCTGGCGGTCCTCACGGAGCTGGCCAAGGAGGGGCGGATCGACCGTTCGGCGCTGAAGACGGCGGTCGACCGGTACGAGCTGCTGGACGTGGCGGCGGCCGACCCGGGCGCGGCGGGCGGCGACGCCTGAGGCGGCTCCGGACACACCTGTGCCGGCCGGTCCCGGGTAGGCCCGGGGCCGGCCGGCGGTGTTCGCGGGGTCAGGCCCGCGGGTCTTTCCGTGGGGCTTTCCGTGCGTCTTTCCGTGGGTCTTTCCGTGGGCGCGCGGAGCAGACGGCGAGCTGCTCAGGCGGTGGGCTCAGGCGATCCGCTGCTCAGGCGGTGGGCTGCTGTTCCTTCCACTCCGCCTGGGCGTCGTTCAGCTCACCGGCCATCTTGTCGAGGAACGCCTTGGCCGAGGTCCGGCCGAGCAGGACCTTCTGCAGCTCGGGCTCGTTGTCGGCCTTGCTGATGCCGTTCCAGTCCGGCAGGTAGTACGGCAGCTGCACGGTGACGGTCGAGCCGTCGGTGAGGGCCTTCGCCGCGAGGGCGGTGGGCTCGGCGCGGGAGACCCAGGGGTCCTTGGCGGCCTCGTTGTTGGCCGGAATCAGTCCCGCCTGCTCGTTGAACTTCGAGTTGGCCGCGTGGGAGGCGGCGTACTCGATGAACTTCCAGGCGGCGGCCTTGTGTTCGGAGCTCTTGAAGAGGCCGAGTCCGTCGACGGGGTTGGAGACCTGGACCCGCTTGCCGCCCGCGCCGATCGGCTGCGGGATGCCCCGGAACTTGTCCGTACCGAGGGCGGTCACATGGTCCTGGTACGAGCCGAGGTTGTGGTTGACCATGCCGATGGTGCCGGAGTCGTACTGGGCGACCATCTTGATGAAGTCGTTGTTGAGGTCGGCGGAGGGCGTGACCTTCTTGTAGAGGGCCGCGTACTTCTCCAGGGCGGCCACGTTCCGGGGGTCGTTGAGGGTGGTCTTCTCGCCCTTGGCGTCCCAGAAGGACGTGATGCCGGACTGCCCGTACATGGCGTCCATGGCCTGGGCGATGGAGCCTGCGCCGCCCCGGATGGTGTAGCCGAAACGATTCTTCTTGGGGTCGCTCAGCTTGTCGGCCGCCTTGTAGAAGTCGTCCCAGGTGACCGGCGCGGCCAGGCCGGCCTTCTTGAAGAGGTCGGTGCGGTAGTAGAGCACCCCGTTGTTGGCGGAGATCGGGACGTTGTAGGTGTGCTCCTCGGAGCCGCCCGCCGCCTTCATCGCCTCGACCATGCCCGGGTTGAGCGCGCCGTCCAGCGAGGAGTCCGCGCTCCGGTCCTCCAGGGGCTCCAGCGAGCCCTGGGCCGCGAGCCCGGCGAGCATCGCCGCGCCGACCCCGCCGACGTCCGGAAGTCCGCCGCCCTGGATGGCGTTGTCGTACTTGGTCTGGATCTCGGTGGCCGCCACCCCGACGTACTGGACCTCGATGCCGGGGTTCTCCTTCTCGAAGTCGGCGATGATCGCCTTCCATATGTCGGTGCGCACACCGCCGTTGTTGTCCCAGAAGACGATCTTTCCCTTGCCGTCGCCCTCGGCGCCGCCGCCGCCGGCGAACCCGCTGCCGTCGTCACCGCAGCCGGTGACGGTCAGGGCGAGGACCGCCGTGAGGGACATCGCCGCCGCCGCGCGTGCCCTGTGCGTCTTCGAGATCTTCATCGTCGGCTCCACTCTCTCGGTACTTCGGTAGCGGTGTGACTCGGCATTGCGGAGAAGGCAGGGAAATCGGGAAAGGGGGTCAGCCCGTGGTCACGGGGCTCGGAACGGTGTGCGCGCCGGCGGGTTCGCCGGCCGGGAAGGCGCGGCGGACGAAGGACGCGATGTGGTCGTGGAGGGCGGCGGCCGCCCCGGCCGCGTCGGCGGCCAGCGCGAGCCGCAGGATCTCCCGGTGCTCGGCCGCCTCGCGCTCCCAGGACGGATCGGCCGCCCAGGCCACGGTGGAGACGAGCGCCGCCTGGTCGCGGACCTCGTCGAGCAGCCGGCCCAGCAGCGGGTTGCCGCAGGAGAGGTAGAGAGCGCGGTGGAAGTCCCGGTTGGCCAGTGAGCGTTCGGCCTTGTCAGGTGCCGAATCTGCTCGCTCCAGAGCCTCTTGGGCCGCTTCCAGGGAGGCCCGGCAGGTGATCGTGCGGCGCAGCGCCTCCGGTTCGAGCAGCAGCCGCACGTCGTAGACCTCACGCGCCATTTCGGCGTCCACCAGCCGGACGGTGGCACCCTTGTACTGGCTCATGACGACGAGCCCGGTGCCGGCGAGCGTTTTCAGTGCTTCGCGTACCGGCGTCTTCGACACCCCGAACTGCGCGGCGAGTTCGGTCTCGACGAGCGCCTGCCCCGGCCGCAGCCGGGCCGTCAGGATCGCGTGTTTGATCGCTTCCAGCACGAACTGCGTTCTGGACGGGATCGGGGTGGGCGCAAACGTCATGAAGGGCTCTCGCATCTCGCGTATCGCGTCTCATATATGACGTACGAAGTACGACGCGATGAAGCTAGATGTACCCCGAAGATTTCGTCAACGCATCTGACAGAACAACTTCGCAGAGCTACCGGGCAGATGGCCGGATCGCCGGGACCTCGGGCGCAGTCCTCGACCCCCGGTGACCGTGCGTCACGCAGGGGCTCCGGAGGGCGGCGGCAGCGTACGCCCCCGCCCTCCGGCCGAGTGCCGGGTCAGCCGGCCGGTCCGGCGCCCGCCCCGTGCAGTCAGCCCTCCCAGATCTTGAACGCCCGTACCTGGTAGGGGGAGCGCGGGACCCAGGTGCCCGGTCCGGGATAGGTCTCGAACTCCCCTGTCTCACCGCACTCGGCCGACTGGTACAGGGTGACGTTGCGGCCGGTGCGGTTGGCGAAGGACTGCGCGTCGCTTCCGGCGGGCAGCGGGACGCAGCTCTCGATGTCGACGGCGGACAGGTCCCTGTTCAGCCGCCCGCCGGTGAAGTCCGGCTTCTTCCAGAGACAGAGCTGGCCGGCCGCGCACTCCCCGAGCCGGACCCCCGAGGCCCTGCCGGGCGCGGCCGCGGCGGTGCCGGCGGCCCGGGCGGTGCCGGTGGTCGTCACGGTGGTGTACGTACCCCTGGACACGCCGGGTGTGGCGGCCGGGGCGACGGCCGAGGCGGCGGGAACGAGAGCGGTGGCGGCCAGGACGGCCGCGATGACGGTCTTGCGCATGGTGGATCAACCCCGTGGTCGTGCGGTTCTCTTGGCCCGACCTTGACCTGCCGCAACCTGCCCCGGGAAGAGGTTGGGAGCGGGACCACCCGGATAGGCGACAGCCCCGCCGGTTTGGACCGACGGGGCTCTGTGGGCGCGGTGTTGACGCGGTTGCGCCGGGGGCGGGAGGGGTCAGATGTGGCCGACTCCGGCACCGGCCTCGGCGTTGTCGCCGCGCTTGGTGAAGAGGGCGACCACCGCGGCGATGACCGCGACGCAGCCGGCCACCAGGAAAGCGGTGCTCATGCCTGACACGAAAGTGTCATGCGCGACCGCGGTGATCTTCGCGGCGATCTCCGGCGGGGTGTTCGGGGCGATGGGCGGCATGCCGACCTCGATGGCCGAGGACGCCTGCGAGAGCTGCTCCGCGGAGCTCTTCGGGAGACCGGCGTCCGCCCAGTTGCCCGGCAGCAGGGAGTCGACCCTGGCCGCCATCACGGCACCGAGGACGGCCGTGCCGAGGCTGCCGCCGACCTGCATGCCCGCCTGCTGGAGGCCACCGGCGACACCGGACAGCTCCATCGGGGCGTTGCCGACGATGACCTCGGTGGCACCGACCATGACGGGGGCGAGCCCGAGGCCGAGCAGCGCGAACCAGATCGACATGGTCAGCGTGCCCGTACCGATGGTCAGCTGCGACATGCCGAAACAGGCGACGGCGGTGCACACCATGCCGCCGACCAGCGGGACCCGCGGGCCGAACTTGGTGATCAGGGCACCGGCGAGCGGCGAGGCGACGATCATCATGGCGGTCAGCGGGAGCAGGTGGAGACCGCTGTCGACCGGGCTCATGCCGTGCACGTTCTGGAGGTAGAACGTGACGAAGAACAGGCCGCCCATGAAGGCGAAGGCCATCAGCACCATCAGGATCGCGCCCGCCGACAGCGGGATGGACCTGAACATCGCGAGCGGGATCAGCGGCTCGCGTACACGCGTCTGGACGAGCGCGAAGGCCACGAAGAGAACGACCGCCGCCACGAGGAAGCCGATCGTCTTGACGTCGCCCCAGCCCCACGCGGCACCCTTGATGAGCGCCCAGATGAGACTGAACATCGCCAGCGAGAGCAGGACGATGCCGCCGATGTCGAAGGAGCGGGGCGCGTTCTCGGCACGGTGGTCCTTGAGGATCACCACGCCGAGCAGGAGGGCGACGACGCCGACCGGCACGTTGATGAAGAAGACGGACTGCCAGCTGACGTGCTCGACGAGCACGCCGCCGAGGATCGGGCCGCCCGCGGTGGAGGCGCCGATGACCATGCCCCAGATACCGATGGCCATGTTGAGCTTCTCGGCGGGGAAGGTGGCGCGCAGCAGGCCGAGCGCGGCGGGCATCAGCAGGGCGCCGAACAGGCCCTGGAGCACCCGGAAGACGATCACGAACGTGACGCTGGAGGAGAGGCCGATGGCCCCGGAGGCGGCGGCGAAGCCGACGACGCCGATGAGGAACGTCTGGCGGTGGCCGAAGCGGTCACCGAGCTTGCCCGCGGTGATCAGCGAGACCGCGAGCGCCAGCATGTAGCCGTTCGTGATCCACTGGACGTCCGCGAGGGAGGCGTTGAGGTCCTTCTGGATGGCGGGGTTGGCGATGGCGACGATCGTGCCGTCGAGCGCGACCATCATCACGCCGATGGCCACGGCGAACAGCGTCAGCCATGGATGGCCACGAAGTCCCTTGGTGGGAGCGGGAACTGATATGTCCGCGGGCTCCCGCGAAGCCTTCTCGACGGAGGTCTGACTAGTCATGCCCGGCAGAATAGTGACAGCGACTGACAGTTGACCAACCAATTCACCAACCGGTAACTGTCAGGTGGCTCACAACGGAGCCGGTACGAGCGGGGCGACGGGAGAGGGACAGCACGTGACAGAAGGTCCGGCGAAGCGCCGACGGGTCGGGGCGCCGCGCGAGAACGCGCAGGCCACGGCGGTGACGCGCGAACAGCGCGGCAGGGCGGCCGGGTTGCTCCGTCGCCCGGAGTGCGCGGTCGGGTTGCGGGAGCGCAAGAAGCAGCGCACCCGGGACGCGCTGCTCCACGCCGCGCTCGAACTCTTCACCACCCAGGGGTACGAACGGACCACGGTGGACGGGATCGTGGAGGCGGTCAAGGTCTCCCAGCGCACGTTCTTCCGGTACTTCGCGAGCAAGGAGGACGTCGTCTTCGCCACCCAGGACCTGGTGGAGGCGCGTTTCCTCGCGGAGTTGCGGCAGCGTCCGGCCCAGGAGCCGCCACTCGAAGCGATGCGGCAGGCCGTGTTCCGCGCCTGGGACGCGCTGGAACGGTCCGACCCGTCCGAGGCCACGGTGGAGCTGCACGTACGGACGTTCCGGATGATCGAGTCCCAGCCGACGCTGCTGGCCACGCACATGCGCCGGTGCGTCGTCATGGAGGAGGAGGTCGCCGCGGTGATCGCCGGACGGGAGGGCCTGGACGTGGACGCCGACCCGCGGCCCCGGGTGGCGGTCGCCGCGTTCTCCGGGACGATGCGGGTCACCGGGCAGCTGTGGGGCCGCTCCGGCGACGGCACCCTGGCCTCGCTGCGCGCCATGGCCGAACGCCATCTGGACATGCTCGGTCCGACGCTCGCCGCCGGCTGGCGCGCGCCCGGCCCGGGGGACGGCAGCGTGCCCGGCCGCGCGTCCGCGGCCCCCGCACCCCTCGTACCCCCCGCGCCCCTCGTACCACCCGTACCCCTCGTACCCCCACCGCCGCTCACGGCCCCGGCGCCGCTCGTGGCCGTCGGTACGGTCCCGTCGGGGCGGTCCCGTCGGGGCGGCACGTGAGCGGGCGGCACGTGAGCGGGCGGCACGTGAGCGGGCGGCACGTGAGCGGGCGGTGACGCGGACCTCCCCGCCGGACGACTGCCGGGCAGAATCCGCCCCGCGCACCACCCTCGCGCACCGCCGAGGCGCACTACCGGAGCGCACCGACCCCGCGCCGATCCCGTGCACCACCAGAGCGCACGACCCGGCGCCCGATCCACGCTGCGCGCCCTCCGTGACTACGGAACGTCAGAAAATCGGTCTACAAACTCCTCCACCGAGTGAGGTATGTCACCCGGGCTCCGCTGCCCGGCACCCGTCTCCTAGGGTGTCCCGCAGTGAATCCCTCCTTCGACACCTCCCCCACTCTGACCGCATGGCGCGCACTGCTCGCCATAGCCGTCGTGTTCGTGATGCTGGCGACCACCGGGTGGACCGCCGTACGCCATCAGCCCTCCGACGAGCCACGCGAGCGGGCGTTGGCCGCTTGGGCGCACGCCCGGGCGAGAGGCCGGCCCGTTCCGGCGCTGGACGCGCCGGTGGCGGTGATCGCCCGTTTCTTCGCCTCGCTGTCCGCCGCGGACCAGCTCTCGCTGGCCGATCACCATCCCCTGGTGGTCGGCAATCTCAACGGAGTACCGGTCGCTCTGCGTTACCGCGCGAACCGGCACGCACTGCGGGACGCCGAGGCGGTGGAGCAGCGCCGGACGCACGATCCCGGGCTCTCCATCGACGGGCGTACCGGGGCGCGGCTGCGGCTGGAACGCTTCCGCGCGATGCTCTCCGGCGACCGGCAGATCCTCTCCTTCGACCCCTCGGGGCGGGGCCGCGCGGCCGAGGTCTTCGGCGATCTCGACCGGGCCCGGCGGGTCTCCGTCGTGGTCCCGGGCGTGGACACCCAGCTGACCACGCTGGAGCGGGAGAACCGCCCGTACAGCGCGCCGGTGGGTATGGCGAAGTCCCTGTACGCCGCGGAGCGGGACGCCCGGCCCGACGCGCGTACCGCGGTCATCGCCTGGGCCGACTACACCGCCCCGGCCGGGATCGGCATGGACGCCGTCCTCGGCGGGCTCGCCACCCAGGGCGCGCTGCGGCTGAACGCGCTGGTGGCCGCCCTGCCGGGGAAGGCCACCGTCTCGCTGGTCTGCCACAGCTACGGTTCCGTGGTGTGCGGGGTCGCGGCGCACCACCTGCCGTCCCGGGTCACCGACATCGCCGTGGCCGGGAGTCCCGGTATGCGGTCCGCGAGCGCGGCGGCGCTGGGCACGCGGGCCCGGGTGTGGGCGATGCGCGACGAGGACGACTGGATCGCGGACGTGCCCAACCTGGAGGTCGGCGGGTTGGGGCACGGTGCCGATCCGGTGGACCCGGAGTTCGGGGCGCGGATCGTCTCGGCGGGCGACGCGGTGGGCCACAGCGGTTACTTCGAGCCGGGTACGGAGAGTCTGCGCAACTTCGCGGCGATCGGAGTCGGCTCATATACGACGGTCGGCTGCGCATCGGCGGATCGCGCCTGTCTCAGCGGTATTTCCGGTGGAACAGGTGTCTGACGCGCGTAGATCATGCGGAAGCCCGGTGAATCGGGGCTGACACGAAGGGGCGACGTACGAGCGAGGGCCGCATACGATGAGGCGCATGGGTGATGTGCTGGCCGGAATTCATGCCACCTGGGAGTTCGACACCGACTCCGTGCTCATCCGCTTCGAACGGGGCATCCGTACGCCGAAGCTCTTCCAGAGCCTGCGGGAGCGACGCATTCCGTATGCGGCGCTGTCGGCGGTCGGTCTGTCTCCGGGCAAGCGGGGCACGGTGGTTCTGCACGCCTCGCCGAGACCGGGGGCCGACCCGCTGATGGAGGCGGCGGCCGGGCAGTTGAAGGACGGCTGCGATCCGTACCGCCTGGTCCTGCCCGCAGACCGGGAGACCCTCGCGGAGTACTACCGCGACGAGATGCGCGCCCTGCTCGGCCCCGAGGCCGGGGAGCCGGCGGACCGCTTCCTGGTCGCGGCACCCCAGGGGCCGCTGCAGTTCAAGGCGTACGACGGGCGGGCCAGTTTCGACGGGGAGCGGGTCTCCTTCCGCTGGTCGTGGACGGGTGCGTCCAGCGCCAAGTGGCGGGCGGGCGACCAGACGTTCCCGGTGGAGCGGGTGACCGGGGTGGAGTGGCGGTCCCCGGAGGCCTTCGAGGGGTATCTGCGGCTGCTGACGCGGCCGTCCGATACGGCGACGGCCGCCCCGGCGCAGCCGTGCGTCACCTCCCCCGGCCGCTCGGGGATCGGCGAGGTGCCCGGCGGCGCGGTCCCGGAGCGGCCCACGCAGGCGGACCAGGACCCGGCGGCCGTCCTCTTCGGCCTGGGGTACGGCCCGGTGCACGAGTCGCTGCCGTTCGCGGCGGCGGTTTTGGAGTCGGCGCGCCGCAGACCCTCCGTACCCGTACCGACCTCGCTGGTGCCGGTCGGCGCGGTGCGGAGCGATCCGGCGGACATCGCGGAGCGCATCCGGCACCTGGGCGAGCTGCATCAGGCGGGGCTGGTGACGGACGTGGAGTTCAGCGCCAAGAAGGCGGAGCTGCTGGCGGAGTTGTAGGTGCGGAACCTCGGGGCGGGGTCACGCCTCCGCCCCGGGGCCGGGGTGGGGTCATGCCTCCGCCCCGAGGCCTTGGGTCAGGTCACGCCTCCGCCCCGAGGTCGCCCTCCCGTACGGTCCGGGGGATCGGGGGCCGCCCGAAGAGGCCGAGGATCTCGTTGGCGAGGTCCACGACCGGCGGCAGGTCCGGCTGGTACCGCACCATGATCGCGGCGGCGAGGAGGCCGCGCGGTACGGCTCCGGCGTCGAGCAGGACGCGCCAGTCCGCAGGCCCCAGCTCCAGGAACTCCAGCGCGGTCAGCCCGGCGATCTCCAGCGGGTCGGCGAGCGTACCGGCGTAGGCGCTGAGGGTACGGAGCCGGGGCAGCCCGGCGACGGGGACGAGGGAGACCGGATCGTCGTCCTCCCGCACCCCGATGCTCAGGACCTCCAGCAGGGAGTGGGCGGCGGTCTCGACGTCCGGGAGGGCGGACCGGTTGACGTACGCGACGGCCGGTGTCGCGCGATCGCGGCGGCGGTTGGGCCGTTCCTCCCGGTGCCGGCCGCTCACCCAGTCGGTGAGGGAGTCGGCGAGCAGCTCCGCCCCGATGTTCTCCTCGTGGCCGATCATGATGATCTGACCGGCGTATCCGCGCGGTCCCGGGGTCAGGTCCACCGCGATACGGTCGCCGCCGCCGTTGTCGCCGAACACGATCCAGCCCGGTGAGCCCACGATGCCCTGGACGCGCGCGTCGGGCCCGGTGACGGCCGCTTCCATGGCGGCGAACTCCCAGCGGCACGGGCGGGAGGCCACGTCGGCGAGGTGGAGGCCGTCCAGGGGGAAGAGCTCGCAGTCGACCGCATCGAAGACGCGGTCCGCCGCCTCCGGGTCGTCCTTCCAGTCGTCCCAGCGCGCCCGCGTCACCCGGTAGAGCGCCTTGAGTTCGTCGGGCAGGGCCGTCCCGAGCCGCGCCTCGGCCGCGGCGATCTCCTCCTCCGTGGCGCCGACGGCGTCGGGCAGCGCCGTGCGGAGCGTGCGCTCCAGCAGTGCGGGATCGGCGGTCGGGGCCGGTACGGCGTCCGGTACCGGGTCGGGGAGTTTGTGCCAGGGGGCGGCCAAGGCGCCTTCCACCAGGAGCAGTTCTCCCGGGTAGGGCCCGCCGATGCCTGGCTCGGCGGCACCGCCGGGACCGAACAGGTCGAGCGTCGCCCGCCCGTCCGGGCCGACCCGCACCGCGAACGCGACGCTCTCCGCGCCGGACTCGGCGAGCGCGTCCCGTACCCGGTCCACGGCGTCGAACTCCGCCCGCATGTCATCGGCCCGTGCCGCCCAGCCGGGCTGGGCGGGCCGCCGCCGCAGGGGCAGGCTCCAGCTGCCGCGCCCGATCTGCCCGGCCACCTGGCCGCCCCCGGCGAGGGTCTCCGCGTTGCTCTCCTTCAGCAGCCTCAGTACGGGCACCCAGGTGGCGAAGTCGTGTATCGGGGACACCCGTCGGCCTCCAGTCGATCGGCGCGGGCTCCGCGCCCGTCGCGAGGACGATAGCGCCGCCGCCCGCCCGGCCCCGCCCCGGGGCGCGGCACCCCCTACCCCGGTACGACACGGCCCGCCGCACTCCGACACCCCGGTATGACGCCTGCGGGGCGGTCGGCTGCCTACGCTGGCCGGGCCATGTCCGAAACCCCTGAAACTCCCGGATCCCCGGGATCTCCCGATTCCCCCCGCCCGCCTGACGCCGGGACGCCGCCCGCGTCGCGCGCGGCCCGGAACCGTTTGCGCGCGCTCGTCGACCGGCTGTCGGCGCCTTCGCATCCGGCCACCCCGCTGCTGGCGGAGGCGCCGAGGCGCTGGCAGCGGATGATCCCGTACGTGGCCGTGCTCGCCCTGACCGCGGCGCTCCTGCCGATCACCGTCAACGTGCTCGCCCACGACCGGGGGCTGCCGGGCGCGCTCGCCGCCACCCTCGCGGTGGCCCAGACGCTGCCCCTGCTGTTCCTCGCCCACCGGCCCCTCCAGGTCTGGTGGGTCACCTTCCTCGCGTCGGTCGCCGGGGCACTGGCACTGCTGGCCGAGCCCCCGGGCCCGTACACCGTCTGGCCATGGCCGCCGACCGTCATCGTCGGCCAGCTCTTCGTGCTGCTCGCGCTGGGGCTGCGGGAGACCCGCCGGACCCTGGTGGCGGTGTGGCTGGCGACGGGCGCGGCGGGGCTGGTGCTGTACTCGCTGGCGCCGGACCGGGGGAACGCGAGCGCGCTGCTGCTCTCCGTCCTCGGTGCGGTGGTGCTGATGGCAGGAGCGGCCGTACGGGAACGGGGGGTTGCGCAACGGCGGCTGGTCGAGCAGGAGACCATCAGCGCGGAGGAGCGGGCCCGGCGCACGCTGCTGGAGGAACGCGCGCGGATCGCCCGGGAGTTGCACGACGTGGTCGCGCACCACATGTCGGTGATCACCGTGCAGGCGGACTCCGCGCCGTACCGGGTGGCCGGGCTTTCGGAGGAGACCCGGGAGGAGTTCGCGTCGATCGCGGCGAGCGCCCGGGAGTCGCTGGCGGAGATGCGGCGGCTGCTCACGGTACTGCGCGGCGACGGCACGTCGGGCGAGCGTGCCCCGCAGCCCGGCCTGGACCGGTTGCAGCAGCTGGTGGAGGCGACCGTACGCACGGGCCTGCCGGTGGAGTTGGCGCTCGCGGCGGACCTGGGCGAGGTGCCGCCGGCCGTGGACCTGTCCGCGTACCGGATCGCGCAGGAGGCACTGGCCAACGTGGTCCGGCACGCACCGGGCGCCCCGACCCGGGTGTCCGTACGGGCCGATGGCGGACATCTGACGGTGCTGGTGGTCAACTCACCTCCCCCGAAACCCGGTTCTCCGCTGGAGACCTCCGGGACGGGGCACGGCCTGGTCGGGATGCGGGAGCGGGTACGCCTGACCGGCGGCACCCTGGACACCGGCCCGCTGCCGGACGGCGGATTCCGGGTCGCGGCCCGGCTCCCGCTGGGGCCGGCCGCCCCCGGTTCCCCTCCCGCCGCCGGTTCCCCTCCCGCCGCCGCCCGCCCCGACCCGAAGCCGCCCACCGCCCCGGAGGATTCCCCGTGACCATCCGCGTGATCATCGTCGACGACCAGGCCATGGTGCGGGCCGGGTTCGCGGCCCTGCTGTCGGCACAGAGCGACATCGACGTGGTGGGCGAGGCACCGGACGGCCGCCAGGGCATCGAGGTCAGCCGCAGCCGGCGTCCCGACGTGGTCCTGATGGACGTCAGGATGCCCGAGATGGACGGACTCGCCGCCGCCCGCGCCCTGTTGGACCCGCCGATCGGCGTGGTGCACCGCCCGAAGGTCCTGATGCTCACCACGTTCGACGTGGACGACTACGTGTACGAGGCGCTGCGCGCCGGGGCGTCCGGGTTCCTCCTGAAGGACGCGCCCCCGGCCGATCTGATCGCGGCGGTACGGGTGGTGGCGGCGGGCGACGCACTGCTCGCGCCGTCCGTGACCCGGCGGCTGATCGCGGACTTCGCCGCCCAGCGCCCGTCCGGCGCCTCCCGCAGCGGCCAGGCGCTGCGGCTGAACGGGCTGACGCCCCGGGAGACCGAGGTCCTGGAGCTGATCGCGCGCGGGCTCTCCAACCAGGAGATCGCGGGCCGCCTGGTACTCGCCGAACAGACGGTGAAGACCCACATCGGGCGGGTCCTCGCCAAGCTGGACCTGCGGGACCGCGCACAGGCCGTGATCTTCGCGTACGAGTCGGGGCTCGTGACGCCGGGCAGTTGAGGCGGGCCGTCGCGCGGGCGGTGAGTGAGGCGTCCCGTGGGCCGCACCTGCTTACCGGCTCTGGGTCCAGCGCGGGGCCTCGTCGTCGGGGACGTGCGGGCTCGCGAAGTGGAAGGGTACGGAGAGGTGCGCGGCCAGGGCTCCGCCGAACCGTTCCGCGGCGGCTGCCGAGGGCTGGGCGTGCCCCTCTCCGATGAGCCGTACCGCCGTGGAGCGGTGGATGGTGGCCAGCCGGCGGTCACCGGCGGGGTCGGTGGTGATGGCCCGGAGCTCCACGAACCAGCCGTGGAAGGTGTCTCCGTCCCACAGGGCCTCGATCGCCACGATCCGCCCGTCGCACCCGGCGGCAAGGGCGGTCAGGGACTCCAGGTCGAGCGGGTCGTCGGGGGTGCGGGCGATCCGGTCGCCGTGGTGCAGGAAACGCCCGGAGACCACCGCCTGGGCCTCGCCGAGCCCGAGCCCCTGGGTGCGACCGGACTGCCAGACGGTGCGGATCGCCCGCATCGGGGCGTCCTGCAGGACGTATCCGTCGACCTGTTCGCGGACACCCGCCGGAAGCAGGTCCCACCACTCGCCCGCCGACCTCCCGGCCATGCCCGCCCTCCCCGTCCCGTGTGCCCGGCCGCCGCCGCGCGACCGGAGTGTACGCCGACGGCACGCGCGGCTCCGGCACCCCCGGGCGGCAGAATGCCCCCGTGACAGACACCGAGGACCCGCGTCCCACCCGTATACCCGGGTACGAGAGCGACGCGCTCACCCACCCCACCGACCTCCTCGACGACACGCTCTTCTGGCTGGGGCACCTCAACTCCTGTCCGGGGAACGAGGAGACGGAGGAGTTGCTGTTCGGCGCGGACCACGACGCTGCGCTCGTCTACGCGGAACAGCTGTGGAAGTACGCGGACTGGCCGACGTTCACCGTCCCCCTCGCCTCCGGCCACCGCCTCCACGTCGTCTACCGCACCTTCGCCGACGATCCCGGGGTCGACTATCTCCTCCACCACCCCGACTGGGAGCACGCGGAGCATCTCGCTTCGGACGAGGGGCACTTCATGGGTCCGGGCCTGTCCTGGCCGGAGCTGGTGGCGGCGGCCGACAGCGGGCTGCCCGGCGGCAGCACCACCGACCCGCACGCCCGACTGCTGCTCCTGCTGCCCGCGTTCGGCGACGAGGACGTGCCCGAGGACGCCGCCGAGCGGCTGACGGTGGCCCTGCGCGCCCGCACCGGGGTTGACGATCCCGAGGCGCTCGCGGTGGCGCTGCTGGACGACCAGGGTCCGTTCGGACCGGTGAACTGGCGGACCGGCCGTGACGGCGTCCGGGTCGATGACGGCACGCACTCCTACCGCAACCCCGCCAACCCCTTCGCACTGCCGCCGGACCGGATGGCCCGGGTGTCGGCCGCGCTGAGGCCCTGAAGCGGCCGGAGGGCCGGACGACTTCGGGCTCAGGGCGTATGGAGTTCGCATTCCTGGGCCGTGCTGTGGTCGCAGCGGCTCGGCGGCACCAGGGAGGCCAGGCCCCACAGCCCCAGCGCCAGCGCGCCCAGGACGACGAGGGCGGCGCCGGTCCGGAGGACGACGGCCCCCTTGGTCCCGCCGTCCGAACACTTCACGGCCAGGTACAGGGCCGCCGGTATCCATATCAACATGGCGGACATGACCAGGACGAACCATCCGTGGTAGCTCACCTCCGGACGATGCCCCCGTCGGCAAGCCCCAAAGCCCGGCGGTGGTTGGGGAACACGTCCCTCCGGCCCCTCCCGGACCACCCTCCGCAAGACTCCCTCCGTGCGCAGCCCCGCCCCCCCCCGGAGTCGGCCTCGGGTCCGGCCGTCGGAACCCTCGGAAAATACCGTGGCCGCCGCGCCGATCCCCTCTACGGTGGCCGGATGACGACTCAGGTGATCGTGTTGAACGGCGGCTCCAGCTCCGGCAAGTCCGGCATCGTCCGGTGTCTCCAGGCGGTGCTGGCGGAGCCGTGGCTCGCGGCCGCCATCGACACCCTGGTGGACTCGATGCCCGCGTCGATGCAGACGTCCGACGGCGGAATCGAGTTCACCGCGGACGGCGGGGTGAATGTGGGCGGGGAGTTCCGGCGGCTGGAGGCGGCCTGGATGGAGGGGGTCGCCGCGACGGCGCGTGCGGGCGCCCGGGTGATCGTGGACGACGTCTTCCTCGGCGGCGCGGAGTCCCAGGCGCATTGGCAGAAGGCCCTGGTGGGTCTGGACGTGCTGTGGGTCGGGGTCCGGTGCGCGAGCGAGGTCGCCTCGGGGCGGGAGATCGCGCGCGGCGACCGCACCCGGGGGATGGCGGCGGCTCAGGCGGAGTCGGTCCACGAGGGCGTGGTCTACGACCTGGAGGTGGACACCACGCGCACGGAGTCGCTGGAGTGCGCCCGGACCATCGCCGCCCGCGCCGAACCGACCGTCGCCGCAGCCGAACGCCCCTGATCCCCGCGGCGAACGGCCCTGTTCCCGTACACCCCCTACCCCGGTAGCACTTCGCACTTGGCTCTCCGGTGTGACGCCCGCCGGGGTGTCCCCTTCCTACCTTCTGCTCCGTCGCGCCGTCCGGGGCGGCGGAGCGGAAGGAGGGGCGGATGCGTCGGTACGCGAGGACCCTGGTGGCGGTCGCGCTGGCGGCCACCGTGGCGGCGGGGACCGCCGGCTGGGCGTCGGGGAGTGCGCAGCGGGCCGTGAGCGGGCCGCCGCCGGGAAGCGCGTCCTGGCGCGCCGACGAGGCGATGGGGCACCCCCTGCCCGATCCCGCGAGCGCCACGCCCGACCAGGTGGCGGCGTTCTTCGCCGCGTTGAGCCCCGCACAGCGTCAAGCACTGGTGGTGCGGCACCCGTCCGTCGTCGGCAACCTCGACGGGGTACCGCTGGAGCTGCGCTACCGGGCCAACTCCCTCTCGCTGAGGGCGAGTACCGATCCCCGGTACCGGCTGCTCGCCGAACAGGGGCGCCGGATACTCGCGTTCGACCCGCGCGGCCGCGGTCTGGTGGCCGAGGTGTTCGGCGATCTGCGGGCGGCCCGGCACGTGGCGGTCGTGGTGCCCGGGTCCGACATCGACGCGGGGACGTACGACCGGGACAGCGACCCGTACGGCGCTCCGGCCGGGATGGCCCGGTCGCTCCGGGACGCGACGGGTCCCGACACCGCCGTGATCGCCTGGGCCGGGTACACCACCCCGGTCGGGGTCGGGTGGGACGCGGCCACCGGCGAGCTCGCGGAGGTGGGCGCGGACCGGCTGACCCGGTTCACGGACGGGCTGGCGGCGGACGGCCTTCCGGCGCCCGCCGTGTTCTGCCACAGCTACGGCTCGGTGGTCTGCGGTCTCGCCGCGCACCGGCTGCACGTCGGCGACCTGGTGGTGCTCGGCTCCCCCGGGATGCGCGCCGACAGCGTCGCCGCGCTGCGCACCTCCGCCCGGGTGTGGGCGGCGAAGGATCCCACCGACTGGATCGACGACGTGCCGAACGTCGAGTTCGCGGGGGTCGGCCACGGCACCGACCCGACGGACCCCGGTTTCGGCGCCCGCCGGGTGCCGGCCCGACGGGCCGTGGGCCACACCGGCTACTTCGCCCCCGGCACCGACTCGCTCCGGACCTTCGCCGCCATCGCCGAGGGAATCGCGGGAGAGGGGGCGCTCCGATGAGTCTCGCCACCCTCGCCGCCCGGATCGAGTCCCGCACCCCGGCCCACCGCGACCGCGCGATCGACGGGATGCGCGCCCTCGCGCTGCTCGCCGTGCCGACCGGGCACTGGCTGCTCGGCGGGTTCATCCGCGACGGCGACGGCGCCCTGCACAACGCGAGCCCGCTCGCCACGTTCGGGGCGCTCGCCCCGGCGAGCTGGGTGCTCCAGATGCTGGGGGTGTTCTTCCTGGTCGGCGGGTACGTCTCCGCCCTCTCCTACCGGCGCCGCGCGTCCACCGCCCGCGCCTGGCTGGGCGGGCGGCTCGCCCGGCTGGGCCGTCCCGTCCTCGGGGTGACCGCCGTGTGGGCGGTGCTCGCTCCGGCGCTGCATCTCCTCGGGGTGCCGTGGACCACTCTGCGGACCGGGGCGACGCTGGTGGTCCAGCCGCTCTGGTTCGTCGGGGTCTACCTGGTGGTCACCGCGCTGACCCCTGTCTGCGTGCGGCTGGCCGAACGGCTCGGCGGATGGGCCGCCGCGCCGCTGCTGGGGGCGGTCGCCCTGGTCGACTTCCTGCGGTACGGGCCGTACGCGGACGCCGTGCCGTCCTGGCTGAGCCTGCTGAACATCCTGCCGGGGTGGCTCTTCGCGTACCAGCTCGGCGCGAGCTGGGGCGTGGGCCGGATCGGGCGGCGCGGTGCGCGGTTCCTGCTGGTGGGCGGCACGGTGCTCTTCGCCGCGCTGCTGCTGGTCTGGCACTACCCGGCGTCGATGGTCGGCGTACCGGGCGTGGCGCGCACCAACTCGCATCCGCCGTCGCTGCTGGTGCTGGCGCTGGCCGCCGCGCAGAGCGGCGCGGCGATCCTGCTGCGCGACCGGATCGGCCGGCTGCTGCGCCGCCCCGCGCTCTGGGCGCCGGTGGTGGTCGTCAACCTGTCGGCGATGACGATCCTGTGCTGGCACCAGACCGCGCTGCTGGCCGCCGCCGTCCCTGCGTCCCTCGTCGGAGGCGGGGCCGTACCGGGCCTGACCACGGCTCCCGACAGCGTCGGCTGGATCGTGGCGCGGGTGCTCTGGCTGCCGGTGTGCGCCGCCCTGCTGGTGCTGATCGCCCGCTTCACCCGCCGCTTCGAGGCCCCGTGGCGCCGTGGCACTCGTACCGCCCGGGCGCGCAACGCGGTGGTGGGGGTGCTCGCGGCGGGGTTCGCGGTGTTCGCCCTGGGGCTGGCGTGAGGCAGGTGGGACGGGCGCCCGTACGGCGTACGTACGGGCGCCCGTGACGTGCGGGGCCTACTTCTCCCGAGCCGTCGCCGTGTTGCTCATGTCCGGGTAGCGGTCGCCCGCCACCTTGCCGGCGATCGGCTCCAGCTCGGCCAGTTCCTCGGCGGTGAGGACGATCCGGGCCGCGCCGACGTTCTCCAGCAGCCGGGTGGGCTTGCGGGTGCCGGGGATCGGTACGACGGTGAGGCCGTGCACCTGGGCGCGCTGGTGCACCCAGGCGAGCGCCACCTGCGCGGGGGTCGCCCCGTGCGCCTCGGCGATCCGGCGGACCGGCTCCAGCAGGGCCGCGTTGTTCTTCGCGTTGTCGCCGGTGAAGCGGGGCTGGTACTGCCGGAAGTCGTCCTTGCCGAGGTCCTTCCCGGCGTCCGCGAACGCGCCGGTCAGGAAGCCGCGGCCGAGCGGCGAGTACGGCACCAGCGTGACGCCCAGTTCGGCCGCCGCCGGTACGGCGCTGTGCTCCAGGTCCCGGCTGAAGAGCGACCACTCCGACTGGAGGGCGGCGATCGGGTGCACCGCGTGCGCCTCACGCAGCTCCGGCCCGGTCACCTCGCTCAGCCCGAGCTGCTTGACCTTGCCCTCCTTGATCAGTTCCGCCATCGTGCCGACCGATTCGGCGAACGGGATCTGCGGGTCGCGGCGGTGCATGTAGTAGAGGTCGATCACGTCAGTGCCGAGGCGGGTCAGGCTCGCCTCCACCGCCTGCCTGATGTAGGCGGCGTCGTTGCGTACGCCCCGGTAGGCCGGGTCGTCGGTCCGCTCGATGGCGAACTTGGTGGCCAGCGTGATCCGGTCGCGGTTGGTCCCGACGAACGAGGCGAGGAACTCCTCGTTGGCGCCGCGCCCGTAGATGTCGGCGGTGTCGAAGAGGGTGACGCCCGCGTCCAGAGCGGTGTGCAGGGTGTCGTGGGCGGCCATTTCGTCGGTCGCGCCGTAGAACTCGCTCATGCCCATGCAGCCGAGTCCCTGCACGCCGACCTGCGGTCCGTCCGCCCCGAGCTGCACGGTGGGAAGAGTGTTCTCCGTCATCAGCCACACGGCCTTTCCGGCGCCCGTCGGGCGCTCGCGTAGAAGTCGATCTTGTAATCGAGGACGGTGAGCGTGTCGTGGAGCTCCGCGATCCGCGCCCGTACGTCGCGGCGGGTCGCCTCCAGCAGCTCCTGCCTCTGGTCGAAGGTGTGCTCGCCCTCGCGCAGCAGTTCCGCGTACCGGACCATGTCGGCCACCGGCATCCCGGTCAGCCGGAGCTTGCCGACGAAGGCCAGCCAGTCGAGGTCCTTGTCGGTGAACCGCCGCTGGCCGGTCTGCGACCGGTCGACGTGCGGCATCAGGCCGATCCGCTCGTACCAGCGCAGGGTGTGCGCGGTGAGCCCGGTGCGGGCCACCACTTCACTGATCGTGTACCGGACCGTCCGGCCCGGCGGGGAGACCTGCTGGGGTACGAGCCGTACCGGCGTGCTGTGCGTCACCGTCATGACCTCCACGTTAGATCGTTGGAGTGCACTCGAAGCAAGAGGAACCCGCGGGTGACGTCCGGCGGGTCCCGGCCGCGCCGCCGTATCAATGCCGCGTATGCGCTGTATCAGTGATCCGTCAAGTTCCCCGCGGGCGGACGCTGTTCCCGCCGTACGGGGCCGAAGCTGGGACCACAGGTTCCTTCGAGTTCTGCGAGGCATGTCATGAGGTCCGGCCTGCGGGACGTGGTCGCCGTGCTGTCCGGGGTACTGGCCCCGCTGCTCCTGGCGCTGGTCCTCATTCCCGTCCGTACCGATATCACCAACACGAACGCGGCGCTGCTCCTCGTCGTCGTGGTCGGGGCCGTGGCGGCGCTCGGGAACCGCCTCGCGGGTGCCGTCGCCGCGCTGTCGTCCGCCGCGTGGTTCGACTTCTTCCACGCCGAGCCGTTCCAGAGTTTCGACATCAACGACGGGTCCGACATCGCGACGGCGGTGCTGCTCCTGGTGGTCGGGCTGGTCGTGTCGCAGCTGGCCGCCCGGACCCTCGTCCTGCGGCGGTTCGCCTTCACCGAGGCCTCCCACCTGGACCGGCTGCACCGTACGACGGGGCTGGTCAGGACCGGCGCGTCCGCCGACGACGTGATGGACCGCGTCCGGCAGGAGCTGGTGGACGTCCTGGAGCTGAGCGGGTGCCGCTTCGAGTACGGCGCCGAACGCGCCGTCGAGCGCGACGTCGCGCACGGCCTCTCGGACGGTCTGGCCCATGACTTCGCGCACGACTTCGCGCACACGGAGCCCGCCGGGCAGCCGTCGATCCTCTCCCCGGACGGGAGCGTGCGGGTGCCGGGCTGGATCTGGGACGTGGACCGGCAGGGCTGGCCGGACGGCGAGATCGAGCTCCGGGTCACGGTGTTCGACCGCTGCCTGGGGCGGTTCGTGCTGACGCCCCCGCCGGGCGCCGTACCCCCGCCGCTGGAGGCACGCCTCGTCGCCGTCGACCTGGCCGCCCAGGCCGCCGTGGCGCTGCCGGCCGCCACCGGAGCCCCCGCGCCCGTGTCCCTGGTGGCGCACGGGGACCCGCGTCCCGCGACGGCAGCGGAGCGGTGAGCCGGGGAGCGGCGGGCGCCGGGGAGCGATGAGCCCCGGAGCGGTAGGCATCGGGATGCGGTGGGCCCCGGCCCCGCTCCGGGACGCGGGGCCGCTGCCTCTACCCTCGTAACCATGCAGAGCCTGGCGTTGATCGAGAACTGGCCCGTCCCCACCGCGGCAGCCGCCGTCGTACGCGCGGACGGCACCGTCCTCGGTACGCGCGGCGACACCGCGCACCGCTTCCCCCTCGCCTCGGTGACGAAGCCGCTGGCGGCGTACGCGGCGCTCGTGGCGTACGAGGAAGGCGCCGTGGAGCTGGACGAACCGGCCGGCCCCGAGGGCTCGACCGTCCGCCACCTGCTCGCCCACACCAGCGGCCTCGCCTTCGACGAGCACCGGGCGACGGCCCCGGCCGGTACCCGGCGGCTCTACTCCAACGCGGGCTTCGAGGTCCTGGGCGAGCACATCGCGAAGGCGTCCGGCATCCCCTTCGCCGACTACGCCCGCGAGGCCGTCCTCGAACCGCTGGGGATGGCCTCGACCACCCTCGACGGCTCGCCCGCCAAGGACGGCGTCTCGACCGTGGACGACCTGGTCCGGTTCGTCGCCGAGGTGCAGGCGCCCCGGCTGCTGGACCCGCGCACGGTGCTGGAGGCGCAGACCGTGGTCCACCCGGGGCTGAAGGGCGTACTCCCCGGGTACGGCCACCAGAACCCCAACGACTGGGGCCTCGGCTTCGAGATCCGCGACTCCAAGTCCCCGCACTGGACCGGCGCCACCTCGTCGCCGGCGACCTTCGGCCACTTCGGCCAGTCCGGCACGTTCCTCTGGATCGACCCGGTCGCGGGCGTCGCCTGCGTCGCCCTGACCGACCGCGCCTTCGGCCCCTGGGCCGCCGAGGTGTGGACGCCGTTCACCGACGCGGTGCTGGCCGAGGTCGGCCGGTAGGGAGCCAAGAACCGGCAGGGATCCGGACCGGGGTCCGGCAGGGGTCCGGACCGGCAGGACCGGCGTCCGGCCGGGGGTCACCCGACAGGCTCTCGGGTCCGGCGCGCCTCGGCCGGGCGGGCGGGCGCCTGTGGAGGATTCGGTGGGGCGGCGTCCTGGTTCCGCGGACGGGCCGCCCGCACCCGCCACCGCGTGGAAAGGCCCGGTCATGCCCCACCTTGCCGTCGACCCGTCGTCCCCTCCCCCCGCCGCCCGCCCGTCCCCGGAACCCGGCGGTGCCGTCGGTGCCGTCGATGCCGTCGGCCCTTCCGGCCCTTCCGGCCCTTCCGGCCCCGAGGCGCCCGGCCCCGCACGGGTGGCGGTGTGAACCCCGCACCGGAGGGCGGCCGTTACGGCGAGGCGTTCTTCCGCCCCGAGCAGGCGGGCGAGGGCGAGCGCATCGACTTCGGGGCCCTCGCCTACGACGACATCACCCTGGCGCGGCTGCGGGCGCTCGGCGTCGGCCCGGGGTGGCGCTGCCTCGACGTGGGAGCGGGCACGGGAACGGTCTCCCGCCGGCTGCTGGGCGAGGCCGGGGTGGAGAGCGTGCTCGCCGTCGACCGGGACGTACGGTTCCTCGGCGAGCGGCCGGTGCCCGGGCTCGACCTCCTGGAGGCCGACATCACCGCCCCGGGGTTCGTCTCCGGCACGTACGACCTCGTCCACGCGCGCTTCGTCCTGATGCACCTGGCCGAGCACGAGAGCCTGATCACCGCGTTGGCCGAACTCGTCGCACCGGGCGGCGTGTTGGTGCTCAGTGACGCGGTGGACCTGACGAGCGACCGTACGCCCGACACCCCGTACACCGCGGCGATGCGGGCGATGTGGCAGGGGCTGGGGGCGTCGATCGGCACCGATGTCTCCTGGGTGCCGTCGTACCCGCAGCTGTTGCGCGGGGCGGGACTTGAGCCCGTCGCCGCCGAGATCCACGTACCGCCGCTCCAGCCGGAGAGTCCCATCAGCCGCTTCTGGGCGGACACCTGGGAGCGCAGCAGGCCGGCGATGCTCGCCACCGGGCTGGTGGACGACGCTGCCGTCGACGCGGCGGTCCGCTACCTGGTCTCCGACGAGTGCGCCGCACTGTCGGCCGGGATGCTCACCGCGTGGGGGTGGAAGCCCGCGTAGGGGCCCGGCGCGGGCTCCCCGGGCTCGGGCCCGCCCCTGCGGGGTTCACACGGCCGGGGTTCAAGCGGCCGGGGGTTCACACGGCCGGGTTCACGCGGCCGGGTTTCGAGCGGCGCCGACCGGTGCCGGGTCGGCGGGGAGCCGCCAGTCGCCGCCGCGGTCTTCGTTCGAGAGGCGTGCGGCGAGTTCCGGGACGCGGAGGAAGCAGGCGAGTGCGGTGGTGGCCTGGAAGGCCTCGATCGCACCCCGGCTCATCGGCAGGCCCAGGCGCAGCAGGCGCGGGTTGACCTCGCCCTGGATCTCGTCGACGAAGGGGCGCAGCGTCCTGTCGTAGTTCACCAGGGCGGTCGGCAGGTCGCCGGGGTGGCGGTTGATCTCGCCGGCCAGGACATGGGCGCCGACCAGGCCGCCGGAGATGCCCATGCCGCTGTAGGGGGAGGCGCAGTGCGCGGCGTCCCCGGCCAGCACCACGCGGCCCCCGGACCAGGTGTCGGTACGCACCTGGGCGATCTCCTGGGAGTAGAAGAACGGGCTGGTCCTCATGGACTCGACGAAGCGTCCGGTCTGCCAGCCCGCGCCACGGAACCGGTCGGCCCAGAACTCCTGCTGGCGTTCGACGGGTGCGCGGTGGATCGCGGAAGCCTCCTCGGACTCCTCGCGCAGCACGAAGTACACCTGGGTCTCGGTCGGGTTGTGGCTGCGGCGCATGATCTGGCGGCCTCCCGGGGCCATGTAGGTGTCCCGGATGTTGCTGTCGGAGGCGATGCGCGGGACGAACCAGTAGGCCATGTGGATGCCGACGCGCCAGTACGGGTCGAAGCCCTGCGGCAGGAGCGCCCGCCGGATGCGTGATCCCTGCCCGTCCGCGCCGATGAGGAGGTCGAACTCTCCGGACGAGCCGTCGGAGAAGTGGGCGACGACCTTGTGCTCGTCCTGTTCGAAGCCGTCCACGCTCGTGCCGAAGACGTACTCGGTGTCGTCCTTCGTCGCGTCGTGGAGGATGCGCACCAGGTCACCGCGCATGATCTCGTACTCGGAGGTGAGGGTCTGCCGGCCCCTTCCGGACGTATTGGCCATGATCGTCGCCCTGGCCCTGCCCCGGGAGTCGACGAAGGCGACACCCGCCTCGTCCACGAGCGCGTCGCGCACGGCGCCGAGAAGGCCCATCCGGTCCACGGCCTCGACGCCCTGCCCCCGCAGGTCCACCTGGGCACCGGTGGCGCGCAGCGCCGGGAAGCGCTCGACGACGGTCACCCGGTGGCCGCCCCGTGTGAGCCAGAACGCGACGGCCTGGCCGGCGACCCCGCCTCCGGCGACGAGGACGCGCAAGGACGGTGTTCCCGATCGCGTGATCATGACCTCACCCCAAAATCTATCAGTGAATGGTTGCTTTTCAGCGTCATCTATCAGCGATAGATTGTCAACGTGACCAAGATGAACCGCGAGACCGTCATCACCGAGGCGCTCGGCCTGCTCGACGAAGTCGGGCTGGACGCCGTCAGCACGCGGCGGCTGGCGAAGCGCCTGGGCGTCGAGCAGCCGTCGCTCTACTGGCACTTCCGCACCAAGAAGGACCTCCTGACCGCCATGGCGGAGGCGGCGATGGCGCCCCACGCCTCGCAACCGCTGCCGGCACCCGGCGACGACTGGCGCGACTGGTTCCTGGAGAACACCCGCAGCTTCCGGCGCACCCTGCTGATGCGACGGGACGGCGCACGGCTCCACGCCGGGACGACCCCTGCGGGTGACCTCGACCGGATCCGCCGGAAGATGGAGTTCCTCCTCACCTCCGGCGTACCCGAGCGCGACGCGCAGATGGCGATGCTGGCCGCCGGCCGCTTCACGGTCGGCAGCGTCCTGGAGGAACAGGCGGACCTCGGCGCCGAGGCTGCCGCGCCGGGGGCAGACGTGCCGGCGGGCGACCTGTCGGCGGCCGACACGCCGGTGATCAGCCACGAGTCCGCATTCGAGGCGGGGCTCGCCCTGATCCTGGACGGTCTGGAGCTGCGCACCGCACAGGGGCGCGGGGCGCGCCCGTCGTCGAACGGTCGTTGACGACGGGCTCCGCGGTCAGACCCCATGGCGCCCGGTGCGGGCGCGGTCGGCGGCACCCGGACCGGCCCCGGCACCCGGAGACCGGCCCTGGCACCCGGACCGGCCCCGGCCCGGGTGCCGCGACCCGCACTACCGCGCGGTGACCTCGTAACTGCCGCGCTGCTTCACCTTCAGGTGGACGTAACCCGAGGTGAAGTCACCGCCGGTGACCCCGGCCGCCGCGGTGAAGGTGCCGTGGCGCCACACCACCTTGCCGTTGACGGTGACGGTGCGGTCCCGGCCGGAGACCGGGACGGCGATGGTGCCGCTGGTGCCCTTGGGGACGTCGACGGTCAGGCTGAAGCGGTCGCCGCCCTCCTTCGCCTTCTCCACGGTCCAGCTGACATCGATGTCACCATGCGGCGTGGGGACGGTACCCCGTGCCCAGGTGAGGTCGCCCGGGGTGGGCCGGACCGTCCAGGTGGCGTATCCGGCGGTGTCCGGACGGGCGCCCAGGACGTATGCGGAGAGCGCGGACGTCGGGGCCGTGGACCACCCGTGGGACAGGCTCGCCCCCGCTCTCAGGCCGGGGGTGCCGTCGCTGCCGGAGATGTTCTCCCACATGGTCCCGGTCTGGTCGGGGCCGGGGGCGATCATGTGACCCCACACGTCGTGCAGGAGCTCTTCCGCGTTCGCGGTGTCGCCGGCGGCCAGGCGCGCCTGGAGTTCGAACCCGCTGACGAAGGGGCTGACCAGGTCGCGGTTGCCGATCTCGGAGGAGAAGGGAAGCGGACCGTACGGGGTGGTCCACAGGGCCGACTTGAGCTTGGCGAGGATGTCCGCCCGCTTCGCGGCGGGCGCGACTCCGTACAGGACGGCCAGGGCGTTGGCGTCCTGCGCGGTTCCCACCTGGGTGTCGCTGATCCGGTAGAGGCCGCTCTCCGCGTCGTAGAGCCGCTCGTTGATGTGCGCCTTCAGCGCCTCGGCGTCCGCCTCGTAGGCGGCGGCCTGCGACGCGTCTCCTGCGGCGACGGCGAGTGACGCACCGTCAAGAAGGGTCTTGTAGTAGAGGATGTTGTACGCGGAGACCTCGCCGCCCTTGTCCCGGTCGTAGAAGTCCCAGTCCGCGCCGTCGACTCCGGCCCTGGTCGCGAACAGTCCGTTGGCGTCGAGCCGGGTCGCGTTCCAGGCGAGCTGGCGCTGGACGACGGGCCATTCGCGGGCGACGAATGCCTTGTCGCCGGTGTGCAGGTAGTAACTCGCCAGTCCGGTCACGAAGTACATGGAGTACGTGGCCGAGTAGGTGGTCGTGTCGCCCGGGGTGAGCGGCCCGAGGTGCGGCACGCTCGCCGGGTGCAGGGCGCCGGGGACGAATCCGCTGGTGAGCTGTCGGCTGCCCAGCAGGTCCAGGGACTGCTTGATGTACTCCGGGTCGTTCACCGAGTAGTAGTCGGTGGCGCCCTCCACCAGGATGTCACCGCTCCAGATGGCGCGGTCGCGCCGGGCTCCGTCAAGGACCGCCGCCTGCGCGTTGGCGCCCGGCTGCGTGAAGTCGGCGAGGGTGGCGGGGGCGATCAGCGGGTTGCTGTAGAGCGTCTTGCCCGCAGCGCTGACGACCTTGAGGTCCTTGAACGCCGCCTTCTCGTCGCCGAACTCGCGGAACCCCACGGTACCGCCGGAGTAGGCGGTGGCGCCGGAGGGCAGGGCCGAGGTGTCGAAGCGGTCGATCTCGCTGCCGTCCAGCGAGATCGCGACGCTGTTCCCGGACACGGTGGTGGCCACGTCGTGCCAGGTGCCCTCGTCCACCGAGGACGGCAGGGCGACGGAGCCGAGGCTGGTGTAGACGCCGTCACGGACACTGAGCTTCTGCAGCGTATTGGGGGCGCCGCCGGTGTCGGTGCTGTCGTCGAGGATGAACAGATAGCCGTTCTGCGCGTTCTGCGCGCGAACCATCCAACCGGCCTGGTCATGAACGACCTTGGTGCGGAAGGTCGTCGTGTAGTCGGTCCAGGAGGAGCCGCGGTTCAGGGTTCCCGCACCGTCGTTGGTCTTCGAACCACCGGCGGCCATCGCACCGTCCTGGATGGACCAGGTCCCGGGAAGGGAGTTGGCCGGGACGAGGTTGGTCTGCAGGGTGTAGGCACCCGCGTACCAGATCTTGTTCAACTCGTCGGAGCTGGAGAGGAAATGACCCCCGTACCCGTCCGCCTGGGTACGGTCGGCGATGAACTTGATACCGGCCTTGCTCAGCGTGATCCGGCCGGGTGTGGTGAGCGTGATCCGCTGGTACCGCTCGCCGCCCTGCGCGGACGGGTTGGTGATCGTGCCCGGCCCCGTGACCGGGTAGGAGTCGGTACGCGACGGGTCGCCGTCGGCCCAGGGCGGCGACCCGTCGCCGTCCTCGCCCATGTACTGCGCCCCCTCGCTGTACGAGGCCTTCAGCGTCGGGGAGCCGGAGGCGGCGGATACGGTGAAGTACGGCTGCCCGCCGACCTCTTGGCCGTAGTCGAGCAGGATGGTGGGCGGAGCCTCCCCTTCGACGTAGGTCAGCGTCGTCGTTCCGCCCGACCTGCCCGGCCTGCCGCCGCTGTTGCTGCCGCCGCCGCAGAGAAGGTTCTGAGCGCCTTCGACCGCGCCCGAGGTGCTGACCACGGACACCGGGCACACGTCGGAACTCTTCGGAGTCCGGACGTACTCCCGCCAATCGCTGTCGGCCCCGGGGGACTTCGGCCCGGCTGCGTGCCCCGCGGCGAAGAGAGCCGGGGTCGCCGCCGAGGCGGACGGCACCACCAGTTGAGCCAGGAGGAGGGCGAGCCCCAGCGAGACGGCCGCCCCGGCGGGACCGGCCGGACCGCGCTTGCGGTGGAGACGCCTTCTGCCGTGCGTGATCATGAGCACTCCGAGGGTGCGGGCACTCCCCCGACGGCCGCGCGAACACGACGATGTACCGCCGTGGGACGGGCAGGCCGGATCGGGCGGGTGACGGTGGGATGTCGCTTTGAAAGGATTCAACTCAGTGGCGCAACACGCAAGGTATGCAGCGACGGTGGGCGCGTCAACGGTTCGGACAGGAATGCGTGAGCAACTACCTTTACCACCAGGTAATTTGCCAGCTCCGGCCCAGGCTCCGAGCACCGGAAGGGCACGAGGGTGGGGCGGTGGCCGCACGGACTCCAAGGCTCGCGCCCGGGCGACTGAAACGTGACATTCCCTCATGCGGTGTGCGAACGGCGGACCGCTCCGCGGGATGCGGTCGCGCGACTCGCGGCCGTCGTGCCGGTCGGCCGACCGGCCGATCGCCCGGGCGTGCGAGGGTGTCGTCATGCTGATCGCGATGGCGGGGCTGCCAGGTGCGGGGAAGAGTTCGGTCGCCGAGGCGCTGGGGCGCGAGCTGACCGCTCCGGTCGTGTCCGTGGACCCGATCGAGGCGGCGATGTGGCGTGCGGGAGTGGCCCGCGACCAGCCCACGGGCCTGGCGGCGTACACGGTGGCCGAAGCCGTGGCGGACGGCGTGCTCGCCATGCGCCGGACCGTGATCGTGGACGCGGCCAACGCCGTGGAGGCCGCGCGGGAGCAGTGGCGGGCACTGGCGGGTCGCCACGGTGCGCCGGTGGTCTTCATCGAGGTGGTGTGCTCGGACCCCGCCGTGCACCGCCGCCGCCTGGAGAGCCGGTCCCGCGCGATCGAGGGGTTCACCGAGCCGTCATGGGAGGCGGTGCAACGCCTGCGGGAGGAGTTCGCACCGTGGCCGGCCGATCGCCGCTTGGTGCTGGACGCGGTCACCGGCCTGCCGTCGAACGTCGCGAAGGCCCTCGGGTTCCTCTCCGCGACACCCTGATCGAGGAATGGGCCGAGGGGCGGAGCGCCTCACGTGGCAGAAGCCACGACCCCCGCGGACTCCAGCAGCGCGACCGTCTCCGGCCAGGGCCCCCTCCTCGCCCATTCGAGTGGCGTCATCCCCGTCCCGTGGTCCTCGCGGAGGTGCGGGTCGGCTCCCGCTGCCAGGAGTACGCGTACGACGTCCACGTGCCCCCAACAGGCGGCCGCGCACAGGGGTGTTCCCTCGTCGCCGTGACCGCTCTCGGTGTCCGGGGCGGCACCGGCCCGCAGGAGGGCTTCGGCGGCGTCCGTGTCGCCCTGGACCGCGGCCGAGTAGAGCGGGGTGGTGCCGTCCTGGTCGGGTGCCTCCGGATCGGCGCCGGCGCGCAGGAGCGCGTGGACGCGCGCGGTGTCACCGGTCAGGGCCGCGCCGACCAGCTCCCTCGACAGCTTCTTGGACCGCCTTCGGTTCATGGGTGCGGAGCGTATCCCCGCAGCCGGTCGACGATGACGTCAAGGGGCTCAACTTCCTTATGACATAAGACACTTCACGGCACACGGTGCGGTACGTAGAGTGCGAGCGCGGCCCTGGATCCGTAGCGGCGGTGCGGAGAGCGGGGCCGCAGGCCGAGCCCCGGGCCCAGAACCGGGACCGGGGCGGGAAACCGGCGGCAGGGCGGGAAACCGGGGGCGGACATGACGGACGAGTCGGACTCGGAGCGGCAGGCGGAACGGACGGGGAGGACCGAGAAGACCTCGGTGGCCGGCCCACCCGTCGGGCCGCTGGACCGAAGGGTGTTCGTCGTCGCGGGCGTGGTCTTCGCCGTACTGATGGCGTTCTCCACGCGCTACGGCTTCCACGCCGACGAGCTGTACTTCCTCGACAGCGCCCGGCACCTCCGGGCGAGCTATGTGGACCAGCCGGTGCTGGCGCCGCTGCTGGCCCGGGTCTCGTTGTCGCTGTTCGGCGTCTCGGAGGCCGGCCTGCGCCTGTGGCCCGCGCTGGCCGCGGCGGGCACGGTGGTCGTGGGCGGGCTGACCGCGCGGGAGTTCGGCGGGGCGCGGCGGACCCAGTTGTTCGCGGCGGTCGCGACCGGCATCATGCCCGTGCTGCTCGGCGGGGCTCACCTCGCCAACACCACCGCGTACGAGGTGCTGGCGTGGGCGGCGATCGCGCTCGTGGTCGTACGGATCGACCGCACCGGCGACACGCGGTGGTGGCTCGCCGCAGGGGTGCTGGTGGGTGTCGGCGCGGAGTTCAACCACCTCGCGGCCGTCTTCGGGATCGTCCTGCTGGCCGCCGTACTGCTCGGCCCGGCCCGCCGGACCGTGGCCGACCGGTGGCTGCTCGCGGGCGCGGCGGCGGCCGTCCTGCTCGTGCTGCCGGACCTGTGGTGGCAGGCCCATCACGACTGGGCCATGTTCCCGATGACGCGGGCGCTGAACGCGAAGAACGGCGGCCCGGGCAACATCCTCACCTGGATCGTGGGGCAGGTCGTCATCGCGGGCCCGGTGGTGCTGGCGGTGTGGGTGGCGGGCCTGCGGTTCCTGTGGCGGTCCGGCCGGCCGCTGTGGCGGTGCCTGGTGATCTCGTACGCCGTGCTGTTCGTGGTGTTCGCCGTGACGACGGGGGCGCAGATCTACTACCTGGGCGGGCTGTACGTGTGCCTGCTGGCGGCGGGCGCGGTCGCGCGCGACGGGTGGCTGTACGAGCTCCCGGACCGGCTGCGCGGCCTGCGGCTGGGCATGGCCGTCTCCGCCGCGTTCATCGCCGTGGTCGTGCTGCCGGTGCTGCCGCCCTCACAGGTGGGCTGGACGTACGGCATCAGCACCAACTCGGGGGAATCCGTGGGCTGGCCCCAACTCGTGGGCACCGTACGGCAGGTGTGGAACGGGCTGCCGCCCGGGCAGCGCGCGGACGCGGTGATCTTCACGGCGGACTACGGCGAGGCCGGCGCCATCGACGAACTCGGGCGCGGCACCGGACTGCCCACCGCCGTGAGCGCCCACAACACCGCCTGGTGGTGGGGCCCGGGCAACCCGCACGCCACGACCGTGGTGGCCGTCGCCCCCGGCCCGGACCACGCCCCCGGGTACGCCGCCCAGCTGCGCCGGTACTTCCGTGACGTCCGCGTGGCGGCCACCCTCTCCAATCCCTACGGCGTGCACAACACCGAATGGGGTGGCCACGTCTACGTCTGCACGGGCCCGCGCCGCCCCTGGGGCGAGCTGTGGCCGGAGCTGCGGCACTACGGGTGAGACACGCCGGGGGCGGCCCGGCGGCCGGTGACTCGCTCCGAACGGGGAACTCCCGCCCCGGTAGCGCGATACCGCCCGCGGGGCGTTACTCCCCCGCGGCGACCGCCTTGAGCTCGCCGAGCGCCTCCCGCAGGAAGTGCAGCAGGGGGGGGCGCTCCTCGTCCTCGGCGCCGCCCACCCAGCGTTCGAAGCCGACCTTGAAGACGGCGATGCCCGCCTCCGCGGTGAGGCTGGCGGCGGGTTCCGGGACGCCGCGTTCGCGGAGCGTCCTCGTCAGTGCGGCGGCCAGCCCGGCGAGCTTGATGAGTTCGCGCTCGTGGAGATCGGCGCTGGCCATGATGACGGCCTGGCGCTGCCGGGCGAACGCGCGGCGGTCCGCGAAGTACCCGGCGACGCCCTCCAGTGCGGAGGCCATCGCGTCGATCGGCGCGGCCGTCGTCGGGGTGGCGTCGAGCGCGTCCACGAAGGCCTGTTCCAGCAGGTGCGCGCCGCCGAAGAGCACCTCGCGCTTGTCCGCGTAGTGGCGGAAGAAGGTCCGTTCGGTGAGCCCGGCGCGGGCGGCGATCTGCGCGGCGGTGGTCTGTTCGAAGCCGTGCTCGCCGTACAGCTCCAGCGCCGCCTGCCCCAGACGTTCACGTGCGTTCGGTTGCCATCGACCCATGGCCCGATCCTACGTGATGACAGTTCCTGACATCAGGTGTACGTTGAAGAGCGTTACGACAGTCACTGACATCGACCCCTCGGGCGTCGCGTTCCGTGACCGGGGTCTCCGTCGCCCCGGGCTCCCCGGTGCGCGCGACGACGAAGGCGGCCGACCCTCTCTGGAGGTTCTCCCATGCGTGTATTCGTCACCGGCGCGTCCGGCTGGATCGGCTCGGCGGTCGTTCCGGAGCTCATCGCCGCAGGTCACCAGGTGGTCGGGCTCGCCCGCTCGGACGCCTCCGCCGCCGCGCTCACCGAGGCGGGCGCCGAGGTGCGGCACGGCTCGCTCGACGACCTGGAGGTGCTGCGCGATGCGGCGGCCGCGTCGGACGGCGTGATCCACCTCGCCTTCAAGCACGATCTGGCGTTCAGCGGCAGGTTCGACGCCGCCGCCGAAGCGGACCGCCGCGCCATCGACACCTTCGGCGAGACGCTCGCCGGTTCGGGCCGCCCGCTGGTGATCGCCTCCGGGATTCTCGGGCTGGCGCCCGGCCGGACCGCCACCGAGGAGGACGGGCAGCCGGCCGGCCGGAGTGACGAGGCGGGTACGGGCGTCCCCGCGACCGGCCCGGCGAGCCGGCTGGCCAACGCCCACGCGACGCTCGCCTTCACGGACCGCGGCGTCCGGGCCTCGGTCGTACGGCTGCCCCCGACCGTGCACGGGGACGGGGACCACGGCTTCCTCGCGACGGTGGTCGCCATCGCCCGCGAGAAGGGCGTCTCCGGCTACATCGGTGAGGGCGCCGCCCGCTGGCCCGCCGTGCACCGGGACGACGCCGCGCGCCTCTTCCGCCTCGCGCTGGAGAACGCCCCGGCCGGTTCGACCCTGCACGCCATCGGCGACCAGGGTGTGCCGATCCGGGCGGTCGCCGAGGTGATCGGGGAGCACCTCGGAGTGCCGGTGGCCTCCGTCGACCCGGCCGACGCCCCCGGACACTTCAGCTGGCTCGCCGACCTCCTCGCCCTCGACAGCCCCGCCTCCGCCGATCGCACCCACGCCCTGCTGGGGTGGCGGCCGACCGGGCCGGGCCTCCTCGACGACCTCGGCAAGGGGCACTACTTCAGGGAGCCGGCCGCCTGAGCGGAACGGCCCCGCCCACGCGGACCCGACCGGCCGGGCGAAGCTGCCCGCCGGCCTTCCGCGGACACCTCGGAGGCCGGTGGGCCGAAGGGCCCCTCAGCCCGCCAGCTCCCACACCAGCACCTGCGCCCCCGCCCCCGCGGCCCGCAGCTCCAGCCCCTCCGCCCCGGTGATCCGGGCCGAGTCCCCCGGCCCGAGGTCCTCGCCGCCGAGGGCCACCTCGCCTGCGACCACGTGGACGTACGCGCGCACCGCGTCCGGGACCGCCGCGCGCTCGCCCGCCGTGAGCCGGCGGACGTGCAGCATCGCCCCGGCGGCGGGCAGGGCGTACGGGGTGGAGTCGGCGATGCCGGGGACCACGGTGTACGCGGGCTCGCCACCGGCCTCCAGCGGGGCCAGCCACATCTGGAGGAAGGTCAGGGGCGCGTCGCCGTCGTTGCGTTCGACGTGCCGCACCCCGGCCGCCGCACTGAGGTGCTGTACGTCGCCGGCGCGCACCACCCGGGTGTGACCGGCCGAATCGCGGTGGGTGAGCTCGCCCTCCACCACCCACGTGACGATCTCGGTGTGGCTGTGCGGATGCTCGTCGAACCCCGCACCGGGGGCGAGGCGCTCCTCGTTGCAGGCGAGGACCGCGCCGAAGCGGAGGTTGTCGGGGTCGTAGAAGGAACCGAAGGAGAAGGCGTGCCGGGACTCGATCCCCGCCGCCCGGTCCCCGCCCTCGTACCGGCTCTGCGCGCGGTGTACGGACATCACGCCCCCACCGTAGACCCGCACCCGGCGCGTGCCCCGCCCCGGAACGGCCGGAACCCGCCCCCGCGACCCCGACCGCCCGCCCCGCCCCTCCGCCCCTCTGCCCGGATAAGGCAGTCTTGTCTCCGTGCCCCGACCCGATCCCGCGCAGCGCGCCGCCAAAGACGCCCATCTGCATGCCGCGACCCTGAAACGGCTGGAGCAGTCCTCCGGCCGGCTGTCGGCGAACGCCATCGCCCGCATGGACGAGACGCTGCCCTGGTACCGGGCCATGCCCCCGGAGAACCGGTCGTGGATCGGCCTGGTGGCGCAGGCGGGCATCGCCGCGTTCACCGAGTGGTTCCGGCATCCGGAGACCCCGCAGGCGATCTCCACCGACGTGTTCGGCACCGCCCCGCGCGAGCTGACCCGGGCGATCACGCTGCGGCAGACCGTGGAGATGGTCCGTACGACGATCGAGGTCATGGAGGCGGCGATCGAGGAGGTCGCCGCTCCGGGCGACGAGTCCGTACTGCGGGAGGCCCTGCTCGTCTACGCCCGGGAGATCGCCTTCGCGACCGCCCAGGTCTACGCGCAGGCCGCCGAGGCGCGGGGCGCGTGGGACGCCCGGCTGGAATCGCTCGTGGTCAACGCCGTGCTGTCCGGCGAGGCGGACGAGGGGGCGGTGTCCCGGGCCGCGGCACTCGGCTGGAACTCCCCCGAGCACGTCTGCGTGATCCTCGGCACCGCCCCCGACGGTGACAGCGAGCTGACGGTCGAGGCCATCCGGCGGGCCGCACGCGGCTCCAAGGTGCAGGTACTGACCGGCGTGCTGGGCAACCGCCTGGTGGTCATCGCCGGCGGCAGCGACAACCCGCTGCAGGTCGCGCGGGGTCTGATCGGCCCGTACGCGGCCGGGCCGGTCGTCGCCGGGCCGGTGGTCCCGGACCTGCTGGCGGCGACCCGGTCCGCGCAGGCGGCGGCGGCCGGGCTCAAGGCGTGCATCGCGTGGCAGGACGCACCCCGCCCGGTGCTGGCCGACGATCTCCTGCCGGAGCGCGCGATGGCCGGAGACCCTGCCGCGCGGGACCAACTGGTGGAGGAGATCTACAGCCCTCTGGAGGAGGCCGGGTCCGCACTGCTGGAGACGCTGAGCGTCTACCTGGAGCAGGCGAGCAGCCTGGAGGGCGCCGCCCGGATGCTGTTCGTGCATCCCAACACCGTGCGCTACCGGCTACGACGTGTGACGGACGTCACCGGCTGGTCGCCGTCCGACGTGCGCTCCGCCTTCACGCTCCGGATCGCGCTGATCCTGGGGCGCTTGGCCGCCAGGGATGGCCAGTCCTAGACTTTTGTCGGACTTCAACAATTCCCCTGACGGTTCTTCGTCCCTGTCCCCACGGGCGCACGGGACCGTCCGCAAGAGAGAGTGTGAGGGTGCTCGTACTCGTCGCTCCCGGCCAAGGCGCTCAGACGCCCGGCTTCCTGACTCCCTGGCTCGACCTGCCCGGTGCCACCGACCGCATCGCGGCCTGGTCCGACGCCATCGGGCTCGACCTTGCCCACTACGGCACGAAGGCCGACGCCGACGAAATCCGTGACACGGCGGTGGCCCAGCCCCTGCTGGTGGCCGCGGGTCTCCTCTCCGCGTCCGCGCTGAACGCCTCGCCCGCCGTCGTGGCCGGGCACAGCGTCGGTGAGATCACCGCCGCCGCCTTCGCCGGTGTGCTCGGCGACGAGGCCGCGCTGCGCCTGGTCCGTACCCGCGGTCTCGCGATGGCCGAGGCCGCCGCGGTGACCGAGACCGGCATGGCCGCGCTGCTCGGCGGCGACCCGGAGGTCACCGTCCCGTTCCTGGAAAGCCTCGGGCTGACCCCGGCCAACGTGAACGGTGGCGGCCAGATCGTCGCCGCCGGTACGGCCGCGCAGATCGCCGAGCTGACCGAGAACAAGCCGGAGGGTGTGCGCCGCGTGGTGCCGCTCAAGGTCGCCGGGGCGTTCCACACGCACCACATGGCTCCGGCCGTGGAGCGGCTGCGCGAAGCGGCCCGGGGCCTGGAGATCGCGGACCCCTCCGTGACGTACGTGTCGAACAAGGACGGCAAGGCCGTCGCCACCGGTACCGAGGTCGTCGAGCGCCTGGTCGGGCAGGTCGCGAACCCGGTCCGCTGGGACCTGTGCATGGAGACGTTCCAGGAGCTCGGTGTGACCGCGCTCATCGAGGTGTGCCCCGGGGGCACCCTCACCGGGCTCGCCAAGCGCGCGCTGCCCGGCGTCAAGACCCTCGCGCTCAAGACCCCCGACGACCTCGACGCGGCCCGCGCGCTCATCTCCGAGCACGCGTCCGCCTAAGGAGCACGAGCATGTCGAAGATCAAGCCCAGCCAGGGCGCCCCGTACGCACGCATCATGGGGGTCGGTGGCTACCGCCCCACCCGTGTGGTGCCGAACGAGGTGATCCTCGAAACGATCGACTCGTCCGACGAGTGGATCCGCTCCCGCTCCGGCATCGCCACCCGGCACTGGGCCTCCGACGAGGAGACCGTGTCCGCGATGTCCGTGGAGGCCGCCGGCAAGGCCATCGCCGACGCGGGGATCACCCCGGAGCAGATCGGCGGTGTGATCGTCTCCACCGTCTCGCACTTCAAGCAGACCCCGGCCGTCGCCACCGACATCGCGCACAAGATCGGCGCGGGCAAGCCCGCCGCCTTCGACATCTCGGCCGGCTGCGCGGGCTTCGGTTACGGCCTGACGCTCGCCAAGGGCATGATCGTCGACGGTTCCGCGGAGTACGTCCTCGTCATCGGCGTGGAGCGGCTCAGCGACCTCACCGACCTGTCGGACCGGGCCACGGCCTTCCTCTTCGGCGACGGTGCGGGCGCGGTCGTCGTCGGCCCGTCGAAGGTGCCCGCCATGGGCCCGACCGTCTGGGGCTCCGAGGGCGACAAGTCGGACACCATCAAGCAGACCGTGCCGTGGGACCAGTTCCACGCCGAACGCCCGGAGAAGTTCCCGGCCATCACGCAGGAGGGTCAGGCGGTCTTCCGCTGGGCCGTCTTCGAGATGGCGAAGGTGGCCCAGCAGGCGCTGGACGCCGCCGGGGTCGCTCCGGAAGACCTGGACGTCTTCATTCCGCACCAGGCCAACATGCGGATCATCGACTCGATGGTGAAGACCCTCAAACTGCCGGAGAACGTCACCGTCGCCCGCGACGTGGAGACCACCGGCAACACCTCCGCCGCCTCGATTCCGCTCGCGATGGAGCGGCTCCTGGCGACCGGGCAGGCGAAGAGCGGCGACACCGCGCTCGTCATCGGCTTCGGGGCGGGTCTCGTCTTCGCCGCGACGGTCGTTACTCTCCCCTAAGGCTTTTCGCCCGGTCCGAACGAGGACATCCAGCTCCATCGGAGTTCTCGGTCCGGAGTTAAGAACCCCAGAAGACAACCACTGAAGGAGCGCCGACATGGCCGCCACCCTGGAAGAGATCGTCACCGGTCTCGCCGAGATCGTCAACGAGATCGCCGGTATCCCGGTCGAGGACGTCCAGCTGGACAAGTCCTTCACCGACGACCTGGACGTCGACTCGCTGTCCATGGTCGAGGTCGTCGTCGCCGCCGAAGAGCGCTTCGACGTCAAGATCCCGGACGAGGACGTCAAGAACCTCAAGACGGTCGGCGACGCTGCCGACTACATCCTGAAGAACCAGGCCTGATCCCAGGCCGGTTCGTGTGTCGCCACCCGGCGGTGGCGCCGCTGATTCACGACCCTCTACACGTGGAGAAGATTTTCCAGTGAACTCGACCAATCGCACCGTGGTCGTCACCGGTATCGGCGCAACCACTCCGCTGGGTGGCGACTCCGCATCGACCTGGGAAGGGTTGATGGCCGGCCGCTCCGGCGTCAAGCCTCTCGAGGGCGAGCGCTTCGCCGAACTGCCCGTCCGGATCGCCGCGCTGGCCGCGGTGGACCCGGGCGAGGTACTGCCCCGCCCGCTCGCCCGCAAGCTGGACCGCTCGGCCCAGTTCGCGCTGATCGCGGCCCGCGAGGCGTGGGCGGACGCCGGCTTCACCGGCAAGGCCGGTGAGGACGACAAGATCCAGCCCGAGCGGCTGGGCACGGTCATCGCCTCCGGCATCGGTGGTGTGATCACGCTGCTCGACCAGTACGACGTGCTGAAGGAGAAGGGCGTACGCCGCGTCTCCCCGCACACCGTTCCCATGCTCATGCCGAACGGCCCGTCGGCCAACGTCGGCCTCGAGGTCAACGCCCAGGCCGGTGTCCACACCCCGGTCTCCGCGTGTGCTTCGGGTGCCGAGGCCATCGGGTACGCCGTCGAGATGATCCGTACCGGCCGTGCCGACGTGGTCGTCGCCGGTGGTACCGAGGCGGCCATCCACCCGCTGCCCATCGCGGCCTTCGCCAACATGATGGCGATGTCCAAGAACAACGACGAGCCCCAGAAGGCCTCGCGTCCGTACGACACGGGCCGTGACGGCTTCGTCCTCGGCGAGGGCGCGGGCGTCGTGATCCTGGAGTCGGCCGAGCACGCCGCCGCGCGCGGCGCCAAGGTCTACTGCGAGGTGCTGGGCCAGGGTCTGTCGGCCGACGCCCACCACATCGCGCAGCCCGAGCCGACCGGCCGGGGCATCGCCGCCGCGATGCGCAACCTGCTGGAGACCACGGACCTCAAGCCGTCCGAGGTCGTCCACCTCAACGCGCACGCCACGTCCACGCCGCAGGGCGACGTGGCCGAGCTGAAGGCGCTGAGCGCGGTCCTGGGCGACGACCTCGACCACGTCGCGATCTCCGCGACCAAGTCGATGACGGGTCACCTGCTCGGTGGGGCGGGCGGCATCGAGACCGTGGCCACGGTCCTCGCGCTGCACCACCGGATGGCCCCGCCGACCATCAACATCGAGAACCTCGACGACGACGTGACGGCGAACATCGTCCGCGACAAGCCGCAGCCGCTGCCGGAGGGTTCGATCGCCGCGATCAACAACTCCTTCGGTTTCGGCGGCCACAACGTGGTCCTGGCGTTCCGCAGCGTCTGATCGTTTCTGCTCGGTCCGTACGGTTCGGTCCGGTCCTTGCGGATCGTTCCGTACGGTGATGCCCGCCCCCCGGTTCTCCGGGGAGGCGGGCATCGGCGTGTCCGGTCCGGGACCTCACACCCGCCCGGGTTCGACGATCGCCTCGCTGCCGATCGGTACGAACCCGGCGGCGAGGAAGCCGCGCAGGGAGCGGGCGTTGCCGGGGGCGACGGCGGCGAAGACGGGACTGCCGGGCGGTACGAGGGTGAGGGCGTCGGCCAGCAGGCTCCGGCCGCGCCCCGGGTGGGCCGCCGGAACGGGGGCGTCCGGGTCGTGCAGCTCGATGCTGAGCTCCGTGCGGCCCGCGAGCCCGTCGGCGAGGGTGATCAGGCCGCGCCCGTCCCCGTACACCGTCACGTTCCGGCGGAGGTGGCGGGCGTGGAGGACGCGGGGGTGGTCGTCGTACCCGTCCAGGCGGCCGAGGCGCGGCGGGCCGCCCCTGCCGGCTGCGGTGAGGGTGGCGTCGGTGACGCCGACCGTGCCCCGGGGGCCCGCCAGCAGCCGCAGGAAGTCCGGCGCGAGCGAGGCGCCGAAGCCGTCCGGCCCGGCGGCCAGGATCTCGTCGGCGGGCAGGGCGGTGGCGACGACCGCGTGGCCGGTGAACGCGACGGAACACTCCAGCCCGCCCGGCAGCGGCGGAACCACGGTCACCTTGCCGTCGACCGGCGGGAAGCGTCCCTCGGCGGCTGCCAGGAAGAGGCCGAGCAGGGGGTGCGGGCCGGTCACCGTGCGTCCGCCACCTGCGTGCCCAGGAAGTCGAGCAGGACGGCGTTGAACCGCTCGGGCTGCTCGACGCCCGGCAGGTGGCCGGCGCCCTCGATCACTTCGAGCCGCGCGTGCGGGGCGTGGCGGCGGAGCTCCTCGGCGTCGGCGGGCGGGGTGTACACGTCGTCCGCACCGACCACGACGAGTACGGGGACGTCGGTCGCGGCCAGTACGGGCCGGAGGTCGGGGCGTTCGGCGCGGCCCCGGAGCGCGGCGGCGGCGCCGCGCGGGTCGGTGGTCCGCATCATCGTCAGCACCCGGTCCGCGACCTCGGGCAGGGCGGTGACGTTGTACTCCGCGAGCATCTTGTCGATGACCTCGGCGGCGTACCCGTCCATGCCCTCGGCGAGCAGCCGGTCGGCGAGCGTGTTCCGGTACGCCCTGCCGTCCTCGGTCTCCGGCGGCGCCGAGGTGTCGGAGAGGACCAGGGCGCGGACCCGCGCCGGGTGGAGCCGGCGGAACTCCAGGGCGATCTGACCGCCCATCGAGACACCGCCGACGACCGCGTCCGCGAGGCCCAGATGGTCCAGGAGCGCGGCGAGGTCGTCGGCGAAGTCGGAGAGGTACACCGTCCCCTCGGTCACCCCGCTCGCGCCGTAGCCGCGCAGGTCCGGGGTGATCGCCCGGTACCCGGCCACCGCCAGGGCGGCTGTCTGCGGGGCCCAGAGCGAGCGGTCGAAGGGGTGGCCGTGGATCAGGACGACGGGTATTCCGTCGCGGGGGCCGATGTCGTCGTGGTGGAGGGTGGCGCCGCGCACCTCGTGGAAGGTCATGCGTGCGCAGCGTAGTGAAGCCGCGTTCCCCGGTCGCCGGTGATTCACCATGCGGAACGGAACTCCCGACGGCACGAGGGCTCTTGGGCGCGCCCGTGCCTCAGACCACCTGGTGCAGCCAGCGGACCGGGGCACCCTCGCCCGCGTGCCGGAAGGACTCCAGCTCGTCGTCCCAGGGTTTGCCGATGAGCCCGGCGACCTCCGCCTCCAGGTCCGACTCGCCGCGCAGGGAGCGCGTCAGGGCGGCCCGCAGCCGGTCCTCGGGGACGAGGATGTCGCCGTTCATGCCGGTGACGGCGTGGAAGATGCCGAGCGTGGGGGTGGAGCTGTAGCGCTCGCCCTCGGCCGTGGCACACGGCTCGGCGGTCACCTCGAAGCGGAGGAGGTCCCAGCCGCGCAGGGCGGAGGCGAGCTCCGAGGCGGTGCCGGCGCGGCCCCGCCAGGAGAACTCGGACCGCCAGGTGCCGGGCGCGGCCGGCTGTCTGATCCAGTCCAACTGGACCCGCACCCCCAGCACGCCCGCGACCGCCCATTCGATGTGCGGACAGAGCGCGCGCGGTGCGGAGTGTACGTACAGGACTCCACGTGTCGTCACCGGAACCTCCCGTGTGGGACGAGGTACGCCTTCCCCAGCGGCCTCGCGCCCGTACCGCCTGTTCCCGGCCGGCTCCCGAGGTTGTCATCAGTAAACAGCATCGGGAGATAATCTCCAGAAAACGGACAGTATGTGACGTGAGGTAACTTACCGGACCTCCCGTGCGGGAGCGCGGGTGGGCGGGCGTCACTGTTCTCCGGGAAAAAGCTACCGTGCGCCGGGGCCGGACGTGTGACGTACGGTCGGTCCCGAGCCCCTCGTCCGCCTGCTTTCACCCGGCGGAGCGCGCCCGGCGCACGCCTGCACGCACCAGGTGTGCCAGGGGCCATGACCAGGGGCATAGGCCAGGGAAGACGGAGGGTTGAGGATGCCGGAGCGCATGCGGTCGGGTCACCGTTCACGTACCACCGTCACCGGTTTGGCGGCATGGGCGTGCGCCGGCGCACTCGTGCTGGCCGGCTGTTCCGGCGGAGCGGACGGGGGCGCGAAGAGCGCGCCGAAGGGTGCGGGTCACGCCTCCGCCGCCGCGCCCGCCGGTCCGGTGTGGAACCGTCACCCGGGCTCGGTCGCGGCGGTCGGCGATTCGATGACGCGGGGGTTCGACGCCTGTTCGGTGCTGGCCGACTGCCCCGAGGTCTCCTGGGCCACCGGGACGGACAGCGCGGTGCGCAGTCTCGCCGCCCGGCTCCTCGGCCCCTCCGAGGTGGCGGCGCACAGCTGGAACCACGCCGTGTCGGGGGCCCGGATCGCCCAGTTGCCGGAGCAGATGGCCGAGGCGGCGCGGGAGCGGCCGGAGCTGGTGACGGTGATGATCGGCGCCAACGACGCCTGCCGGGGATCGGTGGCCTCCATGACGCCGGTCGAGGACTTCCGGTTCTCCTTCGACCTCTCGCTGCGGCAGCTGCGGGCGGCCGTCCCGGAGGCGCAGGTGTACGTGGCGAGCGTGCCGGACCTGTGGCGGCTCTGGTCGACCGGGCGCCGCAGCCCGCTGGGCAAGCAGGTGTGGAAGCTCGGGATCTGCAAGTCGATGCTGGCCGACGCCGACGACATGGGCACGGCCGCCACCGCCCGGCGGGCCGCCGTGCGCGCGCGGGTGGTGGAGTACAACAAGGTGCTGCGCGAGGTGTGCGCCGAGGACGACCTCTGCCGGTACGACGGCGACGCGGTCTACGACTATCCGTTCACCGGCACCCAACTCAGCCCGTGGGACTGGTTCCACCCGGGGCGCGACGGTCAGGCCCGGCTGGCGGAGATCGCCTACCGCAATGTCACGGCACCCGCCCCACCAGCGTAAAGTCCGATCATGAGTACGAGTGCGACGACGATCAGCAGCGAAGCGTTCGGCACCCTCCCGGACGGCACGTCCGTGGAGCGCTGGACCCTGGAACGCGACGGGACCCGGGTGCGTCTGCTGACGTACGGCGCGATCGTGCAGTCCGTCGAGGTGCCGGACCGGGACGGGACGGCCGGGGAGGTCGTCCTCGGACTGCCGGACCTCGCCGGGTACACGACGTACGCCTCGCCCTTCTTCGGCGCGGTCTGCGGGCGGTACGCGAACCGCATCGGCGGCGCCTCCTTCACGCTCGACGGCCGCACCCACCGGCTGACCGCCAACGAGGGCCCCAACCAGCTGCACGGCGGGGCGCGCGGCTTCGACAAGCGGGTCTGGGACGCCCGCGAGGTGGACGGCGGCGTGGAACTGCGCCTCGTCGCCGAGGACGGCGAGGAGGGCTTCCCCGGGCGGCTCGCGGTCTCGGTGACGTACACGCTGGAGCCGGGCGGGACGCTGCGGATCGGCTACCGGGCGACGACCGACGCGCCGACCGTCGTGAACCTCACCAACCACACCTACTGGAATCTGGCGGGCGCGGGCACCGGCAGCGCGCTCGGGCACGAGCTGCGGATCACGGCCGGCCGGATCACCCCGGTGGACGCCGCCTCGCTGCCGACCGGCGAGCTCGCTCCCGTGGACGGCACCCGGTTCGACTTCCGCCGGGCGAAGCCGGTGGGCCCGGGGTACGACCACAACTACGTGCTGGACACCCCGGGCGAGCTCGCCGAGGTCGCCGCCGAGCTGTACGACGCCGGGTCCGGGCGGGCGCTGACGGTACGTACGACCGAGCCGGGCATCCAGCTCTACACCGCCGACCACCTCGGCGACGGCCCGTTCGTGCCGTCCGCCGGGATCGCGCTGGAGACCCAGCACTTCCCGGACTCGCCGAACCGGCCGGACTTCCCGAGCACGGTGCTGCGGCCGGGCGAGGAGTACGTCTCGACGACGGAGTACGACTTCTCCGTGCGCTGACCCCGTGCGCTAACTCCGTGCGCTGACCCGGTGCGCCGACCCGGTACGCGTCTGCGGCGTGCGGGCCGGAGACGAGGGAGGAGCCCCCCGGCGGTGTCAGGTCCGCCGGGGGGCTCCTCCGTGCGTGGACCGTCCCGAGCCCGGTTCATACCCCGGATCCCCTCGATCATCCCCTGGGGCCGCTTTCAGGCCATCCGGATCTCGTGAAGGTTTGGGCGCGACCGGTGGACCTTGTGCGAAGGTGGCCGGATGACGTCGTTGGAAGACCTCCGCAGACTGCGCAGGGCCCGCGACCGGATGGATCGCGAGTACGCCGAGCCGCTGGACGTCCCCGCGCTGGCCCGTACCGCCCTGATGTCGGCGGGCCACTTCTCCCGCAGCTTCAAGGCCGCCTACGGGGAGACCCCGTACAACTACCTCATGACCCGCCGGATCGAGCGGGCGAAGGCGCTGCTGCGGCGGGGCGACCTGTCGGTCACGGAGGTCTGCTTCGAGGTCGGCTGTACCTCGCTGGGGTCGTTCAGCTCGCGCTTCACCGAACTGGTCGGCGAGAGCCCGAGCGCCTACCGGGCCCGCCCCCACGAGGCGGGCGCGGCCGTCCCCGCCTGCGTCGCGAAGATCCGGACCAGACCGGTCAGGAATGGAGAAGCGGATCGATGACGCCGCCCGTAGCGTGAAACGCATGGACATCAACCTTTCCCAGTGCTTCATCGCCGTCGACGACCACGACAAGGCGCTCCCCTTCTACCGTGACGTGCTCGGGCTCGAAGTCCGCAACGACGTCGGGTTCGAGGGGATGCGCTGGGTGACCGTCGGCTCCCCCGCGCAGCCGGACGTGAACATCGTGCTGGAGCCACCGCTGGCGGACCCGGGCGCCTCGGCCGCCGACCGGCAGGCCGTGGCGGAACTGCTCGCGAAGGGCCTGCTGCGCGGGGTCATCTTCTCGACCGACGACGTCGACGCCACCTTCGAGCGCATCCGCGAAGCGGGCGGCGAGGTGCTCCAGGAGCCGCTCGACCAGCCGTACGGCGTCCGCGACTGCGCCTTCCGCGACCCGTCCGGCAACATGCTGCGCTTCACCCAGAACAAGAAGTGACGCACCGGCCCGGTCGCGCGGCGGACCGCCGCGCGCCGGAATCGGGCTGCTGGTGACGGCGCTGGTCTCCGACCCCGGGCAGCTCCTCAAGCG